>NC_008340.1:982783-1310377 GCF_000014785.1 Alkalilimnicola ehrlichii MLHE-1
CACGTTGAGCACCCGCATGGCCACCGGCTGTTGTGCCTCCGGTGCCGGCAGGCCGGACTGCGGCTCGCCTTCCTCGGACGGGTTGCCGCGGGGCTGGGCCTCGGGCCCCCAGACGTCCTCGATGATGCGGTCGGCGGCCCGTTCGGCCGCGACCGTGGGGAAGTAAACGTTGATGGTCACGCAGGCGCTCAGCAGTATCAGGGCGCTGAGCAGCGCAGCGGCACGCCAGGGGGTTGCATTCATGGGGCGTTCCTCGCAATGACGGGTTGTTCCGTGTTGGTTTAGACGGTCGGTGCAGGGATTCGGTTCAGCCTGCCCATGCGGTTCAGTAAAGCGCAAAGCGGGCCCCTTAGTCGACCACCGGGGCCTCCTCTTGGGCCAATACCTGGCCAATCTGTTCGCGCAGGGCGGGCCAACTGACCTCGGTGGCGAAGCCGATGATATTCAGACGGGGCAGGGCGCGGCCCTCGATCAGGTAATAGCCGCCGTTGGCCGGTGCCACCCCGCCCATGTGGCAAACCCCGCCCTCCAGGCGACAACTAATGCCCAGCCGCCGATAGCGGAAGGTGTCGAAGAAGCGCAGAAATTGCCGGGAGACCCAGTCCGCCGGGGTGCTGCCGCCGATCTGGGTGATGTTCTCCACCGCCCGCTGGCTGATGCGGCGGCGCTCGCCTGTGCCCTCCGGCGACCAGATGCGCGCATCGAAGGCGACCGGCTCCCAGCCGATCAGGTGCAGACCGAGGATATCGGCGTGGGCGTAGCCCTCGATCCTGCCCAACTCCAGCACCTCGGTGAAGCTGTCCAGATCCCAACTGCGCATGCGCAGGTCGGCGCGGAAGACCGGTGCGGGGCCGAAGGGGTCCTCCAGGCTTAGCTGATCCACCCGGAGCAGCCCGCCGAAGACCTGGGCGATGAGGGTGCCGCCCAGGCCCAAACGGCCATCACGATAGCTCAGCTCTGGCAGCCGGCCGGAGAGGGTGCCGGAGAGCGGGGGCCAGTCCAGGGCGGTGGTCAGTGCACGCAGATCGATGGGCAGGATGTCCGCCTCGAAGCGGATGTCCAGCTGGTCGGTGCCGAGCCCGCTCAGCCGCAACTGGTGGACCCGCAGGGCGCCGTCCACGATTGGCAGCCGTTGGCCCGGGGGCAGGCGGACCTCGCGCCCGTGGGCGGTGAGGCGCAGCGCGGTCTCGCCCAGCGGCAGTTGCAGCAGGCTGGCCTCGCGCCAGCGCAGACGGCTCTGGGGTGGCGCCTCACGGTCCGCCCCGTGCCAGAGCAACCGGCCGCTGAAATCACGCAGCGCGAAGCGCTGCTGAGCATCGTCCAACTGCAGGCCCCGGGCCGTCACCTCGGCAACTTGGGGGGCGCCCTCGGCCCACTCCAGACGGGCGTCCAGGCGGCCGTGTGGCTGCAACTGGTCCAGGTTGCCGCCCAGCAGCCAGGGGTGCAGGTAGACGGCATAGAGGCCATCCGCCCGCCCGTCGCGCAGGCGCAGCGAGAGCGCTCGCAGGCCGGTGCGGTCCAGCCGCCCCTGTCCAGTCAGCTCCCCTTGGCCCTGTTGACGCAGGGTGAAATGGCGCACGTCCCAGCCCCCTTCGGTCGTATCCCAGTCCACGCCCGCGGTCAGGCGTGTCGGGTGTTCACCCAGGTCAAGGAAGACCGGTTCGGCATAGGCCTGTCCTTGCTCGCTGTCGAGGCTGGCGCGCAGCGCCCAGGGGCCCGTGCCCCGGCGGTGGGCCATCAGACGGCCGTCCACGCGCAGGCCTTCAGCGGCGAGCCGGCCGCTTGCGTCCTGGCCGCTGAGCTCGGCGCGCCACTCCAGCCAGCCGCGGGTCCGCTGCCCGTCGCCGCTCAGGCGGCCGTCGGCGCTCAGTTCGCCCCCGAGGTCCGTTCCCGCCGGCAGCCAGTCCGCCAGCAGCCGGCCCGGATCTGAGACCCGGAGGCGGTTCAGGTCCAGG
Source organism: Alkalilimnicola ehrlichii MLHE-1 (assembly GCF_000014785.1). Classification (NCBI taxonomy): domain Bacteria; kingdom Pseudomonadati; phylum Pseudomonadota; class Gammaproteobacteria; order Chromatiales; family Ectothiorhodospiraceae; genus Alkalilimnicola; species Alkalilimnicola ehrlichii. Next base: position 984,739 of record NC_008340.1, read on the forward strand.
GTCCAGCCGTCCGGGTCGCTGCGCACCGCCAGATGGCCTTCGATACCGGTCGTCGTCAGCCGCCAGCGGGTATCCAGCCGGCTGCCGTCCAGGCGCAGGGCCAGGTGGCCCTCCCCGTGGACCTTGCCCAGGTGGGGCAGGGTTGCGGACAATGTGCCCGCTTCGCAGCGCAGGCCCCCGGCGGGCAGTTCCAGGGTGCCGCAACGCAGGCTGAGCCCGGTGAGCTCGGTGCCATCGTCCAGGCGCAGGGTGTCGATCCGTATCTCGGTATCGCCATCCCGCAGGGGCAGACGCAGACTCAGGCCTTCGGTATGCCAGCCCTCGCCCGTCACCGAGCCAAGGTCCAGGGACAGCCGGTCCACGGCCATGGCGTGCGGTGTGGCCACCAGGCTGAGCAGGGCGAGCACGAGGGGGTAGGCGATCCGGGCCACAGTGGTGAGTATCCTCCCGTTGCAGGGGTTCCACCGGCCGGGTGCGCGGATTGCGTCCACCCCCGGCCGGTGCTAGCGTGCCTTCATTCCAAAACGAGCGCAGGGACGCGCAGGGTATCGTTATGTCTAACGTAGTGGATCATTGTACCGCCGAGTCGGCCGACCCGGCATTGACGCTGTTGCATCGGGTGTTCGGCTTTCGCGGCTTCCGCGGCCAGCAGGGGGAGATCGTCCGCCATGTCAGTGACGGCGGCGATGCGCTGGTGTTGATGCCCACCGGGGGCGGCAAGTCGTTGTGCTACCAACTCCCTGCACTGCTGCGTCCGGGCGTGGCCATTGTGGTCTCGCCGTTGATCGCACTGATGCAGGACCAGGTCCGGGCCCTCAGCCAAGCCGGGGTGCGCGCCGCCTCCTTGAACTCCACATGCGGTCTGGAGGAGTTGCGGACGATCGAACAGGACATGCGCCGCGGTGAGTTGGACCTGGTCTACATGGCGCCAGAGCGGCTCATGACCCCGCGCATGCAGGAGCTACTGCAACAGGTGCCCATCGCCCTGTTCGCCATCGATGAGGCCCATTGCGTCTCCCAGTGGGGTCACGACTTCCGCCCTGAGTACCTGCAGCTCTCCGTGCTGCATGAGCGCTTCCCCCGGGTACCGCGCATCGCCCTGACCGCCACCGCGGATGCCCGCACCCGGCAGGAGATCGTCAGACGCCTGGGCCTGGACGAGGCGCGGCAGTTTCTCTCCAGCTTCGACCGGCCCAATATCCGCTATCGGGTCACGCCGCGGCGCAATGCCCGCGATCAGCTCTGGCGGTTCCTGGAGACGGAGCACCCCGGGGATGCCGGCATCGTCTACTGCCTCTCCCGGCGCAAGGTGGACGATATGGCCGAGTGGCTGAACAGCAAGGGCCGCCCGGCGCTGCCCTACCACGCCGGTCTCGACGCGGCCACGCGCCAGCGCAATCAGCAGCGCTTCATCGAGGAGGAGGGGCTGATTGTGGTGGCGACCATCGCCTTCGGCATGGGTATCGACAAGCCCGATGTGCGGTTCGTGGCCCACCTGGACCTGCCGCGGAGCATGGAGGCGTATTACCAGGAGACCGGGCGGGCCGGGCGCGATGGGCTGCCGGCCACCGCCTGGATGACCTACGGCCTGCAGGATGTGATCACCCTGCGCCAGATGCTGGACAGTTCCGAGGCGGGGGAGGCCCACAAGCGGGTGGAGCGCCACCGGCTGGAGGCCATGCTGGCCTTCTGTGAGCACACCGCCTGCCGCCGGCAGTCACTGTTGGGCTATTTCGGCGAGGACCTGCCCGAGCCCTGCGGCAACTGTGATACCTGTCTCGAGCCGGTGGAGACCTGGGACGCCACCGAGGCGGCCCGTAAGGCCCTGTCTGCGGTCTACCGCACCGGCCAGATGTTTGGCGTGGCCCATCTGGTGGATGTCCTGCGCGGCCGTGAGACCGACCGCGTCCGGCAGTTCGGTCACCACCGCCTGTCGGTCTTTGGGCTGGGGGCGGACATGGAGGCGGGGCAGTGGCGCACCCTGTTCCGCCAGTTGGTGGCTCTGGGCCTGGTGGAGGTGGACCTGGACGGCTACGGCGGCTTGCGCCTGGCCGAGCGTTGTCGCCCGGTGCTGCGCGGCGAGCAGCCCCTGCACCTGCGCCGCGATCCGGCGCCGGCGCGCGCCCGGCGAAAACGGGCGGTGCCCGAGACCCCCTTCGCCCGGCCGGAGGACGAGCAGCTCTTCGATGCCCTGCGCGTCTGCCGGCGAGAGCTGGCCAGGGATCAGGGAGTCCCCCCTTATATGATCTTCCATGACTCCACCCTGCGTGAGATGGTAGAGCTGCGCCCCGACACCCTGGATGCGCTGGCCGGCATCAACGGGGTGGGGGAGCGCAAGCTCTCCCTGTACGGGGACGACTTCCTCGGCGTGGTGCGCGAACACCTGTGAAGGCAGAAAGCCATGACCCTACGCAACGAACTCAAGGAATTCATCGTCAACCGCGTGCGTGAGGCGGTGCCGGCCGAGGCCATCTATCTGTACGGCCCCGGAGTGGAGGGCCCGGAGGCGCCCGACCGCCACCTGGAACTGCTGGTGGTGGTGCCCGAGGCCTACGATCCCCCATCGCGTCGGGGCATTCACCTCCAGCGCAGCCTCAGCAAGGTCGACCGGCCCATCCAGTTGCAGGTGGTGACCCACGAAGAACTGGAGCGCGAGCGCAACCATCTGCACTCGCTGGTCCATCGGGTGTTGCTCAAGGGCGAGCGGATCTTCGGCTGAGCTCAGAACGGCTCCTGAACTCAGAACAGCCAAAGGGTCAGCCAGAGCACCAGCGGCAGCGTGATGGCGGCCAGCGCGGTCTGCACCGTCAGGATGGTGGCCATCAGCACGGCATCACCCCCCAGTTGACGGGCCAGGATGTAGCAGGATGCAGAGGCCGGCACGGCGCTGAACAGCACCAGTACCGCCAGGGTCGTCTCCTCCAGACCCATCAGCCAACCCGCGGTGGCGGTGACCAGGGGTAGCACCAGCAGTTTGAGGGCGCTGGACACCGCCAGCGCGCCCGGGTTGCGCCCGATCTCGCCCCAGTACAGCCCCGCCCCCACGGCCATCAGCCCCAGGGGCAGGGCCGCCTGGCCCAGGCCATCAAGGAAGAGCACCGCGGCGCCGGGCAGCCCTGGGGTGAGCAGGTTGAGCAGGATGCCCACCACACAGGCCATCACCAGTGGGTTGCGCAGAATGCTGCCGATCATGCCGGCGCCGGCCCGGTCCCCCTGATCCCCGTACCGCATCAGCGCGATCACCGCCAGGATGTTCACCAGCGGCACCAGGACCGCCAGGCTGATGGCGGCCAGGGTCAGGCCCTCATCGCCGAACAGCGCCACGGCGGTGGCCAGACCCACGTAGGTGTTCGGTCGCATGCTGCCCTGCAGGACCGAGGTGAACGCCGGGCCTCCCTTCGGCGTGCGTGGGCGCAGCAACAGCCACTGGGCCAGGTAGACAAGCAGTACCGCGCCCACCAGCACGGTGACAATGGGCAGCAGGTCCAGGGTGTGCAGCGGGGCCTCGGAGAGCCGGGCCACCAGCAGTGCGGGCAGCGCCAGGTAATAGGTGAGCTTCTCCGCGGTTGGCCAGAAGCCATCGGCGGCGAAGCCGGTGCGATAGAGGATATGCCCCAAGGCGATCAGCCCGAACACGCTGATCAGCGCCTCGACAGTGGAGCCCATGGCCACTCCCTTGCTGCCCAAGAAAAGAGGGTCGATCCGGCTGCCCGGATCGACCCTCGCGGATGATACCGCAGAGTGGCGTCAGTATGCCCCACCCCACGTGGCGAGCGGCTATTGCCGCGGTGGGCCTGCCCCCTTGTCGGCGGAGGCCGCCAGCTCACCGGTCTGCTTTTTGAAGAGCAACTGCAGGGCGACCAGGACCCCGCCGATGGTGATGCCCAACAGGTCGGTCATCCAGCCGCCAGCAATCATCGACAGGGCACCGATGAGCAGGCCGATGCGCAGGAACCAGACCATATGCCCGAAGAACCAGCCCTGTACCGATGCCGTCAGCAGGTAGATGCCGATACTGGCCGTGACCACCACGCGGGCGATCTCGCCCCAGGTGCCCTCGCCCAGCAGCGCCGGGCTGTAGAAGAACATGAAGGGCACGATGAATGCCGCCAGGCCCACCTTGAAGGAGGTGACCGAGGTGCGCAGCGGATCGGTGTTGGCGATGGCCGAGGCCGCGTAGGCCGCCAGCGCCACCGGCGGGGTGATGGCGGAGATGACCGCGAAGTAGAACACGAAGAAGTGCGCCACCAGCGGGTCGATCCCCAGCCGTTGCAGGCCGGGTGCTACCACCGAGGCGGCCACCGCGTAGGCCGCAGTGGTGGGCATGCCCATGCCCAGCAGGATGCTGATGCACATGGCGAAGAACATCGCCAGCAGTTGGCCGCTGCCCTCGATGGTCCAGTTGATGATGGGGATGGTTACATCCACCTGGGCGATGCCCAGCAGCATGGAGGCAAAGCGCGCGCCCACGCCGGTGAGACTGATCACGCCGACGATGATGCCGGCACAGGCGCAGACCGCCACCAGCGGGATGGCCATCTTGGCGCCCAGCTCCAAGGCCCGGAGGATGGCCCGGGGGCCCATCCAGTGCGGGGTGAGCCAGGAGACCACGGCGGCACTGATCATGGCCACGGTGCCGGCGCGGATCACCGAGTAGCCCATGAACAACGCCCCGATCAGCACGATAATCGGGATGAACAGGTAGACCTTGCGCAGCATGTCGCCGAGCTGCGGTAGCTGGTCACCGCGCAGGCCGGTCATGCCCATCTTGCGGGCCTCCAGGTCCACCATGAAATAGACGGACAGGAAGTAGAGCACCGCCGGGATGATGGCGGCGATGGCCAGCTCGGTATAGGGGATGCCGGTGATCTCCGCCATGATGAAGGCACCCGCCCCCATGATCGGCGGCATGATCTGTCCGCCGGTGGAGGCGGCCGCCTCGATGGCCCCCGCGCTGCGCGGGTGGTAGCCCACCTTCTTCATCAACGGGATGGTCAGGCTGCCGGTGGCCACCACGTTCCCCGCCGAGGTGCCGTTGATCATCCCCATCAGCCCGGAGGCGAAGATCGAGACCTTGGCCGGCCCGCCGCGGGCCCGGCCGGCGGCGGCGAAGGCGAAATTCACGAAGTAGTCGCCCACCTTGGAGGCCTGGAGGAAGGCGGCGAAGGTGATGAACAGGATGATGTAGGTGGACGAGACGGCCGTGGTCGGTCCGAGGATGCCGTTGTCGGTATAGACATAGCTGAAGAAGCGCGGGAAGGAGTAACCACGGTGCTCCAGGATGCCCGGCAGCCACGGGCCGGCGAAGGCGTAGAACAGGAACACACCGGTGATGATGACCAGCGCCAGCCCGGCCACCCGGCGCGTCATCTCCAGGATGAGGAGGATCCCGGTGAGCGAGACCAGGAACTCGGTGGTGCCGACGAAGGAGGTGCCGGCGGCCATACGCCAGCGGGCCAGGGCGAAAATAATGAACGCGGCCACCACGATGGCGGCCAGCGACAGCAGCCAATCGGGCCAGTGCACCCGATTGGCGGGGCTGTGAAAGATCCAACTGGAGAGCAGGGCGATACCGGTGCCACCGATCAGCGCATAGCGCATGTGTTCGAAGACCCAGTCCGGCGGGTTGGGCTGGCCACCCACTTCACGCAGGTACCAGGCCAGGCCGATACAGAAGGCCGCGTAACCGATGGCGGTGGCGCTGGCCAGCAGGGGCACCAACTGCGGGGTGGTCAGCGCCCGCGGATTGGCGGTGCGGTTCAGGGTGGCCGCGGTGGTCAGCAGGAAGCCGATGACTAGGCCCCCCGCCACGTGGCTGATGCGGAAGGCCCAGGTCTCCATCGGGGCAACGTTGAGCGAATAGAGATGGAAGGCCGTGTAGAGCACGCAGATGCTGTAGAGCAGCCAGCGTTGCCAGCCCGCCACGTCGCGCTCATTGTGACCGAGGGGGATTTCGGTCACATCTTCTACGGCCACCTTGGGGGCGTCCGGTGCCTGGGGATCCTTGTCGTCGGGTGCCGTGTTCTGATTGTCGTGTCGTTGTGAATTCATGGTTGGATTCACTGTCCGTTGTCAGGCTTTTGGCCCGTTTGCGGATAGGGACCTGTCAGGGAAACCGACTGCCGAGTCAGTTTTCAGTCGCCCTGACAAACAGAACCCCCACCCGCGGATGCGGATGGGGGTGGGGTTGCCGGTGCCGCGTGGCGCTTAGCCGCGCAGGTCATCCGGGATGTCGAATCCGTTCTCTTCGAACCAGCGCACCGCGCCCGGGTGGAACGGAAGCCAGTCGTTGACCTCCCAGTTCTCCGGCAGCGTTTCCTTGGAAGCGCCGTGGATCTGCACCATCTCATCGTTGTTTTCCATCACCGTCTTGGTCACACCATAGACCAGACTCTCCGGCATGTCCTTGTGAGTGATGGCAAAGTTCCAGATGGAGATGGCCGGGATATCGGCGTCCAGGGATTGGTAGGCGTCGCCCGGGACGCTGGAGCCGACCAGCTCGGGGAAGGCCTCCAGAATGGCCTCCTGATCGGCTTCAGCGATGGAGAAGATGTTGACGTCGGCCTGGGCCTCGGCCTGGCTGAAGGCGGAGATCGGGATGCCGGCGGCGAAGGCGAAGGCATCGATCAGGCCGTCCTGGAGCTGGCCCACCTGGTCGGAGGCGCCGCCGTTACGGGTGCGCACATCCAGACCGAGCTGCTCGAAGAACTGGGGCCAGTACATGTCAGCGGTGCCGCCGGCCGGGCCGATGCCCACGGTTTTGCCGTCGAGATCCGCGACACTCTCAATGCCGGACCCGGACAGGGCGATGACCTGGAAGGCCGTCTGGTACATGGGGAACACTGCGCGGATGTCCTTGTGCTCCAGGCCCGGTGCCAGTTCGCTTTCGCCCTCCCAGGCCGCCAGCGCGGGGCCCATGGTGACCATGCCGAATTGGTGATCGCCGGTCTGCACCAGGGTGGCGTTCTGGACCGGGCCGCCGGTGACCTCGGCGCCGGCGTTGATGTCCAGCGCTTCGCCCACCATGTTGGCCCAGCCGGAACCGTAAATGAAGTAGGTGCCGCCCTGGCTGGCGGTGCCCACGGTGATGCTGCGCGGCCAGTCGCCGCGGTCGTCGGCGATGGCAGCGCCACCGGCGGCCAGCGCCGCGCCGGCGCACAGGCTTACGAATACATTGCGGGTGCTGTTAAGCATTGTAATGACATCTCCGCTGATGGCTTCACGGGAAAATCCGGGGCCTGCCACCCAGGGCGGGCCCATGCTGTCAGACGATTGATGGAATAGTAGAGTTGGTTCGCTGGTCTGACAGCCCAGTTTTTATGCCAGGGGCGTAGCCCCTGTCAACGATGGGCTATTGTGCAGTACGGCATCGGGTATGTCGGGACAGTCGGCAAAACAAAGCCCGTTACTGCGGATTGTGTGCGTGCAGTCTTGCAGGGGGGCAAGCGGTGCCGCTGCCCCCTGCACAGGCAGTGGCCACGGACCGAACCGGCCCGGTCAATTGCCCCGCGGTACCGTCTGCGGTTCCACAAACTCGAACAGGCCCTCGGTGCCTCCTTCCCGGCCCCAACCACTGCACTTCATGCCGCCGAACGGGGCCTCCGGCGTGGGCCCGGTGCCGGTGTTGTGGCCCACATGGGCAAACTCCAGTCCGGCGATCAGGCGCTGGGCGCGGGCCTCGTCGGCGGTGAACAGGTAGGCGGCGAGGCCGAACTCGGTGTCGTTGGCCATCTCCAGGGCCTGCGCCTCGTCCCGAAAGGGCATGATGGGGACCAGCGGGCCGAAGGTCTCCTCGCGGGTGCAGTCCATGCCCGGCTTCACCCCCCGCAATACCGCTGGCGGGAAGAAGCCGCCCCAGTCGTTGGGGATGGGACCCGGGTCTTCGCCCAGCACCGCGGTGGCGCCCTGCTCCAGGGCGTTGTTGAAATGCCGCCGCACCTTCTCGTAGCCGTTGCGGTCGATCAGCGGCCCGAGGTCGGTGTCCGGCGCCATGCCGTCACCCACCTTCAGCCGGGCGGCCCGCTCCGCCACCTTGTCGGCGAAGCTCTCCTCCACCGAGGCCTCCACCAGGATGCGGTTGGCACAGACACAAGTCTGGCCACCACCCCGGAATTTGTTGGCGATGAGGTGGTCGGCGGCGCGGTCCAGGTCGGTGTCCGCGAACACGATGAAGGGCGCGTTACCGCCCAACTCCAGGGCGAGCTTTTTCACCCCCGGGGCGCTGGCGGTGATCAGCTTGCGGCCCACCTCGGTGGAGCCGGTGAAGCTCACCACGCGCACCCGGTCATCCGCCATCAGGGTATCGCCGATGGGCCCGGAGGGCCCGGTGACCAGGTTGACGAAACCGGGGGGCAGGTCCACCTCCCGCTCCATCAGCGTGAACAGCGCCAGCATGGTCAGCGGGGTCTTGGACGAGGGCTTGATCACGCTGGGGCAGCCGGCAGCGATCGCCGCGGAAAGCTTCTTCGCGATCATGCCAATGGGGAAGTTCCAGGGGGTGACCAGGCCGACCACCCCGGCCGGGCGATTGTGGATGGTCCAGGTGGCCTCGCGCGGACGCTCGGGGAGCGTGCGCGGCCCCAGCGAGTAGACATTTTTCGCGCAGAACTCAAAGAACCCGGCGGCGTATAACACCTCGCCCTGGGCCTCCTTCAGCGGCTTGCCGTGCTCCATGGTGAGGACACGGCCCAGCTCCGACTTGTGCGCTTTCAGGGCATCGACGATACCGTCCAGCCAGGCCTGCCGCTCCTCCAGCTCACTGCCCCGGCGCAGCGCGGCGTGCGCGGCGTCGATGGCCCTTCGGGTCTCCTCCGCTCCCATGGCCGCAACGCGGCCCAACTCGTCACCGTTGACCGGGTTGTGGACCGGGAAGCGCTCGCCGCTGTCGGCGGGGGTCCAGGAGCCGTCGATGTAGCCGTGCAGGTTCGACAGCAGGGGGGATTCAAACATGGCTCGCTCCTCATGAATCGGGTTTGTCACCGGCCCCTCGGGCGCCGGGGCCGGTGGGGATCGGGTCAGGTGCCGGGGGAGGGCGGTACGTAGCCGCGTCCCTTGTCCACCTGGTTGAGCAGGGGTTCGCCCTGGCGCCAGCAATGGAAGTTGGCGATGAACTGCTCAGAGAGCGCCCGGCGCCAGCCCACCACATCACCCGCCATGTGGTGAGAGATCACCACATTGTCCAGGTCCCACAAGGGGTGGTCGGCCGGTAGCGGCTCATCCTCGAAGACATCCAGGGCCGCGCCGGCCAGCTCGCCGGCCCGCAGAGCCGCCACCAGGTCATCGGTGCGGACGATCGGGCCGCGCCCGATGTTGATCAGCCGGGCGTGCGTGGCCATCCGCCGGAACAGCCCGGCGTCGAACAGCCCCTCGGTGGCCGGAGTGAGCGGAGCGGCAATGACCACGTAGTCCTGGTCCGGCAGCAGCTCGGTCAGCCGGTCGTTGCTATAGACGGCCTGGAAGTCGGGGTCGCTGTCGCGGTCGCGGCTGGCGATACCGGTGACCTGCATGCCCATCGCACCACAGGCGCGGGCGATCTGCCGGCCGATGGAACCGGCCCCCACCACCAGCACCCGCTGACCCTCAATGCGTTCGGTATCCCGGTGGTGCCAGCGGTGTTCGCGCTGCAGGGCCAGCGTGGTGTGCAGATCCTTGGCATAGAGCAGGATCAGCCCCAGCACATACTCGGCGATGGGGCGGTCGAAGATCCCGCGGGCGTTGGTCAGCGGGACATCGCTCTCGCGCAGGGCGGGAAACAGCAGCCGGTCGACCCCCGCCGAGGTGGCGTGGACCCAGGAGACCTTGCGTGCCGCCGGCCAGGCCCGTTCCACCACGTCGGTATTGAAGTCGGTGACCAGCAGGATGTCCGCCTCGGCCAGGGCGTCGCGCAGCTCCTCCACCGTACGGGTATGGATCAGCCGGGCCTGGCCTGAGAGCGTCTCCAGCCCCGGTGGCACGTCCTCGTCCATGGCGGTCAGCAAGGCGATGACCGGTTCCGCTGCTGCTGGCATGGCTTTCTCCCGTAAGCGGCCTGAAGGGTGCAGTGGCGGGCAGGCTTGCACCGGTCTGGGGCAGACCGGATGCTGCGCCCCGGAAAGCCCGCCACTCTGCTCATTAGTAGCCCTCCGCGGCAGGGTTCGTCAATTGTTGACCCCCGCCCGCGCCGGGCCTACTGTGGAACTGAACGCACAAGTCGGGATCGCCGCATGGGGCGACGATCACCCGTCATCCGCAGCCGCTGCATAGGAGGATCGGGCATGGTGGCGGATCCGGTCGAGCTGGAGTATTCCGAAACCCCGGAACCCATGTGGAATCCGGCCCTGAGGGCGCTGCCCATCCCGGGCATCCGGCGCATGGTCAACATGGCCGCCGAGATGGATGACGTGATCCATCTCTCCATTGGCCAGCCGGACTTTCCCGTGCCCGACCATGTGATCGAGGCGCACATCGATGCCCTGCGCCACGGCCAGACCGGTTACACCATGGACGCCGGCCTGCCGGAACTGCTGGAGACCATCGCCGAGTATTACGCCGACCGCTATCAGCGGCCGATCGCCCCGGAGAACGTGTTGGTCACCACCGGCGCGACCGAGGCCATCTACCTGGCGCTGGCGGCCACCGCCGCACCCGGCCGGCAGTTTCTGGTGCCGGACCCCTCCTTTCCGCTCTATGCCCCGCTGATCCGCATGAACGGCGGCGAGGTGAAGGCCATCCCCACCCGCGCAGAGAATGGCCATCAGCTCGACCCCCAGGAGGTGATCGACAACATCGGGATGCGCACCTTCGGCATCATCCTTAACTCGCCGAGCAATCCCACCGGCACGGTCTATCCGCGCGAGACGGTGGAGGCCATCGTCCAGGAGGCCGCCTACCGCGGGGTGTATGTCTACAGCGACGAGGTCTACGACCACCTGCTGCTGGATGACCTGCAATACGCCAGCGTGCTCAACTGCACCTCCGACCTGGACCACGTGATGATGATGTCCAGCTTCTCCAAGACCTACAGCATGTCGGGCCTGCGGATCGGTTGGATCATCTCCAGCCAGGGGGCCATCAAGAAGCTGCGCCGGTTCCATATCTTCACCACCACCGTGGCCAATACCCCGGCGCAGTGGGCGGGTGTGGCCGCGCTGCGCGGGGAGAAGACCTGCCTGGACAGCATGGTGGCGGAGTACCGCCGGCGCCGGGACCGGGTGGTGCAACTGGTCAGCGATGCGCCCCACCTCACCGGTTACTGGCCCCAGGGCGCCTTTTACATCTTCCCGTCACTGCCGCCGAACACCGATGCCACCACCGTGGCCATCCGCATGCTGCAGGAGACCGGCGTCTGCGTGGTGCCGGGGGACGCCTTCGGCGACAGTTGCCCCAATTCGCTGCGCATCAGTTTCTCCGCGAGCATGGATGATATTGAGGAGGCCTTCGAGCGGGTCATCCCCTGGCTGGCCAAGCAGCGCTTCTGATGCCCTGACCGGGCTGCCGTGCGCCCCCGGGCGCATGCCAGCCCGGCCCGCCCAATTGCATTACCGACACCGCCTGGCGGTGGACTCAAGCCCCCTCTGATCTCTCCCGTCCGGCACTGCGGCGTGTCGGGGTTGTTCAACTGAACGCCCCCAGGCGCGCTGCGGTCCGGCGCCCGTTCCCTGCCTTCAACGCGTTTGTAATTAGAGCATCTCCAATCTTTTGTAATGATATTGCAAATGCGAACCAGTCTCACTACGATTGCGCTCGGGACATGTGAAGCGGCTTGCGGCCCGCGGTGATCCGCTAGGGCCGCCTTTTTTTCTGCAGCCGTCTTTTTGGGGGGACTGGTGTGATGCCAGGGAGGTACGCCCGGTCGAATTCGTTACAGGAGCAATCAGTTATGACTACGTATCGATTCCGACGCCGGCTGCCATTGGTCGCGGCGGCCGTGGCGATGGCCTTTGGGGCGCAGGGGGTGCACGCCGAGAGCGGCTCCCGGCTGCTGGATCGGATTACGATCACCGGCGATCCGGATCGGATACAGCCGGTTCCGGGGTCTGCACAAGCGCTCGATCGTGAGGAGCTCGAACGCCACAGTTACACCGACCCCCACCGGGTCCTGCGCGCCGTGCCCGGCGTCAATGTGGTGGAGGAGGAGGGCCACGGTCAGTTCCCGCATATCAGCATGCGCGGTACCCCGCCCGAGCGGAACAGCCGGATCACGGTGATGGAGGATGGGGTGCTGGTGGCCCCGGCCCCCTATGCCGCGCCGGCGGCCTACTACTTCCCGCCGATGGGGCGCATGGACCGCGTCGAGGTCCAGAAGGGTTCCAGTGCCATCCGCCACGGGCCTTACACCACCGGCGGGGCGATCAACATGCTGTCGACGCCGATCCCCACCGAGACCTCGGGCAAGGCGGATATCCTGTTCGGTACCGATAATGGCCGCCGGATCCACAGTCACGTGGGCGGTACCCGCGATATCGGCGAGGCGGGTAACCAGTTTGGTTGGCTCCTGGAGGGCTTCACGAATCAGTCCGACGGCTTCAAGCGGCTGGATAATCCGGCGTCCGGTCCCAACCAGCCCGACCTGGACACCGGCTTCGACCGCCGCAACCTGATGACCAAGCTGCGTTGGAACACCGACCCGGCGGCCGCCGTCTATCAGGAGCTGGAGTTCAAATTTGCCCGGGATGACCGCACCATCAATGACACTTACCTGGGCCTGACCCAGGAGGACTTCGACGCCAACCCCTTCCGTCGGTATGTCGGTTCGGCCCGGGACGAGATCAATACGGAGAACGAGCTCTTCCAGCTTCGCCACTACATCACGCCCACGGCGAACACCGACCTGACCACCACCATTTACCGCACGGACACCGTCCGCAACTGGTACAAGCTCCACGAGGTGGATGGCCAGGGTGATGGTGACTTCGTCGGCATCACGGCTATCCTGGATGATCCGGACACCTATGCCGATGAGTTGAGTTGGATCAAGGGTGACCCCAACAACGCCGGCGCGCGCGGCGCCTTGCGGGCCAATAATCGCGAGTACTTCGCCCGGGGGGTCGACCTCAAGGGGGGGTACTGGTTCGATCTGGGGAGCTGGTCCCACGAACTCGAGGTTGGGGTGCGCTACCACGAGGACGAAGAGGATCGCTTCCAGTGGCACGACATCTATGCCGTCAGCGATCAGGGCGATCTCTTCCTCGACGAGCGTGAGCCCTTCGGCTCCAAGACCAACCGGTTGACCGAGGCCGACGCCATCGCCACCTACGCGCAGAACACCATGCGCCGTGGCCCCTGGCAGATCGCCGCCGGGCTGCGCCATGAGGATATCGAGATCCGCCGGCGCGACTGGGGGACCCCGCAGCGCGATTCGGCCAGCCTGAGCCGCGATCAGTCCAACACCTATCGGGTCTGGATCCCGGGGCTGGGCGCCACCTACGACCTGGACGCCAACTGGAGTGTGCTGGCCGGTGTGCACCGTGGTTTTGCCCCGGGGGGCAGCAGCCCGGATGACAAGGAGGAGCGCAGCACCAATTACGAGGCCGGGTTCCGGTACGACAGCGGCGTGACCCGTGCCGAGGTGATCGCCTTCTATAACGAGTACTCCAACATCAACATCGAGTGCACCGCTGTTGGCGGCGGCTGTGGCGCCGCCGACATCGGCGACACCGTCTCGGCCGGCGAGGTCGACATCTACGGCCTGGAGGCCCTGTGGATGCACGATGTGGGGCACTCCCAGCAGTGGGGCATCGGGGTGCCCGTGAGCATCGGCTATACCCTCACCCAAAGCCGGTTCAAGCAGGACATCGGTGGTAACGCGCCCAATCAGTGGGCCAACGCCCGCCGCGGCGACTCGCTGCCCGAAGTGCCGGAGCACATGATCAATGCCAGTGTCGGGTTGGCGCAGGAGGGTTGGCGGCTCAGCCTGAACGCCAACTACGTCACCTCGGTGAAGGCCAAGGCCGACCCGGCTCTGAGCCACCAGCGGATAGACTCCCGACTGCTGCTGGACCTCTCGGGTGAGTACCGGGTCCATCGCAATGCCCGGCTGTTCGGCGCGGTGGAGAACCTGACTGACAAGGAGTATGTCGCCCACTACCGCCCCGCCGGCGCCCGGCCCGGCAAGCCCCGCGAGTTCTGGGCGGGGGTGAAGGTCGACTTCTGATCCGAACCCGGCTCACCGGGCAGACAGGGGTGGCTACCGGCCGCTCCACTGCGGCCCTCGACAGGGATGTCGGGGGCTTTTTTGTGTTCCCAAGCGGATTGACGCCCGGCCTACCGCAGGCGATCCTTCTCGTAACCTGACGGCGGATTCAGATTGGAGGGCTGCGAGTGACCGAAGCGATTAACCCGCGGGGCATGCTGGCGATGGCCCGGGACTTCTTTCAGCTTCTGCCGCACGGGCGACTGCTGGGGATTGTGGTGAACCGGGCGGATTCCGATGGTGTGGAGACGCAATTGCCCTACCGTAAGGAACTGGTGGGCGACCCGGACACCGGTCACCTGCATGGCGGTGTCGTGACCACGCTCATCGACCAGACCAGTGGCGCCGCCGTGCTCTGCCGGCTGGGGCGGCTGGAGGCGGTGGCCACCCTGGACCTGCGGGTGGATCACCTGGGCCGGGCCGAACCGGGGTTGGCGGTGGTGGCCCGCGGTGAATGCTATCGGGTCACGCCCAATATCTGCTTCGCCCGCTGCACGGTCTTTCCGGAGGGGCGGCCCGAGCGCCCCATCGCCACCAGCATGAGCAGCTTCATGCGCACCGGCCAGGTGCCCGGCTTCGTGGAGGGCAGCCGATGAACGAGCATAACCTGCAGCCCTCCCTGGAGGCCCTCCGCGACCAGCTGCGCGGCTGGCCCTACGCCCGCTTGATCGGCATGGGTGTCGAACTGCGTAACGGGGGGCTGGGCTTTAGGTTGACCTACCGCGATGAGCTGATCGGCAACCCGGCGTTGCCGGCGATCCACGGGGGTGTGCTCGGGGGGTTCATGGAGCTGGCGGCCCAGGCGCAGATCCTGTGGGAGGTGGGCCACGAGCTGGAAGGGTTGCCGCGGGTGGTGGATTTCTCCATTGACTACCTGCGGCCGGGCCGGCCGGAGGATGTGATGGCCGACTGCCGGGTGTGGCGCCAGGGTCAGCGGGTGGCGAACATCGCCGTGGTCGCCTGGCAGGGCGATCCGGAGCGGATCATCGCCACCGCGCGCGGACACTTCCTGATGCCCGCCGCGGCGCACCCGCCCCGGTCCTGAGTGGGGCAGGGCGGTGCGGAGGCCCCGTGCCGCACCGGGGCCGCACGCCCAAGCCCAGGGGCTGTCCCGGCACGGCCGGGGTCAGGCCTTGCCCTGGCGCTTCTCCCCCTGCTTTTCCTGGCTCTTGGCGGGGGATGCCTCCGTCTGTTTTTTCTCGGTATTGGCGGGGCGTTCCTCTGTCTGCTTTTTCTCGGTCTTGCCAGAGTGCTCCTCCGCCTGCTTTTTCCCGGACTCGCTGGGCCCTGAGGCCTTCGGCGCGGCCGTCTTGGAGGCCGGCGTCTGGCGCGCCTGGGGGTAGTCGGAGGGCTGCTTCGGGGGCGGTGTGCTCTCTTCGGTCCCGGCGGCGGTCTCGTCGGTCTCCGCATCTGCGGTGCCGTAGTCCAGCGCCTCCTCGCCCTGGCGGGCCGGGTCCGCCTCCAGCAACGGGCCGCTCGGGCCCACGCCCAGCTTACCGCTACTCTCCGCCATGTGGTTGTAAAGCGAGCGGTAGGCGCCGGTCATGTCCTTGAACAGCTCGGCGGTCTTCTCGAAGTGGTTGGTGACCTCCTGCTTATAGGCCTCGTGCTCGGCCCGGGTCTCTTCCAGCTGCTCCTCCAGCTTGTGCGACTGGCCGGAGCCCGAGCCCGTGGCACGGCCTACGACAAAGCCCACGATGGCGACGGCCACCAGGCCCAGAAAAATGATCAGCAGCTCTCCTCCGGTCATTGGTTTGGTACTCCGCCTTATTGATGAGGGTGCCCGATGAACCATGCACCAAAGCCCCGGTCAGTGCAACGGCACGCCGCAAGGGGGTTCAGGCTTCCGCGGCACCGGTCAGCAGCCGTTTTATCCCCCTGCCGCAGCGGTTGGCAATCAGGTACAGGCAGGGCACCACAAACAGCGTGAGCAGCATGGCCGAGAGCAGCCCGCCCACCACCACCAGCGCGAGCGGCTGCATGAGGTCGGAGCCGGCCCCCATGCCGATCGCCAGCGGGGTCATGCCCGCCACCGTGGTCAGGGTGGTCATGAGGATAGGGCGCAGGCGCACGGCGCCGGCCTCCACCGCAGCCTCGGCGTCGTTCAGGCCGGCGTCGCGACGGCCGATCTCGATGTATTCCACCAGCAGTATCGCGTTGTTGACCACGACCCCGATGAGCACCACGGCGCCCAGCATGACCGGCGTGGTGAAGGGCGTGCCGGTCAGCCACAGCGCCAGCAGCCCGCCGGTGAGTGCCAGCGGTGCGGTGGCCAGGATGACCAGCGGATTGACCAGTCGCTCGTACTGTACGGCGAGCACCGTGAAGACCAGGAGCAGCGACAGGGCCACCACCTGCAGCAACTGTTGCCGGGTCTCCTGTACGGTCTCGTCGGCGCCCCCGTACAACAGGCTGTAGCCGGCCGGCAGCTCGAAGTCGGCGAGGGTGTCGCGCACCATGCGGCCCGCCGCGCCCAGGTCGGTCTGCAGGCGGTCCACGTCGGCCTCCACCCGCAGGATCCGGGTCTGATTCTCCCGCTCGATGTGCGCCGGGCTGTCGCCGAGCACGAAATCGGCCAGCTCCCTCAGGTAGACCGGGCCCCGGCCGTTGTCAGGGAGTACCGTGACGTCGCCCAGCCCGTCGCTGGTGGTGACCGTGCCCGGGGGCAGGCGCAGCCGGATGTCGTAGTCGGCGTTGGGGGTGCTGAAGCGGGTGGGGGTGATGCCGTCCACCGCCACCCGCGCCGCCCGGGCCGCTTCCTCGGCGGTGACCCCCAGCGCCTTGGCCCGTTCCCGGTCCAGGTGGATGCTGACCATGGGGGTGCGGTCGTCGCGGGCGATCTCCACGTTGGTCAGCCCCGGCAGGCGTTCCAGCCGGCGCACGATCTCGCGTCCGGCGCTGTCCAGTGTACGCAGGTCGTCGCCGACCACGCCGACGGAGATGTCCGCCTCCGACGGCCCCAGTCGCAGGCTGCGCAGGCTGGGTGGGCGCACCACGGCGCGGCCGCCGGGAAAATCCTCGGCATCCAGCTCCGTCTGCAGTTTCCGCACCCAACGTTCGGCCGGCCAGTCGGGGCGCTCATCACCCGGCGTCAGTTGGATGGAGAAGCGGGCGGTGGCATTGCGGATGTTGAGAATGCCGCCATGCAGATGCCCCCCCACCAGACTGAACACGCTCTCCACATGGGGCATCCGCCCGATCACCGCTTCCGCCGTCTTCGCAGCCTCCAGCGTGGCCTCCGGCGGGGTGCCCGAGGGCAGACGGATGAAGGCGGAAACGCGCCCGTCGTCCACCGGCGGCAGGAAGTCACTGCCGAGGTCCCGGGCCAGGAAGGCGGAACTGCCCAGCAGCGCGATCGCCAGCCCCACCACCAGCCAGGGCACCCGGACGGCCCCCCGCAGCAGCCGGCGATAGCCCCGGGTGGTGGCCTCCAGTCCGGCGCCGAAGCCGCGTATGGGGAGGGTGTCGCTGAGACCGCTCTGCCAGCGCAGCCGGGCGAGCAGGGTGGTGAGCATGGGCACCAGGGTGACCGCCGCGGCCAGCGAGGCCACGATGGCGAAGGAGATGGTCAGGATTAACTCCCGGAACAGCAGCGCGGCGACGCCACTGACCAGCAGGAAGGGGGTCACCGCCGCCAGGTTGGTCAGGGTGGCGGCCAGCACCGCGGAGAAGACCTCGCGGGCGCCTTCGTGGGCGGCCGCCTCCGGCGACTTGCCGAGCTGCTCGCGGTGGCGGGCGATGTTCTCGCTCATCACGATGGCGTTGTCCAGCAACAGCCCCACCCCGAGGGCCAGGCCCCCCAGGCTCATCACGTTGAGGGTCAGGCCGCTGACGCCCAGCAGGGCAAAGGTGGCCGCCACTGCGATGGGGATGGAAAGGCCGATGGCCAGACCGCGTCGCAGGCTGCCGAGGAAGAAGAGCACCAGCACCATCGCCAGCACCCCGCCGAGCAGGGCGGCCGTGGCCACCGCCTGCACCGAGCCGCGGATGAAGTGGCCCGGGTCCCGGGTGGTGGCGAACTGCAGGTCCTCGGTGATAAAGCCCGAGGCCTGCAACGCCTCCAGACGCGCCTGTACGGCCTCCACCACCTGTACGGTGTTGGCGTCCGGCTGCTTGTAGACGGAGAGCTGGGTGGCCTCGCGGCCGTTCAGGCGGGCAAAGATGCGCTGGTCCTGGTGGCCGTCGACCACCTGCGCCACCTCGGAGAGGGGGATGCGCTGGTCGGAACCCGGCACGTCCAGCAGCACCTGGGCGATATCATTGACGCGGCGGAACCGCCCGTCGGTACGGGTCATTACGTCAAAGTGGGCGGAGGTGATCTGGCCGGCGGGCACGTCCACGTTTTCACTGACCAGGGCACGCTCCACGTCGGCGAAGCCCAGGCCGTAGCTGTTGAGTCGGGTCTGGTCGAGCAGCACCTGGATCTCGCGCACCACCCCGCCGGCCACCGAGACCGAACCCACCCCGGTGACGGTGTTCAGTTGTGGGGCCAGGCGGTTCTCCAGCCAGTCGCGAACCTCCGGTGGGGTGCGGGTGGAGGAGGTGAACCCCGCCTGGAAGACCGGGTCCTGGGCCGGGTCGAAGCGGTAGAGCCGCGGCGGCTCGATGTCCGGCGGCATCTGGGTGCGGGCGAGCTCCAGGTAGCGGGCCGCCTCCTGGATGGCCAGATCCAGGTCGCTGCCGTACTCCAGGAAGAGATTGACGTTGGTGCGACCCTCGGAGGCCCGGCTCTCCAGGCTCACCAGGTTCTCCACCGAGGCCAAGTTCTGCTCCAGCACCCGGGTCACCTGCTGCTCCATCACCTCCGGCGCGGCGCCGGGGTAGTTCACGGTGACCCGGATCTGCGGGTATTCCACAGCCGGCAGCAGGTCCAGCGGCAGTCGGCCTATGCTGTAGAGGCCCAGCAGGAGGACCAGAAAGGCGATGGCCAGCGTGCCCACCGGGCGCCGGATGGCGGCGTTTGCCAGGCTCCCCGGGCGGCTGTCGCGGAAGTCACGGGCCAGCCGGGTCATCCGTCGTCCCCGGCATACCATTGGATGACCCGCACCCGGTCACCTTCGTTGAAGGTGAGCGGATTGACCGCCAGCACCACCTCGCCCGTTGCCAGGCCCTGCAGGATCTCGGTCCAGCCGCGGCGACTGACGCCCGCCTGCACCTCGCGCTGCTCCAACTGCCCGTTGGCGATCACATAGACATAGTGCTCGCCCGGCGCTGCCGCTCCGAGCGCCTGCGAGGGCACCGCCAGGCGGCCGGGGCGCGGGTCCACCATCAGTGTGACCCGGGTCAGGTAGCCGGGGCGCAGGCGCCCGGCCGGGGTCTCCGCGTCGATCGCCACCTCGACGGTCACCAGCCGACTGGATGGATCCGCGCTGGGGTGGATGCGCCGGATCTCGCCCGCGATGGGTTCACCGCCCAGGGCGTCGGGCCGCAGGAGGGCCGTCTGGCCCCGCTGCAGGTGCTGGATGTCCAGCTCCGAGACCCCGATGCGGGCCAGCAGGGTGTCCACCTCCGCCAGTTCGAACAGCAGATCGCCGCTACCGATGCCGTCGCCGGCCTCCACGGGGCGATGCAGGACGGTGCCGTCCAGCGGGGCCCGCACCTCGCCGTGGCGGACCCGGGCCCGCCAGAGCTCGCGCTCGCTCTGCGCCACCCGCAGCTCCGCCTCCATCGCTTCGAACTCGGCGGTCGAGGCCAGGTCCCGTTCCCGCAGTCGACGGTAGCGCTCATAGCGGGCCTCGGCATCCACCAATCGGGCCTCCGCGCGGGCAAGCTCCGCGCGCTGCTCGCTGACGTCGATTCGGGCCAGCAACTCCCCCTCTGCCACGCGGTCGCCCACCTCGGCATCCAGCTCCGAGAGCGCCCCCGCGATACGGCTGGTGACCCGTACGCGCCGGAGCGGCTCCAGGTTGCCCGCCACCGAAACGCGGCGGGAGAGGTCCCGGGGCGTGATCTCCACCCCGATAACCGGGGTGGCGCGCGGGGCGTCGCGGTCATTGTCATCGGCCCGGGCGTCGCTCGGGCCGACGCCGGCGAGCAGCCCCAGCAGCAATAGCAGCGCGGGGAGGCGGGGCGCGACGGTTGTGCGTGGCGGATAAGGCATGGGCGAACACCAGAAGGCTCAGGGTCTCGATTGTAGCGCCGGGCGGGGGCGGACGTCCGCCCGGAATCGCGCCTGGCCCCCGGGCGGGCCGCCATTGCCCATCGGGTACTTCACTTTGCCCGCAAAACCGGTACAATGCCCGGCTTACTCAAGTTTGCCGTGGCCGTGTCTGCATCATCAGGTGGGCACGGCTTTGTTCAGTTGAAGAGGTTGGTTTACGCAATGGTAACCATTCGTCTGGCGAGGACCGGAGCCAAGAAGCGCCCGTTTTACCACATCGTGGTGACGGACAGCCGCAACCCCCGTGATGGCCGCTTCATTGAGCGCCTGGGCTTTTTTAACCCCATTGCCGCCGGCAAGGAAGAGCCCCTGCGGGTGGACGTGGAGCGCGCGCGCCACTGGCTGGACAAGGGGGCCCGCCCGTCCGAGCGTGCCGCCCAGCTGCTGCGCAAGGCGGAGAAGCAGGGCGCTGCCGAGGCTGCCGAGTAACACGGCATTGCACGGTATGGAGGGGGCCGACGACATCGTTCCGATGGGCGAGGTGGTCGGTCTGCATGGCGTGCGGGGCTGGGTGAAGGTGTACTCCCACACCGAGCCGCGTGAGGCCATACTGGATTACCCCCATTGGTATCTGCGCCGTGACGACGGCGACTGGGTGCCAGTGGAGCGCACCGCGGGGCGCTGCCAGGGGAAGGGCCTGGTGGCCGCCTTCCGGGACGTGGAGGATCGCGACCGGGCACGGGCCTACATCGGCCTGCAGATTGGCGTGCCGCGGCGTGATCTGCCCGAACTGCCCGAGGGGCAGTACTACTGGGCGGACCTGGAGGGGCTGGCCGCCTATACGACCGGCGGGGAACCGCTGGGACGGGTGTCACACCTGTTTGCCACCGGCGCCAACGACGTGTTGGTGTTGCAGGGCGACCGGGAGCGGCTGGTGCCCTTCGTGTACGGTCAGACGGTGCGCCGGGTGGACCTGACCGCCGGACGCATCGAGCTGGACTGGGACCCTGATTTTTGACGGCCAGAGAGCGGAACATGGGTGAGTCCGGGGCGGACACCGGCGGCTTGCACCGGATCGACGTGATCACCCTCTTCCCCGAGTTGGTCGCGGCGGTGGGGCACCACGGTATCACCGGCCGGGCGGTGGAGCGGGGGCTGCTGGAGCTCCAGCTCTGGAATCCGCGGGACGATGCGAGCGACCGGCACGGCACCGTGGACGACCGCCCCTACGGCGGCGGCCCCGGGATGGTCATGAAGGTGGAGCCGCTGGCCACCACCCTGCGCAAGGCGCGGGCCGCCAGCACACTCCCGTCGCGGGTCATCTACCTGAGCCCGCAGGGGCGCAGGCTGGACCAGGCCGGGGTGCGCGAGCTGGCGGACGAGCAGCGGCTGATCCTGATCTGTGGCCGCTACGAGGGCATCGATGAGCGGGTGATCGAGGCCGAGGTGGACGAGGAGTGGTCCATCGGCGACTACGTGCTCAGCGGCGGCGAACTGCCGGCCATGGTGATGGTGGACGCCCTCACCCGGATGATTCCCGGCGCCCTGGGCCACCAGGATTCCGCGGAGGAGGACAGCTTCACCGACGGGCTCCTGGACTGCCCGCACTACACCCGGCCGGAGTGCTGGGAGGGGCGACAGGTGCCCACGGTGCTGCTCTCCGGGGATCACGGCCGGGTGGCGCGCTGGCGGCGCAAGCAGGCGCTGGGTCGGACCTGGCTGAGGCGGCCGGAATTGCTGCGGGAGCGGGAGCTGGACGATAATAGCCGCCGGCTTCTGGAAGAATTCATTGATGAGCACCGGGCAGCGGACCGGTAAATCGAGAACCGAGGGTACAGGCATGAACATCATCGAGCAGCTCGACAAGGAGCAGATGGCGGCCCGCGAGGCCAAGATTCCCGAGTTCGGTCCCGGCGACACCGTGACCGTCCAGGTCTGGGTGAAGGAAGGCGGTCGTGAGCGTCTGCAGGCCTTCGAGGGCGTGGTGATTGCCAAGCGCAACCGCGGCATCAACAGTGCCTTCACGGTGCGCAAGGTCTCCCATGGTGAGGGCGTCGAGCGCGTCTTCCAGACCTACAGCCCGATCATCGAGAGCGTGAAGGTCAAGCGCCGGGGTGACGTGCGCCGCGCCAAGCTTTACTACCTGCGCGAGCGCAGCGGCAAGTCTGCCCGCATCAAGGAAAAGGTGAAGTAAGGCGGCGGGTGCCCGTCCGCCGGGGTGTTGCCTCCGGCGGGCCCCGTCAACAGGAAGCCCCCGGTGGCTACGCCATCGGGGGCTTCCTGTTTGCTGCCGCTACGATCGGGCGGTTTAGCTGAGTGTGGTGATCGCCCGTTCCGCACGTTCGCCCCGGTCCGCCCCAAAGCCGGCGCGCTGGGCGACCGGCCCGGCCACGGCGCCGGTCGTCAGGCGCTGGTGATGCATCGCCCGGGCCCGGCGCCCCCTTGGGCGCCGTCCCGCCCGTAGGTGACCCCCTGGGCGGGGGCCCCGGTCAGGATGGCAAGGATGCCGGCGGTCTGCTCCAGGCTGCGGTGGATCAACCGGCCGTTGGCCTCGTTGCTGCGCTGTAGTGCCTGCAACTGGCGGGTCAGGGCCTGCCACTCCGCCTCCAGGCCGGCGTCCGACCGCTCGCGCAGCAGACGGCGCATGCCCTCCGGGTCCGGCGCATAGCCCAGCGCCCAGGCCGCCTCCGCGCGCTGGCGCTCCGCCGCTTCCAGCGTCGCCAGCGCCTCCAGCTTCTCGGGCATCAACGCGGTAAGGCCCTCGGGGTCGCGCTGCTCCAGCAGGCCGCGCTCCCGTTCGAGCACCGCCATGACCGTGTGCGCACACTCCTGGCAGCGTTGCAGGCTGTCACGGAGGCGGTCATCCTGGTCAGAGTCGGTCATAAGCCGTCGTCCTCACGGTGCCGGGGGCGGCCTGCCGCCCGGTCAGTCGTTCAGGAGGTTCTCCAGTTCCACCATGCGGCTGGCGATCCGCTCCGCATCCACCGGATACTCGCCGTTGGCGATGCGCTCTTTCAGCGCATCGACCCGCTCCCGGTTCACCTCCGGGGTGGCGTCGATCTGCTGGCGCACGGCCTGCAGCCGGTCGGAGACCGCGGCCTGGTCGGCGGCGGGGCGCTCGCCGGCAGCCGATGACCGCTCGCCGGCGCCGTCCTGCCGGGTGCTGCCACCTGCCTTGCCGGCATTGCCCGGGGTCAGTCCCGGGGTGGCCGGGAGCCGGTTGCCGTTGTTGATGGGATCCGTCATTGTGCTCTCTCCGTCCAGAATCTTGACTCAGCGTTGCCCGGGGTGGGGCTGAGCGGTCACTCTGGATAGTCAATCGGCCGATCGTCCGGAAACTTTAGCCGGCTATCGCTGATTTGAGAATATGCGAAAACCGTGCCGGTGGCGATGCCCCTCACCGACCGACCTCCACCAGGGATTCGCCGGCCACCCGGCCCTCGACCACTCGCCCGGAGCTGCCCGCCTCGACCCGCACGATATCGCCCAGCACGCCGCTCTCCAATGCCTTGCCCTGGCCGGTCACCTGCACCCTGCCGCCGCCCGCGCGCAGCGTGACACTGCGACCGCGCTGCACGAGCTGCGGTGCGGCCAGCGCGTTGCCGGCAATCAGATCGCCCCGGCGCAGCGATCGGCGCAGCTCCTTGCCGATGAGATGCTCGGCTTCGGTCTCGTAGGGGCGGTGCAGTGAGGCGAGCTGGCGGCGCTCGGTGGTCACACTGTCGGCCCTCAGGCGTTCGCCTCGGCGCAGCGGACGGGCGGCCACGAGGACCTCCACCTGGGTATCCACCCGGGCGCTGACATAGACCGTCCAGGGCTGGGTGCCGGTGCAGCGCACGCCCACGGTGAGATTGCCAACACCCCGATTATCGTGGGGAGAAAACGCCTCCAGGGCGCCGTCACAGGGGTGCAGCCGCAGGCGCGGGTCCAGCCGTCCGATGGTGATCTCCAGCTCGTCACCGAGCCCGGTAAATTGCCCCTCGACCCAAGTAGCAGCGGTGGACCGGATGTCGTCGAGCGACTGGCGCTCCGCCTGCACGGGACCGCTGGCCGTCAAAAAAATGGCTGTCAGCAATAGCCCGATTGTCCGGGGCGACACGGTGTGCCTGGGCATTGTGGCTGCTCCGTCAATGAACCCTGTGGGGGACTGGGGTGGTGCAGGGTGACAGCAGGATTCATGCCAGGGCACTCGGTGGCCGCGATCATTCCTATTCACTAAAACCTATGGTGGAATAGGGCCGTGGCCCTTCGCCGCCCGCATGCCGGCGGGCCGGGGCGGGGGCCTCAAGTTTCGGGCCCCGCGACCGATGCCAAAGGCCAGGGTTGGACCGGCGTCCTGTAGCCACCGGGGGAGTCATGTCGCAGATTTTGCACGCAGTCGATCAGCGCACGCAGCTGGCGGGACGCAACCGCATGGAGTTGTTGCTGTTCCATTTCGGCGGCGCCCAGCGCTACGGCATCAACGTCTTCAAGGTGCGGGAGGTCATCCCCGCGCCGCGCCTGAGCCGGGTCCCCCAGAGCCACCCGGTGGCCCGAGGCATCGCCCACATCCGTGGCCAGACCATCCCGGTGCTGGACCTGAGCATGGCCGTGGGTGGCCCGCCGCTGGATGTCGGGGATGGCGGCTACGTGGTGGTCACCGAGTACAATCGTACGGTGCAGGGTTTCCTGGTGGCTGGGGTGGACCGTATCGTGAACCTGCAGTGGGAGGACGTGCTGCCGCCGCCCTCCCAGGGCTCCGGGGAGACCTACCTGACCGCCATCGCCCGCATCGAGGGGAAGATGGTGCAGATCATCGATGTGGAGAAGGTGCTGGCCGAACTCAACGCCGCCGGCGGGCTGGACCCGCGGCAGGTGGAGGGCGGCGCGGACGAGGCACTGCAGGGCGCGGAGGGCTGGCATGTGCTGGTGGCGGACGATTCCGTCATCGCCCGCCGGCAGGTGGTGCACACTGTGGAGGACCTGGGGTTGGCGTGCACCGCCGTGCGGGACGGCCTGGAGGCGCTGGAACAGCTCAAGGCCTGGACGGGGGAGACCCCCTCACCGCTCGACCGGCTCCTGATGGTGATCTCCGACGTGGAGATGCCCCGCATGGACGGCTACACGCTGACCAGCCGTATCCGCACCGACGAGGCCCTGCAGGGGCTCCATGTGCTGCTGCATTCGTCGTTGTCCGGGGTCTTTAACGAGCGGATGGTCCAGCAGGTGGGGGCGGACGATTTTCTGTCGAAGTTCCGTTCCAATGAACTGGCGGCGCGGGTGGAGAACCGCCTTGCGGCGGTGACGCAGCGCTGAGGTGCGGCCGACACGGTACGCACCCCTGCCGCGGTGGTGACTATCGCAGGGAGTGAGCTTGAGCGTTTCAGCCATTAAAGAGAAAGACTACCAGGCGTTCCGCCAGTTACTGGAGTCGTCCAGCGGCATTGTGTTGGGCGACAACAAGCAGTACCTGGTGGCGAGTCGTCTGGGGCCGCTGATGGCGGATCAGCGGGTTTCCGATCTGGGGGAGCTGGTCGAACGGCTGCGCCGTCCGGGCGGTGCGACCCTGCGTGCCAAGGTGGTCGAGGCGATGACCACCAACGAGACCCAGTGGTTCCGGGATGGTTTTCCCTTCCGCGTCCTGCGCGAGCGCATCCTGCCCGACTTCGTGGAGCGTGGTCAGCGCTCCATCCGCATCTGGTCCGCGGCCTGCTCCTCCGGTCAGGAGGCGTATTCCATCAGCATGACGGTGGATGAGTTCAACCAGTCGGGCCGGGGGGCGATCGACGCCGAGATCCTGGGCACCGATATCGCGCCGCGGATGATCGAGATGGCGCGTCAGGGGCGGTATCGGGCCAGTGTCGCCCGTCGCGGCCTCACTCCGGAGCGCCAGCAGCGCTTTTTCCGGGAGGTGGGTGACGACACCTGGGAGGTGCGCCCGGAGGTCAAGCGCCGGACCCGCTTTCAGCTACATAACCTGCTCGACAGCTATGCCTCACTGGGTCGGTTCGACATCATCTTCTGTCGTAATGTGCTCATCTACTTCTCCACGGATTCCCGTCGCGACATCATTCACCGCATGGCCCGGGCGGTCCGGCCCGGCGGCTGGCTGATCGTCGGCGCCTCGGAGTCCCTCTCCGGCTATGCGGCGGATTTTGAGATGAAGCGCCTGGACGGCGGTGTCGTCTACCGCCGCGCCTGAATCCGCCCCTTCGGGGCAAGGCCTTGCCGGCGGCCGGTAAAGGGCAGCCGCCCGTCCCGTCCTGGCTCGACGGCGAGCGGATGGTCTGACTCAGGCGTTGGCGATCTGGGGGCGGGGTGGCGGGTGTTCCCCGGTGGGGACGCCGCGAGTACATCCCTGTAGGCTCGTCGCCGGCCATCCCTGGCCGGCGACGCCCCACCGGGGAACACCCGCCACCCCGCCCCCAGATCGCCACCACCTCCCAATGTCTGACCTGGCATGCTGATTGCTTAATCTCCCATGGAAACCACAGGAGAGGTGAGTAATGAGCCTGTCGTTGGACAAAGCCTTTGGCACCCAGGAACTGGCCCTGCGCCTGCGCGCCGAGCGCTCGCAGCTCTTGGCCTCCAACATCGCCAATGCCGACACACCGCACTACAAGGCCCAGGATATGGACTTCCAGGCGGCCATGCGGGCCGCCGAGGGCAAGCAGGCCCAGCCGTTGCAGGCAACCCATGCCAAGCACTTTGCGGTCAGCCGCGGGGGCGGCCTGGCTGGCGACCCGCAAGCCCTCTACCGCGTGCCCCACGGCCCGGCCCTGGACGGCAACACGGTGGAGAGCCACGTCGAGCAGGCCCGGTTTGCCGAGAACTCGGTGCAGTACCAGGCGACGCTGACCTTCCTGGGCAATCGCATCACCGGCCTGCTCGGTGCCATTCGCGGTGAATGACGGAGATTTGACGCATGTCCCTGTTCAAGGTTTTCGATGTATCCGGCTCCGGCATGAACGCCCAGCAGACCCGCCTCAACACCGTCGCCAGCAACCTGGCCAACTCGGAGACCGTGGCGGGGAGCCCAGAGCAGGCCTACCGGTCGCGCCAGCCGGTCTTCGCCTCGGTGCTGCAGGCAGCGCAGCAGGGGCAGGCGGCCGGGAATCCCAACCACCCGGGCGATGCCCGCGGTACCAACGTGGGCGTGAAGGTCGAGGATATCGTGCAGAGCGATGCCCCCGTGCAACCGCTCTACATGCCCAACCACCCGCAGGCGGACGAGCAGGGCTACGTCTACCGCTCCAACGTCAATCCGGTGGAGGAGATGACCAACATGATCTCCGCCTCACGCAGTTATCAGAACAACGTGGAGGTGATGAACACCTCCAAAGAGCTGCTGTTGCAGACCCTGCGGTTGGGCCAGCAGTGACCGGTGGCGGACAGGCGGGCCCACGGGCGGCGATAGAGAGGGGATAAGGAATGAATATCAGCGGAGCCGGAAGCGGCGACTACAGCCGGGCACAACCGACCCAGCGGGAGCCGGCCGGCGAGCTCGGACAGGATGATTTTCTCAAGCTGATGATCACCCAGCTGCAGAACCAGGACCCCATGAACCCCATGGAGAGTGGCGAGTTCATGTCCCAGATCGCCTCCTTCACCACCGCCTCCGGCATGGACCAGTTGCAGAAGTCCTTCTCGGAGTTTCAGCAGGACATGCGCGCCAACCAGGCCCTGCAGGCCGCCTCACTGGTGGGGCGTGAGGTGCTGGTGGAGACCGATGCCGGCCGGCTGCCCGCCGACGGCGAGATGACCGGCATCGTCCAGCTCCCCTCGGCGGTCGCCAACGCCAACATCCACATCCACAACGCCGCGGGTGAGCGGGTCCGCACCCTTGCCACCGGCGAGCAGCCGAGCGGCGACTACCGGTTTGCCTGGGACGGGCGTGCCGACGACGGACGTACGTTGCCCCCGGGGGCGTACCGGGTGACCGCCTCCACCCAGGTGGAGGGCGAGGAACGGAGCCTGAGGGTCATGAACTCAGCACCGGTGGTCAGCGTGACCCTGGCCGGTGAGAACGAACGGGGGCCGCGGGTGAATCTGGACGGCATCGGCGAGATGGCCCTGTCCGATATCCGTCGGGTGCAGTAACAGCGATCGAACAAAAAGGGGATTCGTTATGTCATTCGGAACATCGCTTACCGGGCTGAACGCCGCCCAGTCGGAACTCAACATCACCGGCGACAACATCGCCAACAGCTCCACTTGGGGTTTCAAGGAAAGCCGGCCGGAGTTCGCCGACCTGTTCGCGTCCAGCAACCTGGGGGTGACCGGGCTGGCGATCGGCCAGGGGGTCCGGCTGCAGAACGTCGGCCAGCAATTCAGCCAGGGGCAGTTCGACTTTACCGAGAACAGCCTGGACCTGGGGATCAGCGGCAAGGGTTTCTTCCGTCTCAGTGACGACGGCGATATCTCCTACACCCGGTCCGGCGCCTTCCAGCTGGACCGGGAGGGCTGGATTACCAACTCGGCCGGCAAGCGCCTGACCGGCTTCGCCGCCGATGGCGACGGCAACATCGTCGGTGACGGCCAGCAGGAGCTGCGGGTGGAGACCGGCAATGTGGCCCCCGAGGCAACCACCGAGGCGCGGATCCAGGCCAACCTGAACGCCGGCGCCGAGATTCCGCCGGCCTACACGCTGGATGCCGACGATCGCCTGGCGGACTTCGATCAGCTCGAGTGGGTGGGGCCGGATGAGAACAATCCGGTGCCCGGCGCCGTGTTCGACCCGCGGGATACCGCCACCTTCAACGAGTCGACCAGCACCACCTTTTTCGACTCCCTCGGGCGCCAGCACACCGCCAATTTCTACTTCATCAAGGGCAATGACAACGACTGGTATGTGCACACGGAGGTGGACGGCGAGGTCCTCAACAACGGCCAGCCCCAGCCGATCAGCTTTGGCCCCAACGGTCTCATCGAGGGCAACGCGACCTTCGACTACACCCGGGCGTTGGCCGATGCGGAGGACCTGGATTTCGAGCTCGACCTCGAATCGCTGACCCAGTTCGGCACCCCCTTCGCGGTCAGCGATATCACCCAGGATGGCTTCGCCGCCGGTGAGTTCTCCAGCCTGGATGTGTCCGAGGACGGCACCATCTTCGCCCGCTTCACCAATGGCCAGTCGGAGGTGCTCGGACGGGTGGGCGTCACCAAGTTCCCCAGCCAGGAGAACCTGCAGCCGGTGGGTGATACCGAATGGGTCGCCACCTTCGAGGCCGGTGAGCCGGTGGTCGGCACCGCCGGGACCTCGGACTTCGGCAGTATCGAATCCGGCGCCCTGGAGCAGTCCAACGTGGACATCTCGGAGCAGCTGGTGAAGATGATCGTTGCCCAGCGGAACTTCTCCGCCAACGCCAAGATGATCAGCACCGAAGACCAGATCACCCAGGAAATCCTCAACATCCGCTGATGAGGCATGACCGCCATGCCGGGCTCACACCCGGTGGCGGGGAGGCAAGACCCATGGATCGCTTGGTTTACCTGGCCATGACCGGGGCGAAGCACACCCTGGAGGCCCAGCAGCACAATAACCACAACCTGGCCAACGTGGACACGCCCGGCTTCCGCGCCGACCTGGACGCGTTGATGTCGGCGCCGGTGCGCGGCCCGGGGCACGATGCCCGGGCCTACTCCGAGGCGCTCACGGTGGGCAGCGACTTTCGCCAGGGCGGCATCGTACAGACCGGGCGGGCGCTGGATGTGGCCATTGACGGTGACGGTTGGTTGGCGGTTCAGGCCCCCGATGGGGGTGAGGCCTACACCCGCCGGGGGGATCTGCAGATCGCCGACGGCGGCTTGTTGACCACCGGTGACGGGCACCTGGTCATGGGTGAGGCCGGACCGGTGGCCATCCCGCCGGCGGACGAGATCGAGATCGGGGCCGACGGCACCCTCAGCATCATTCCCGCCGGGCAGAATCCGGACCAGTGGGTGGAGTTGGACCGGCTCAAGCTGGTGGACCCGGCTCTCCAGGACCTGCGCAAGGACAATGACGGCCTGTTCCGGCTGGTGGATGGAGGGGAGGCCGAGGCGGACGCCGGCGTGCGCCTGGTCTCCGGCGCCTACGAGGGTAGCAACGTCAACATGGTGGATGCGCTGGTGAAGATGATCGACCACGCCCGCCAGTTCGAGACCTACGTCAAGATGATGACGGCGGCCGAGGAGAACGACCAGACCAGCGCCCAGTTGTTGCGCAACAGCTAATGACCACGCGGTAGGTCACACGCCGTCTGGACTGCCACGCCCCCTGCGGGGGCTCGCAGTGACGGGTGGGGGAGGCGGCACCCCCGTCATCGCGAGCCCCCCGCCCCGCTGCGCGGGCGCGAATCAGCGAGGAACGGGGCACCCCCGTCATCGCGAGGGCCGCAGGCCCGTGGCGATCCAGGGCGGTAGACTGCCACGTCGGCTTCGCCTCCTCGCAGTGACGGTGGGGGTGGGGCCGCGCTCGCAGTGAGGGTAGGGGGCGCCCGCAGCGTCTGGCCATGTTCATCAAGAGGGCCGAAGGCCCGCGGCGATCCACACGCCGGCTTGGACTGCCACGCCCCCTGCGGGGGCTCGCAGTGACGGGTGGGGGTGCCGAAAATGGCCCCGATCTTGCAATCAAGCCGGTAACGGCAGGAAACCGACACCACGGAGGCACATGCCATGAATCCAGCACTTTGGGTGGCCAAGACCGGCCTGGATGCGCAGCAGACGCGTATGCAGGTGGTGTCCAACAACCTGGCCAACGTCAACACCACCGGCTTCAAGAAGGACCGGGCCAACTTCGAGGACCTGATCTACCAGACGGTCCGCCAAGCCGGCGGCCAGAGCACCCAGGACACCCTTCTGCCCACCGGGCTGAATCTGGGGACCGGGGTCCGGGTCACCTCCACGGAAAAGATCCACATGCAGGGCAACATCCAGCAGACCGAGAACTCGCTGGATATCGCCATTGAGGGCGACGGCTTCTTCCAGATCCTCATGCCCGATGGCGAGATCGCCTACAGCCGCGACGGCAGCTTCAACGTCGATGACCAGGGCCAGATGGTGACCTCCTCCGGCTACCAACTGCAGCCGCCCATCAATATCCCGGACGACGCGGTCAGCGTCACCATCGGCCGTGACGGCACCGTCAGCGCCCGCCTGCCCGGTCAGGCCGATCCGCAGCAGCTCGGCAACATCCAGCTGGCCGACTTCATCAATCCGGCGGGACTCGATGCCATGGGCGGCAACCTGTTCCGCGAGACCGCCGCCAGCGGCCCGCCACAGATCAGCGACCCGGGCCTGGACGGTGTCGGTACCCTCCTGCAGGGCGCGCTGGAGAGCTCCAACGTCAACATTGCCGAGGAACTGGTCAACATGATCGAGACCCAGCGGGCCTTCGAGACCAACACCAAGGCCATCTCGTCCACCGACCAGATGCTGCAGTTCATCAACAACAACATCTAAGGAGCGCGGCGATGAACCACCGGCTCATCAAATGGCTGTTCATGGCCCTGGCGGTCACCGCGCTGGCGGGGTGCGCCGGCATGCCCGACCAGGCCCCCAAGCCGCTGCCACTGCCGGAGATCGCGGAGCCCGAGCGCCAGAACAACGGCGCCATCTACCAGGCCGGCGGTGAGCAACGGCTGTTCGAGGACCGGCGCTCACGGCGGGTGGGTGATGTGATCACCGTGCTGTTCGAAGAGAACACCGATGCCAGCAAGTCCAACAGCAGCTCCATGACCAAGAGCAGTAGCGCCGAGTTGCCGGCACCGACCGTGGCCGGCCGTGGTGCCACCCGTGGCGGGGTGCCGCTGGAGTTCGACGCCCAGGCCGATCGCAGCTTCAGCGGAGACGGGGCCGCCGACCAGAGCAATCAGCTCACCGGCACCCTGACCGCCATCGTCACCGATACCATGCCCAACGGCTACCTGGTCATCGAGGGGCAGAAGAAGCTGACCCTCAATCAGGGTGCGGAGTACGTGACCATCTCGGGCATTGTGCGACCCGATGACGTGGGCGCCGACAATACCGTCTCGTCGCTGCGCGTGGCCAATGCCCAGATCGCCTACACGGGGACCGGGGCGCTGGCCGACAGCAACCGCCCCGGCTGGCTGACCCGGGTGTTCAACAGTCGCTGGTGGCCGTTGTAAGGCCGCCGAGGGGGGATCATGCGACAAGCACATTGGGGGACCACCCGCCTGACCTTGATCGGCCTGCTCGCCGTCATCGTCCTGCTGATGGGCGGACTGGCCCAGGCCGAACGGATCAAGGACATCGCCTCGGTTCAGGGCGTGCGCAGCAACCAACTGGTGGGCTACGGCCTGGTGGTGGGGCTGGACGGGACCGGTGATCAGTCCAGCCAGGCCCCGTTCACCATCCAGAGCATCCGCTCCATGCTGGCGGCGCAGGGTATCGCCATACCCGACAACGTGAACATGCAGGTGGACAACGTGGCCGCGGTGATGGTCACCGCCGAATTGCCGCCCTTTGCCCGCCAGGGCCAGACCCTGGATATCACCGTCTCCTCGCTGGGCAACGCCGACAGCCTGCGCGGCGGCACGCTGCTGATGACCCCGCTGCGTGGCGCCGACGGCGAGGTCTACGCCATGGCCCAGGGCAATATGCTGGTGGGCGGGTTTGGCGCCGAGGGGGCGGACGGCTCCCGCATCACCGTCAACATCCCCAGTGCCGGCACCATCCCCAACGGCGCCACTGTGGAGCGGGAGGTGCGCAGCCCCTTCGCCCAGCAGGGCGACATCGTGCTCAATCTGAACACCCCCGACTTCACCACCGCCCACCGGGTGGCGGAGGCCATCAACGAGACCCTGGGCCCGAATACCGCCCAGGCCCAGGACGCCGTCTCCATCCGGGTACAGGCCCCGCAGACCCCCAACCAGCGGGTCAGTTTCATGAGCTACCTGGAGGAGATCCGGGTCACTCCGGCGGAGGCACCGGCCAGGGTCATCGTCAACGCGCGCACCGGATCGGTGGTCATTGGCAGCGAGGTGAAGGTGCGACCGGCGGCCATCACCCATGGCAGCCTTACCGTGACCATTACCGAGGCGCCTTTCGTGGTCCAGCCCGATCCCTTCACCGAGGGCGAGACCATGGTGGTGCCGCAGACCGACATCGAGATCGAGGAGCAGGCCAACCCCATGTTCGTCTTCGGTCCGGGCACCACGCTGGATGAGATCGTCAACGCGGTCAATCGGGTGGGCGCGGCGCCGGGGGATCTGGTCTCCATCCTCGAGGCGCTGAAGCGGGCCGGTGCGCTGCGTGCGGAACTCATCATCATCTGAGGTGGGGCAATGAATCTTCATAGCCAGGGTGCGCAGGTCCATGCCGACAACGCCCTCGACCCGGCCGCCGGAGCAGCGCGGCTGCGCCGGGGGCTGCAGAACCCCTCGCGCGAGGCCATCGCCGATGTGGCCCAGCAGTTCGAGAGCCTGTTCGTGCAGATGATGCTCAAGCAGATGCGCACCACCACCCCGGGCAACGACCTGTTCGGCAGCCAGGCCGAGGACCAGTACCGGGACGTGCTCGATCAGCAGTTGGCCATGAACATGGCCGCAACCGGCCAGGGGCTGGGACTGGCCGAGGCGGTGGAGCGGCAGATGCTCCAGCACGCCGGCCTGGATGAGGGCACCGGGCAGGGGGCACCGAAGGACTTGGCGGACTACCGGCGGGAGGCCATCCCCGCCCGGGCCACCCCGTGGGCACGGGCCCGCCCCGCGGACACCGGCGCCGAGGGCGGTGACGGTCGCCCGGCTGTGAAGCCGGTTCTGGACGGTCTGAAGATGCCGGCCTTCGACCGCCCTGTGGCTCCGAAGGCGGGGGCAGCGGAGCCTGAGGGCGCCAGTGATTCGGCGTCGACCGCGGCTGACAACGGTCAGTCCGCCGGCGGTCCGCCCTGGGACAGCCCCGCTGAATTCGTCGAGGGTTTATTGCCGGCGGCCCGGGAGACCGCCGCCGAGCTGGGTGTCTCCCCCCGCGCCCTGATCGCGCAGGCGGCGCTGGAGACCGGCTGGGGCCAGCACGTGATTGACCGGGGTGAGCAGGGCAGCAGCCACAACCTGTTCAATATCAAATCCCACGGCTGGGCCGGTGACAGCGTCAGCGTAGCGACGCTGGAGTACCGGGAAGGCGTCGCTCAACGCGAGCAGGCCAGCTTCCGCGCCTACGGCGGAGTGGCGGAGAGCTTCCGGGACTATGCCGACTTCCTGCGCCGCAACCCGCGCTACAGCGAGGCGCTGGCGGTCGGCCACGACCCCTCGGCCTTTGTCCACGCCCTGCAGGACGCGGGTTATGCCACCGACCCCCGGTACGCCGAGAAGTTGGAGCGGGTGATGAACAGCGAGCACCTGCGGCATGTGGACGACACCCCGCTGCGCCTGGCCGATGGCGGTGGCCGGACGTCCGGGTGATGCGGCCGTTCAAGTCGCGGTGACCGCGGCCGATACCGGTAACTGGCGGGCTGGGTTCAGCCCCCGTGCAGGAGAGATGCAGTCATGTCGGGCACGATGAACACGGGCATATCCGGCTTGATGGCGGCCCAGCGGGCCCTTGCCGCCACCTCGCACAACATCAGCAACGTCAACACCGAGGGCTTCAGCCGGCAGCGGGTGGAGCAGAGCAGCCGGCTGCCCACCGGTAGCGGCGCGGGGTTCGTGGGTAACGGTGTCCAGGTGGACACCGTCCGCCGGCTGGCGGATCAGAACCTGATCGAGAACGTCCGCAACAACACCTCTGAGTTCGAGCGCCTGGACACCATGGCCGAACTCTCCGGCCGGGTGGACAACCTGCTGGCCGACGCCGATGCCGGCCTCTCGCCGGCGTTGCAGGATTTCTTTGCCGCCCTGGACGATCTGGCCAACGACCCCAACGCCACCACCGCCAAGCAGCAGGTGCTGAGCGCAGCCGACACCCTGGCCACCCGCTTTAACACCCTGGACCGGCGCACCGCCGAGCTGGAGCGGGAGGTCAACCAGGCGACCCGGCAGCAGGTCAGCACCATGAACCAGCTCTCGGAGTCGGTGGCCGACCTGAACCGGGAGATCGTTCGCGAGCAGAACCGGGTCGGTCAGCCGCCCAACGACCTGCTGGACCAGCGGGATGAGTTGCTGCGCAGGATGGCCGAGATCGCCGACGTGCGGGTGGTGGCCCAGACCGACGGGGCCGTGAATGTGGCGGTGGGCACCGGCCAGCCGGTGGTCAATGGCACCACCGCCAACCGCATCGAAATCGGCCCCGCTGACGGGGACCCCGAGCAACTGGACCTGTTCGTGGAGACCGCCGGCGGGCGGGTTAATGTCACGAGCAACCTCACCGGCGGCGGGCTGGGTGGGCTGATGGAGTTCCGCGACCAGGTGCTCAACCCGGTGAACGACGAGCTGGGCCGGATCGCGGTCACCGTGGCCGAGACCCTCAACGCCCAGCACAATCTCGGTGTTCAGTTCGACTCCGGGGAGCCCCGTCCGGGGGCCGACCTGTTCAGCGTGGCGCCCCCGCGGATGACCGAGGTGACCAACGCCGACCCGGCCACACGCCCGGCGGTGGGCTTCGACCGAGAGCGGATCGATCAGCTCACCGGGCAGAACTACAGCCTGCGCTACGAGGGCGGTGACACCTGGCGGCTGGTCAACGTCGATGACGCGGCGGGGACCCGCCGTTTCGACCTGGATGACCTGGAGACCGACGACGACGGTAACTATCTGCTGCGGGCCGACGGCCTGGCGATCAACCTGGGCCCCGACCCCGACGGTGACTTCTCCCGCGGCGACCGCTTCGATATCCAGCCCACCCGGCTGGGGGCGAGCAGTATCGAAACCCGCCTGAGTCGTCCCAACCAAGTGGCGGCCGCCTCTGCGCTGATCTCGGGTGAGGGGGTGGACGGTGACGGCCAGTCGGCCAATACCGGCACCGGTCAGATCAGCCCCATCCAGCTGACCGCGGCGGACGACGGCGCGATCCCCCTCGACGAAACGATCGAACTGAACTTCGTCCTGGCGGGGGGCGACAATGACGAACCCGGCTTCGAGGCCGAGGTGCCCGATGGCCAGGGTGGTATGGCGGCGGTCTTTTTGCCTTATGACCCGGAGGCACTGGACGTGGAGGTCGGTGCCACCTTCAGCCTCGGCGCCGAACCGGATGCGGGTGCGGACGAGGACGGTTTTGACGGTTACCTCGGCCTGCCCGGCCTGGCCGGCCGTTTCACGCTCTCGGGGGTGCCCCGCGAAGGCGATACCTTCTCTATCGGCGGCAACCGCAGCGCCGTGGGGGATAACGGCAATGCCCTGGCCATGGTGGGGCTGGAGGACCTGGAGACCCTGGACGGGGGCAACACCACCTTCCAGGAGGCCTACAGCAGTCTGGTGGGGGACGTGGGGGCCAATACCCTGCGGGCGCAGTCCAACCGGGACGCCCAGGAGACCCTGCTCAACCAGTCCATCGAGGCCCGCGAGGCCGTGTCCGGCGTCAACCTGGACGAGGAGGCGGCCAACATGCTGCGCTTCCAGCAGGCCTACTCGGCATCGGCCCAGGTCATTGCCGTTTCCAACGAATTGTTCCAGACCCTACTGGGCGCGGTGCAGAGGTAAGCAGCCATGCGATTGTCCACCAGCCAACTGGCCCTGCAGGGGGTGAACAGCATCCTCTCCCAGCAGGCCTCGCTGTCGAAGACCCAGGCGCAACTGGCCAGCGGCCGGCAGATCCTGACCCCGTCGGACGACCCGGCCGGCGCCTCCCGCATCCTGGAGCTGGAGAAGGCCATCAATACCGTGGAGCGGTACAACCGCAACGCCGACCAGGCGGAGACCCGGTTGGGGCTATCGGAGAACATCCTCAACGAGTTTGGCAACACCCTGCAGCGGGTGCGCGAGCTCTCCGTGCAGGCGGCCAACGGCTCGCAGGACCGGGAGACCCGGGCCTACATCGCCTCTGAGCTGCGCCAGGCCCAGGATCAACTCGTACAGCTCGCCAACACCGATGACGGCAACGGCGAGTTCCTGTTCGCCGGCTCCGAGACCCGCACCCAGCCCTTCACCAAGACCGCGGGCGGGAAGGTGGTGTACAACGGCGATCAGGGCCAGCGGGAGGTACGTATCGGCCCCTCGCGTACGCTGGCGGTGGACAGCTCGGGCTTCGACGCCTTCATGAAGATCCCCAACGGCAATGGGGATTACCAGGCCCGCGAGGCGCAGGGGAACAGCGGCAGCGGCATCATCACCGTCGGCGACTCGCCCGCCCTGGTCCAGCCCGGGGAGGCGTACACCATCGCCTTCGAACAGGACGGGGCGGGAGGCATGACCTACCGGGTGCTGGATGGCGACGATCAGCCGGTGGCGGTGGACGGCGAGCCCGTCACCGGGCCCTACGAGCCCGGTATGACCCTCCGGTTTCCCGCCGAGAGCGGCCAGTCGCTGCAGGTGAAGCTGGACGGCCGGCCGGAGGAGGGCGACCGGTTCGAGGTGAGCGCGGCCAGGCCTCAGTCTGTATTCGAGACCGTCAACAACCTCATCCGCACCCTGGAAGACGACGGTGACGGTCCGGCCCTGAATAATGCCGTCAACCGCTTTCTGGCCGACATCGACCAGGGGATGGAGAACATCATCCGGGTACGCTCGGAGCTGGGGGCCCGGCTGAACACCCTGGACGCCAGTCGCGATGCCAACGAGGGCGCCCTGCTGGACCTGAATGCCGCGAAATCCAGGTTGGCGGACCTGGACTACGCCGAGGCCACCGGTCGCTTCAACCAGGAGCTGGTGGGGCTGCAGGCCGCGCAGCAGACCTATACCCGACTGCAGGGGCTGTCGCTCTTCGAGTTCATCTAGGCCGACTCGGCACTGGGGCAGCGGTCAGCCAGCGGGCAGACGCCGCAGCGGGGCCGCGGCCGGCAGGTGGCCTTGCCCAGGGCGACGATCTGGGCGTGGTAGTCGTTGTACAGCGCCACATCCGGCCCCAGGGCGCGCTCAAAGGCCGCGCGCAGGGGCTCATAGCCCGGGTCCCCGTCCACCAGCCCCAGTCGGGCGAAGATTCGCCGGGTGTAGGCGTCGATCACAAAGACCGGTCGCTCGAAGGCGTAGAGCAGGATATCGTCCGCGGTTTCGCGCCCCACCCCATGGACCGCCAGCAGCCGTTGGCGCAGGGTGGCGGTGTCCAGCGCCGCCAGGCCCGCCTCCCCGCCGGCGTCCTGCCAGGCCCGGCACAACGCCAGCAGCCGCCGCGCCTTGACGTTGAAGTAGCCGGAGGGCCGGATAACCTCGGCCAGGGCCTCCTGCGGGCAGTCCAGCATCGCCTCGGGGGCCAGCAGGCGACGCTCGCGGAGCCGCGTGATGGCCTTCTCCACGTTGCTCCAGGCGGTGTTCTGGGTGAGCACCGCGCCCACCGCAATCTCGAAGCAGCCGTTGCCCGGCCACCAGTCCAGGTGGCCGTGGTGGTCCCGCAGGGCCCGGTAGATGGCGTGCAGCCGGGGCCCGGTGAGGGCGTCGGTCATGTCGCCGGTCAGCGCGCCAGGGTGAGGGACTGGCCGTGGACGTCGGCACTGTCCGCGCCCAGCAGCCAGACGAAGGCCCCGGCTACCTGGTCGGGGGTGGGCAGCTTCTCCTGGTCCTCGCCCGGGTAGGCCTGATAGCGCATTCGGGTGCGCACCGCACCCGGGTCCAGGCTGTTGACCCGCACCGGGGTGGTGTCGGCGAGCTCGGCGGCGAGGATGCGCATCAGACCTTCCACTCCGGCCGCCGAGACGCCGTAGGCGCCGGCATAGGGCATCTGTTCCCGGCCCTCACGGGCGCTGGTGAAGACGATGGAGGCGGCCGGCGATTGGCGCAGCAGCGGCAGGCAGGCCCGGGTGACCAGGAAGGGGGCGTGGAGATTGAGGTGGACGGTCCGGAACCAGGCTTCCATGTCGTAGATCTCCACCGGCGCCGGACGGCCGAGCATCGCGGCGCAGTGCAGCAGACCATCGAGCCGCCCGAAGTTCTCCTCCAGGCGCACGCGCATGTCGTCGTAGTCCGCCGTGCTGGCGCCCTCCAGGTTCATCGGGTAGAGCGCCGGTTCCGCCGGGCCGCGCTGGGCCAGGTCATCGTACAGGCGCTCCAGTGACTTCATGTCCTTGTCCAGGGCGACCACGGTGGCCCCGGCCTCGGCCAGCTGGCGGCAGACCGCCCCGCCGATCCCCCCACAGGCCCCGGTCACCAGGATGATGCGGTCCCGGAACAGCTCAGCCGCC
This sequence comes from Alkalilimnicola ehrlichii MLHE-1, assembly GCF_000014785.1. NCBI lineage: Bacteria > Pseudomonadati > Pseudomonadota > Gammaproteobacteria > Chromatiales > Ectothiorhodospiraceae > Alkalilimnicola > Alkalilimnicola ehrlichii. The sequence continues at coordinate 1,024,192 of NC_008340.1, forward strand.
GGGGTATAGTCGCCGGTCAGTGGATTGCTCATTGTGTTTCCTCTTCTATTGGTTTTGATGCCGCCGTTCCCTGCGCGCGGTGCGCCATGCCAGCCACAGCTTGCGCAGCGGTGTCAGGTGAACGCGCCGATGGAGCATGGGCAGCCCCTGGCGCTCCAGCTCCACCAGCAGTTGCCGGTAGAGGGCGGCCATGATCAGGGCCGGGCGCTGGGCATAGCGGTCGCGGTCGGCCAGGGCGGTATCCGCCTGGCGGAAGAAATCGCGCGCCCGGTCCACCTGCTGCTGCAGCAGGTGCTGCAGCCCCGGGTGGTCCGCGGGCAGTCGCAGCAGGCCCTCGCGGGACAGGCCTGCCGCGTGGATCTCGTCCTCCGGCAGATAGAACCGCCCGGCCCGGGCGTGGCGGCCCAGGTGGCGCAGTCGGCCGGTGAGCAGCAGGGCCATCCCCAGATGGTGCCCGAAGCGGGCACTGGCCGGGTCATTGTACCCCGCCTGGCGCAGGGCCAGATCGGCCATGGCACACCCCACTTGATGGCCGTAGGCCGACAGCTCGCGGAAGCTGGGATAGACGCCATACTCCAGGTCCAGCGCCGTGCCGGTGATGATGTCCTCGAAGCGCTCGCGGGGCAGTTCGGACTGCCGGATCACCGGGACCAGGGCGTGGCCCACCGGGTGCTCCGGTTGCCGCTCGAAGACGCGGTCGATCTCCCCGCGCCACCAGTCGAGCTTGGCCCGGCCCACAGCGGGATCGCTGACCTCACCGGGGATGGCCGTCACCTCGCGGTGAAAGGCGTGCAGCGCCAGCAGCCCGTCCCGTTGAACGGGGGTGGCGAACAGCAGGGCGTAATGCAGGCTGGACCCCGGTGGGGCGGCCTTTTTGCGGCAGTAGTCCAGAGCTTGCACGGGCTGGGTGGCGGTGGCGGCGGATGGAGTGCGGCCTAATCTAACACGCTGGGGCCCCGGGGCGCAGCCGGTGCGCGCGCGGTTGCAAAACCGCAGGGCTACCCCCAGTCTCCAAGGTATCAGCGACTTGCCGAACACTGTAGCGGGGTTGCCTTATGGTGGCGCACAAGAACATCTTCGTATTCGGGCTGGACGAGGAGAACCACGCGTTTCTCAAGCGCGTCCGGCACGCGGAGCACTATACGTTCCACGGCCTGCTGAACCGCTCCGAACTGGTGGAGCGGGACGATTACGACATCCCGCACCTCATCGAGAAGGTGCGGACCCGGCTGAATGGCTTCGATGGGTCCGTGGACGGCCTGATCCACTACATCGATTTTCCGGTGAGCACCACGGTACCCCTGCTGGCCCGGGAGTACGGGCTGCCTTCGGCGTCCCTGGAGGCGGTGCTCTGCTGCGAGCACAAGTACTGGGCGCGGGTGGAGCAGGCCAGGGTGATCCCCGATGCCTGCCCGCCCTTTGCCGCCTTCGACCCCTTCGACGACCGTGCCCGGGCGCGGCTCGAGGCGGAGATCGGCTACCCGTTCTGGGTCAAGCCCATCAAGTCCTTCTCCAGCTACCTGGGTTTCCGTATTGACGGACCGGAGGACTTCGAGCACGCCCAGGCGCGGATGCGGGCGGGAATCGGTCGCTTCGCCGAGCCCTTCGACTACCTGCTGGACCAGGTGGAACTCCCCCCGGAGGTGCGCGGCATCGGCGGCGGCCACTGCCTGGCCGAGGGCATCATTGGTGGCCATCAGTGCACCCTGGAGGGCTATGGCTACCAGGGCCATGTGTATGTCTACGGTGCGGTGGACTCGGTCCGCGAGCCCAACGGCTCTTCATTCCGGCGCTACCAATACCCGTCGGTGCTGCCCGAGCCGGTCCAGCAACGGATGATCGAGCAGGCGCGGCGGTTCATGACCCACATCGGCTACGACAATGCGCCCTTCAACATTGAGTTCTACTGGGACGAAGCCACAGACGATGTCTGGCTGTTGGAGGTCAACACCCGGCTGTCCCAGTCCCACTGCGACCTGTTCGAGAAGGTGGACGGGGTCTCGCACCAGGAGGTGGCCGTTGACCTGGCGCTGGGTCGGGCGCCGGAGTTCCCGCAGGGGCGGGGCGAGTTCCCCATGGCGGCGAAGTGCTTCCTGCGGGTGTTCGAGGACGGCAAGGTCACCCGGGTGCCCAGTGCATCGGAGGTGCGCGCTTTGGAGGAGGCCTTCCCCGGGACCCGTATCCAGATCCAGGCTCGCGAGGGTGCCTGGCTGTCCCAGCTCTGGGATCAGGACAGTTACAGTTACTGCCTGGCGCTGATCTTCCTGGGCGGCGAGAATGAAGAGGACATAGAGGCCCGTTTCGAACACATCCGCGAGGGCCTGGACTTTCGGATCGAGAAGCCGGAGGCAGCGTGATGCCCGAGAAGGCGCGTGTAGTGCCGTTGAACGACCTGCCGGAGCGCATCCGGGTGGTCGAGAACCTGTGGATCCCGATGCCGGATGGCGTGCAGTTGGCGGCCCGGGCCTGGATCCCAGAATCTGCCGTGCACCAGGCGGTGCCGGCCATCCTGGAGTACATCCCCTACCGCAAACGGGAGTTCACCCGGCAGCGAGATGACGCCACCCACGCCTACCTGGCCGGTCACGGCTACGCCTGCGTGCGGGTGGACATCCGCGGCAGCGGCGAATCGGACGGGGTGCTCACCGACGAGTACCTGCCCATCGAGCTGGAGGACGGCGAGGTGATCCTGCGCTGGCTGGCGGAACAGGACTGGTGCAACGGTCGGGTGGGGATGATCGGCATCTCCTGGGGCGGGTTCAACGGCCTGCAGCTGGCCGCCCGGCAGCCCAAGGAGCTGGGGGCCATTGTCACCGTCTGCTCCACCGACGACCGGTACACCGACGACGTCCACTATATGGGCGGCTGCCTGCTCGGCGACAACCTGTCCTGGGCCTCGGCCATGTACAGCCACTCGGCCCTGCCGCCGGATCCGGCCATCGTCGGCGACAGCTGGCGCGAGACCTGGCACCGGCGCATGGAGGGCAGCGGTTTCTGGCTGGAGGACTGGTTGAGCCACCAGCGCCGCGACGACTACTGGCGCCACGGCTCCATCAACGAGGACTATGGCGCGGTACAGATCCCGGTGATGGCCGTCTCCGGCTGGGCGGACGGCTACTCCAACTCGGTGTTCCGCATGCTGGAGCACCTGCCGGGGCCGCGCATGGGGCTGGTTGGCCCCTGGGGCCACAAGTACCCCCACCAGGGCATCCCGGGCCCGGCCATCGACTTCCTCGGCGAGGTGCTGCGCTGGTTCGACCGCTGGCTGAAGGACGAACCCAACGGGGTGGAGGCCGAGCCCATGCTGCGGGCCTGGGTCCAGGACACCATGCCCCCCATCACCGGGGTCCGCCACCGGCCGGGGCGCTGGGTGGCCGAGCCGGGCTGGCCCAGCCCCGGGGTGCGCAGAGAGTGCCTGGACCTGCGTCCGGGGCAGATTGGCAACAGCAGCGCCCGGCCCGCCGAGCACACCGATTTGACGCTGCAATCGCCGCTGTCGGTGGGGCTGTTCGCCGGGCGCTGGTGCTCGTTCAGCGCCACCCCGGACCTGCCCCACGACCAGCGCGAGGAGGACGGCGGTGCGCTGATCTTCACCAGCGATCCGCTGGAGCAGCCGCTGGAACTGCTCGGGCAGCCGGCGGTGACCCTGGAGGTGGCGTCCGACAAGCCGGTGGCGCAGGTGGCCGTGCGCCTGTCTGAGGTGGCGGAGAGCGACGAGGCCACCCGGCTGACCTACGGGCTGCTCAACCTCACCCACCGCAACGGCCATGAGGACCCGGAGCCGTTGGAGCCGGGCCGGTTCTACACCGTAAGGGTCAAGCTCAACGACATCGGTCAGCGCATCCCCGCCGGCCACCGGTTGCGGGTGTCGATCTCCACCTCTTACTGGCCGCTGGCCTGGCCGGCGCCGGAGTCGCCGCGGCTCACCTTCCGTACCCAGGGCTGCTGCCTGGAGCTGCCGGTGCGCGAGTCTGCTGCCGAGGAGGAGAACCTGCGCCGCCCCGGCCCGCCGGTGCAGAGCCCGGGGCCGGCGATGACCCTGTTGCAGCCGCGGGACTACGGCTGGACGGTCACCCGGGACCTGGCGTCCGACCGCTCCACACTGGAGGTCAAGAAGGACGAGGGGGCCTTCCAACTGGATGAGATCGGCATGGGCATGCGCATTCACACCGTTGAGTGGTACAGCCATACGGGCAATCAGTACGACTCGGTGCGGGGCGAGACCCGCGCGGTGCGGGAGTTGCGCCGGGAGGGCTGGCAGGTGCGGGTGGAGACCCGCACGGTGCTCACCTCCGACGCCGGGAACTTCCACCTGCGCGCCGAGATGGACGCCTACGAGGGCGACGAGCGGGTGCATGCGCACAACATCTCGCGCAGCATCCCGCGTGACCTGATCTAGGCCGGGGGCAGCCAGCGCAGCAGGTCCTGCGGCGTGTTCAGCAGGCCATCGGCGCCCCAGCCGGCCGGGTGATCGCCGGCCCCCAGGTAGCCGAACAGGGCGGCCAGGGTCGGGCAGCCGGCATGCTGTCCGGCCTGGATATCGCGCAGGGCATCGCCGGCGGTCAGGCAACGGGCCGGCGCCACGCCCAGTGTCGCGCAGGCCGCCTCCATGGGGTCGGGGTGGGGCTTGGGCCGTGGTGCGGTGTCACCGCAGACCACCGCCGCCGCCCGCCGGTCCAGTCCCAGCGCCGCCAGCAGGGGGTGGGTGAGCCGCGCCGGCTTGTTGGTGACGATGCCCCAGGGCAGCCCCAGTGCCTCCACCCGTGCCAGCACGGTCTCCATCCCGGGGAAGGGGCGCGTGCGCCCGGCGATATCCGCCTCGTAGTGGCGCAGCATGGCCTCGTGCAGCGCCGGCATGGCCGGGTCGTCCGGCGCCAGGGCGAAGGCGTGGCAGAGCATGACCACCGCCCCGTGGGAGACCGTGGGGCGGATGCGGGCCTCCGGCAGCGGTGACCGGCCCTGTTCGGCAAGTACCCGGTTCAGGGCCGTGGCCAGGTCCCCGGCGGTATCCAGCAGGGTGCCGTCCAGGTCGAATAGTACCCCCTCGATGCGGGCCGCCCGCATTACGACCCGGCCCGTGCCGGGCTGTGCTGGTAGTGGGCCAGGTAGTTGACGCTGGTGTCGTCGGTGAGCTTGTAGCGCTGATTCAGCGGGTTGTAGGTCAGCCCTTTCATGCTGCGCAGCACCAGATCGGCCTCGCGGGCCCAGCGGTCCAGCTCCGAGGGGCGGATGAACTGCTGCCAGTCGTGGGTGCCCTTGGGCAACAACTGCAGCAGATACTCCGCGCCCAGGATGGCGAAGAGGTAGCTCTTGGGGTTGCGATTGAGGGTGGAGAAAATCACGTGGCCGCCGGGTTTGACCAGCCGCGCGCAGGCGTGCACCGCCGAGGCCGGGTCGGGGACGTGCTCCAGCATCTCCAGACAGGTCACCGCATCGAACCGGGGCTCGTCAGAGTCGGCCAGCTCCTCCACGGTGATCTGACGGTAGGCCACCTCCACCTCCATCTCCAGCGCGTGCAGGCGCGCCACCTGCAGCGCCGCCTTGGACATGTCGATGCCGGTCACCTCGGCGCCCCGCCGGGCCATACCCTCGGCCAGCAGCCCGCCGCCGCACCCCACGTCGAGGATGCGCCGCCCCTCCAGTCCGCCCAGGCACTGGGCCACGTAGTCCAGCCGCAGCGGGTTGATGTCGTGCAGCGGCTTGCACTCCCCCTGCGGGTCCCACCAGCGCGAGGCGGCGGCGTCGAATTTGGCCACCTCGTGGTCGTGCACATTACGCCGGGTCGTGTCGGTCGCCGGGTCAGTCATGGGTGTCCTCCGGGGCGATGCGGGCCTGCCAGGCCCGGGTCCGTTCCAGGATATCGGCCTCGTTCAGGGTGGTCAGACGGCGCTCGTTGAGCAGCAGCCGGCCCGCCACCCAGACGTGGCTGACGCGCTCCCGCTGGCCGGTGTAGACCAGCTGCGAGATAGGATTGTACAGCGGTTCGGTCTCCACACCGGAGAGATCCACCGCGCAGAGGTCGGCGTACTTGCCCGGCACCAGCGAGCCGATCTCCCCGTCCAGGCCCAGCACCCGGGCGCCGTCCAGGGTGGCCATGCGCAATGCCCGGTGGGCGGGCAGGGCCGCCGGGTTGCCGCTGTAGCCCTTGGCCAACAGCGCGGCGGTGCGCAGCTCGCCGAGCAGATCCAGGTCGTTGTTGCTGGCCGCGCCGTCGGTGCCGATGGCCACGTGGATCCCGCGCCGCTGCAGGGCGTGCACCGGGCAGAACCCGCTGCCCAGCTTCAGGTTGGACTCCGGGCAGTGGACCACGTTGACACCGGTTTCGGCCAGCCGGTCCATCTCCGCCTCGGTGAGCTGGGTCATGTGCACGGCGATCAGCGAAGGGTTGAGCAGCCCGAGTTGGTCGAGCCGCTGCAGCGGCCGCTGACCGGTGGACTGCACGCAGTCCTCCACCTCGCCGGCGGTCTCGTGGACATGCATGTGGACCCGGGTGTCCAGTTGGTCGGCCAGCACCCGCACCCGCTTCAGCCACTCCGGCGAGACGGTGTAGGGTGCGTGAGGGGCGAACACCGTCGAGATATGCGGGTGGTTGCGCCAGGCGTCGTGCAGGGCCACGCCCTTGTCCAGGTAGTCCTCCGGCCCGCTACCGTAGGGGGTGGGCATGTCGATCACGATCATCCCCAGCACCGCGCGCATCCCCACCCGGTCCGCCAGCCGGCCGGTGACCTCCGGGAAGAAGTACATATCGGAAAAGCAGGTGGTGCCGCCGCGTAGCATCTCGGCCATCGCCAGCGCCGTGCCGTCGTGCACGAACTCCGGCGAGACATGCCGCCCCTCCGCCGGCCAGATGTGATCCTGCAGCCAGGTCATCAGCGGCAGGTCATCGGCCAGCCCGCGCAGCAGGCTCATGGCGTTGTGGGTGTGGGCATTGACCAGACCCGGAAGCAGTGCGTGCCGCGCCAGCCGCTGATGCTGGCCCGCCTCGTACTGCCGTTCGGCCTGGTCAGTGGGCAGACAGTCGATGATGCGCCCGTCACGGATGGCCACCGTGTGGTGGGGCAGCACGGCGTCCTCCGGCTCCACCGGGATCACCCAGCGGGCGGAGACCAGACTGTCGACCTTCTGCATGGCGTCACTCCCGAAACGCAGTGGCGGATGGGGCTATTGTGGCACCAACCGGGGCGGGACTCGAGTTGGGGCCCGAACCTCCCGTGGCGGGCCGGGTTTCCCAGAACCGCGCGTGTTATAACGGCGGTGGTGCCCGACTCTGGGGCCTGGTGCGCGATGCAGGGCGGAAGGGCCCCATGGGGGTGTGTTTGACCGGAATCGGGGCAGGGCGACGCGGAGTGACATGGCCGGCATGACACCGGATCAATCCCTAATCCTCATCGGCATGCCGGCGGCGGGCAAGTCCACAGTGGGCCGCCGGCTCGCCGCCCGGCTGCAGCGTCCTTTCATCGACACCGATGCCGTGATGGAGGCGCGTTGCGGCCAATCCCTCCAGGCGCTGATGGCGGAGCGCGGGGTGGAGGGGTTCCGAGCCGCCGAGGCGCGGGTGCTGTGCGACCTGCAGCCCGCTGAGCCGGCGGTGATCGCCACCGGCGGTTCAGTGGTCTATGCCGCCCGTGGGATGGCGGCGCTCCGGCGGCTCGGCACGGTCGTCTTCCTGGACTGCCCGGTGGCGGTACTGGCGCACCGGGTCGGGGACCCGGTGGCGCGGGGCATGGTAATCGCCGCCGGGCAGTCACTGGCGGCGCTGCACCGGGAACGCCTGCCCCTCTACCGGCGCTATGCGGACCATACCATCGCCTGCGATGACGACCCCCCAGAGGTGGTGGCCGGGCGGGTGCTGCGGGTGCTGTCGCTGGATTGACCCCAGCCGGCGGCCTGGCGGATGGCCCGCACCGGTGCCTGTCGCGGTACCATGGGCCCTCGCCGATAGACGCAGACCGGAGCCGCCATGCCCCGCAACGACACCGTACGGGCCCTCGATTGGCAGGGCGATCACCTGAAGCTGCTGGACCAGCGCCGCCTGCCGGCGGAGACGGTCTGGCTGGACTGCCACTCCGCCGCCGACACGGCCGACGCCATCCGCGACATGGTGGTGCGCGGCGCCCCGGCCATCGGCATCGCGGCCGCTTATGGTGTGGTGCTGGCGGCCCGGGCCGCCATGGCGCGCCGGCCGGCGGATTGGCCGGCCGCGATGGCGGCGGATCTGGCCCGGTTGCGCAGCGCCCGGCCGACGGCAGTCAATCTCTTCTGGGCGCTGGACCGGATGCAGCAAGTCGTCGACAGCGACCCCGCGGATCCGCTGGCGGCGCTGGAAGCGGCCGCCGTCGCCATCCACGAGGACGACCTGACCGCCAACCGGCGCATGGGCGAGCTCGGCGCCCATCTGATCCCGGCCGGCGCCGGTGTACTGACCCACTGCAATACCGGCTCGCTGGCCACCGGCGGTTACGGCACGGCCCTGGGGGTCATCCGCAGCGCCTGGTCCGGCAAGGGGCTGTCCGCGGTCTACGCCGACGAGACCCGACCCTGGCTGCAGGGCGCCCGGCTGACCGCCTGGGAGCTGGTGGCGGACGGTATCCCGGTGCGGTTGATTGCCGAGGGGGCGGCGCCGCTGTTGATGCAGCGCGGCCGGGTGGACTGGGTCATCGTGGGCGCCGACCGGGTCGCCGCCAATGGCGACACCGCCAACAAGATCGGCACCTACGCCCTGGCCCTCGCCTGCAAGGCCCACGGGGTGAAATTCATGGTGGTGGCGCCGTCCAGCACCATCGATCTTGACTGCCCCGGAGGCGACCGCATCCCCATCGAGGAGCGCCCGCCGGAGGAGCTGCTCTGGCTCGGCGACCGTCGGGTGGCGGCCGAGGGCGCCGGGGCCTGGAACCCGGTGTTCGACGTGACCCCCGCGGAGCTGATCGATGTGCTGGTCACTGAGCGAGGGGTGGTTACCGATTTTGGAGGTGCTGGGGTGCGGGCGCTGATCAACGGTTGAACATTACCCGCCGGTACCGGGTGACTACACTGCAAGGGCAGGAGCCCGGTGCAATGGTAGGAGGCGCGGTGAAGGAACAGCACTACGACGCGGTGGTGATCGGCAGCGGTCCCGGCGGCGAGGGCGCGGCACTGGCCCTGTCGAAAAGCGGCAGGGACGTGGTGGTGGTGGAGAGCCACGGCGAGGTGGGTGGGGGCTGTACCCACTGGGGGACGATCCCCTCCAAGGCGCTGCGCCACAACGTCCGGCGCATGATGGAGTACAACACCAATCCGCTGTTCCACGACGTGGCCGCGCCCAAGCGGCTGTCGTTCCCCCGGGTGTTGAAGTTCGCGGAGCGGGTGATCAACCGGCAGGTGAACCTGCGCGCCGGTTACTACAGTCGCAACGAGATCCCGGTGCTGCACGGCCGGGCCCGGTTTCTGGACGCCCACACGGTGGAGGTGCACGGTGCCGAGGGCAAGGTGCTGCGCCTGCGCGCCGGGCACTTTCTGATCGCGACCGGCTCCCGGCCCTACCGCCCGGAGGGGGTGCCCTTCGACCACCCCCGGGTGTGCGACAGCGACAAGATCCTCTCCCTGGATCACACCCCCCGCACCATCGCCATCTACGGCGCCGGCGTGATCGGCTGCGAGTACGCCTCCATCTTCCGCGGGCTCGGGGTCAAGGTGGACCTGATCGACACCCGGGAGCGGTTGCTCACCTTCCTGGACAACGAGATCTCGGACGCCCTCAGCTACCACCTGCGGGAACTGGGCGTGTTGATCCGCCACGACGAGGCCTTTACCCAAGTGGTGCCCCGTGACGACCACGTGGTCGTCCACCTGGACTCGGGCAAGCAGATCAAGGTGGACATCCTCCTCTGGGCCAACGGCCGTAGTGGCAACTCGGAGGACATGGGGCTGGAGGCGTTGGGCATTGAGCCCAACAGCCGCGGTCAGATCCAGGTCAATGACAATTACCAGACCGCGCAGGAGCACATCTACGCGGTGGGCGATGTGATCGGCTACCCCAGCCTGGCCAGTGCCGCCTTCGACCAGGGACGGTTCGCCGCCTCGCACATGCTCTGTGGCCAACGCGACTACCGGCTGGTGCAGGACATCCCCACCGGCATCTACACCATCCCCGAGATCAGCTCGCTGGGTAAGACCGAGCAGGAGCTCACCGCGGCCAAGGTGCCCTATGAGGTGGGTCACGCCTTCTTCAAGGACCTGGCCCGGGCCCAGATCGCCAACCAGGGTGTCGGCATGCTCAAGCTGCTGTTCCACCCGGAGACCCTGGAGATCCTGGGCATCCACTGCTTCGGCGACCAGGCTGCCGAGATCGTCCACATCGGCCAGGCCATCATGGCCCAGACCGGCGAGGCCAACACCCTGATGTATTTCCTGAATACCACCTTTAACTACCCGACCATGGCCGAGGCCTATCGGGTGGCGGCGCTGAACGGCTATAACCGGCTGGGTTAGGCAGGGCGGTCAGAGGTGGTGACGGGTCCGGGTGGCGCCGATGGGCGCCACCCGGACCCGTCAGGGGGTGCGGCCGCGCCGGTCACCCGTTCAGTGCCGGCGCGGCAGGGACGCGGCTCAGAAGCGCCGGCCCAGGCTGATGCCGATCGCGGTCGGGTCGACCTCCACAGTCCCGATATCGTCGCCGTTCAGTTTCGCGTCGGTCTCGATCTCGATATAGCGCACTTCGGCATTCACGAACCAGTCCTCGGCCACCGGCACGTCCACGCCGATCTGCACGCCCAGACCCCAGGAGTCGTCCAGGGAGAGCCGGTTGCCGTCCAGCGGGCCGCTGGTCTTGGTGTCAAAGAAGTTGGTGTAGTTCAGACCCACGCCGGCATAGGGCCGGAAGGGGAGGCCGAGGTCGCTGAAGTGGTACTGCACGCTGAGGGTGGGCGGTAGCTGCTTGGTGCTGCCCACCTTGCCCAGGCCGTCCAGGCGGATGTTGTGCTCGAAGGGCAGGGCCGCCAGCAGCTCGACGCCGATGTTGGGCGTGACCATGTAGGTCAGGGTGCCGCTCAGGCGGGTGCTGTCACCGACGTCCACGTCAATGTCGTTGGCCGTCAAAGAGCCGTTGTCGGACTTGGGTGAGACCTGGTGGAAACCGCCCCGCACCAGGATGTTGCCGGCCTCCAGGCTGGTGCCTGCGGCGAGCACCGGGGTGGTGAGTGTGGCGCCGGCAGTGGCAACGGCAATGAGTGCAGCGGTCAGGGTTTGTTTGCGCATGGACATGGTTTGCCTCCTCTTCATTGCGGCAAGGCAAATGGTCCCGCGTGTGAGGTGGTCCGAAACTTGATCCGCGGCAAACCACAAAAAAGGTACGAAATGTAAGATGTATTTAATCGATGGGCTCCACCGTCAAAGTCAATCCCTCTGCGTCAATCACCCGCACCCCTCTGCCGGCCGGCACCGGCTCGCCGTGGGCGGACCGGGCGCGCCAGCTCTCGCCGTCGACGCGGACGCGCCCCACTGGATGCAGGGCCGTGATCACCGTCGCGTGCCGCCCCACCAGGGCCTGGCCGCCGCAAGGCACCTGCCGTTCCAGCGCGGGGCGGTAGAGCGGGTAGAGCAGGGCATCCTTGAGCAGCCACACCAGAAACAGTGCCACCGCCGTGCCGGCGCTGACCCAGCCGGAGGACCAGGCCCACCACCCCAGCGAGGCGATAAGGAGCAACCCCGGGAGTTGCAGCAGGCTGTAACGGATGAGCGGTGTCATGGCGTCATGAGTTCCCCCAGGGGGCGTTCGATGGGTGCGCCGCTGGCGTGTCCCCCACCAGCGCGGTCGCGACCTGAGTCGTCGATGGCTACTCTCGAAGGGTAAGGCTTAAGGGTAAGCCTTACCCCTTCCGCCTGTCACAGGGCGGTCGTGGGTCGGAATCGGGAAACGCTCCAGGAGGCGATATGGCTCCGGCTCAGAACTTCGGTATCAGGCTGGCGGTCTGCCGGCCCGCGGCATCTGGGGGTGGCCATGCGGTTCCGTAATCCGCACCCCTCCCGGCGCAGTCCGGTGATGGCGGACAATGTGGTGGCCACCTCACAACCGCTGGCCGCCCAGGCGGGTTTGCAGGCCATGGCCGAGGGTGGTAATGCGGTGGATGCGGCCCTGGCGGCGGCCATTACCCTGACGGTGGTCGAGCCCACCGGCAACGGGGTGGGGGGTGACGCCTTTGCCCTGGTCCACGACGGCAGGCAACTGCACGGGCTGAATGCCAGCGGTCGGGCACCGGCCGGGTGGTCGCCGGCGTTTTTCGCCGGTCGCGACGGCATGCCGCCGGTGGGCTGGCACTCGGTCACCACGCCGGGGGCCGTCTCGGCGTGGACCGCGCTCTCCCGGCGCTTCGGCGCGCTGCCTTTCGCGCGCCTGTTCCAGCGGGCGGTGGCACTGGCGGAATCGGGTTTCCTGGTCACCCCAGCGGTCGCCACCCTCTGGGCCATGGGCGCCCGCCAGCTTGAGCGGCAACCGGGCTTCGCTGACACCTTCCTGCCCGGCGGGCGGGCCCCGCGCACCGGTGAGCGCTTTCGCAATCCGGACCTGGCGGCCACGCTGCAGCGGATCGCCGAGACCGGCGGCGAGGCCTTTTACCGGGGCGAACTGGCCCGGCGCATCGCCGCCGAGGCGCGCCGGCACGGCGCGGCGCTCACCGAGGCCGACCTGGACGCCCACCGGCCGGCGTGGGTGTGCCCGCTGTCGCTGCCCTACCGCGGGGTAGAGGCCCACGAGCTGCCGCCCAACGGCCAGGGCATAGCAGCCCTGATCGCCCTGGGCATCCTGGCGCACACTGAGATGCCGGAGGTGGCACCGGACAGCATTCCGGGGCTGCATCTGCAGATCGAGGCGATGAAGCTCGCGCTGGCGGATACGCAGGCCCACGTGGCCGACCCGGAGGCCATGACAGTGGAGCCGGCGGCACTGCTCGACCCGGGCTACCTGGCCGCGCGCGCCGCGACCATCGACCGGCAGGCGGCGGGTGACCCGGGTTACGGGGTGCCGAGGCCGGGTGGGACCGTCTATGTCACCGCGGCCGATGCGCAGGGGCGCATGGTCTCCTATATCCAGTCCAACTACCTGGGGTTCGGTTCCGGGGTGGTGATTCCGGGGACGGGGATCAGCCTGCAGAACCGTGGCGCCGGCTTCACCCTGCAGCCCGGCCATCCGAACCGGGTTGGCCCCCGCAAGCGCCCCTTTCACACCATCATCCCCGGCTTTCTGACCACGCCTGACGGGGGCCCACTGACCAGTTACGGCGTGATGGGCGGCCCCATGCAGGCCCAGGGCCACGTGCAGGTGGGCGTCCGACTGGTGGACTTCGACCAGGATCCGCAGACCGCCTGTGACGCACCCCGCTGGCGGGTCCTCGGCGGACGCCGGGTGGCGGTGGAAGCAACATTGCCGGCGCGCACTCTGGAGGGGCTGAGTGAGTTGGGGCATGAGCTCACCGTGACCGCGCCGGAGGCCGCCTTCGGCTTCGGTGGCGCCCAGGTGGCTCAGCGGCTGTCCGGAGGCTATGTGGCCGGCTCTGATCCGCGCAAGGACGGCCAGGCGGTGGGCTTCTGAACGGCGCCGGGACCTGCCGCGACGCCCCGGTCGCGGGTCAGGCGGGGGCGCTGTCGGCCGCCTCCAGCGGTCGTGCCCGCAGGGCCCGGTGAGCCCGCAGCAGGCCCCAGAAGACCATGGCCAGTACCGGAGCGGTCACCACCCACGCCAGCCGCTCGTCCGGATGCAGCACCACCACCGCGCTCAGCAGCCCCAGGGCGAGGCGGGTGCCCCAGTCCCGAAGCCATCCCTGGGCATAGCGGCCCTGCAGGGCGAGAATGGTCCCCAGGGTTCCGACCAGCAGCAGGGCGAAGGCGGGAAGCTGCGGCCAACCCGGCTCTACCACCAGCGCCGGCCGGGTGTAGACGCCGACCATGAGGATCAGTAGCGGCACGCACATGCCCAGCGCCGAGATCATGGTGCGCACGAAGGGGGCCTCGGCGATTCGCGAGGTGACCGCCGCCACCACCGAGGTGGGCGGGGAGAGCTCGCCGAACACCGCCACCAGGAAGGCGAAGAAGTGCGCCACCCAAGGGTCGACCCCGGCGCGGATCATGAAGGGGGTGATCACCACTGCCACGATGATGTAGGTGGGCGCCACCGGCAGGCCCATGCCCACCAGGTAGCCGAAGGCGAAAGCCACCAGCACCATCAGGGCCAGGTGCGCGCCGGCCATCTCCATCAGCAGGATGCCCACCTTGGTGGGCACGCCGGTGATGGTGAAGGTGGCGGTGAGAATGCCCAGGGTGGCGAGCAGCACGGTCAGTTCCGCGGTGTTGGTGGTGAAGGTCTCGATCAGGCGCACGAAGGGGCGGCCGGCCTCTTGCAGGCGCGCCGGGGTGAGTCGCGGGCCGGACTGGTGGTAAAGCGCCCAGAGGAACCGCAGCAGGAATAGCGCACTGAGCACCGAGAACAGGGCGATAAACACCAACTGCGCCGAGGACATGGCCGCCCGCCGCTCCACCCCCATCAGCCAGATCAGGCCGATCACCGCCAGGGCGTAAGCGGACAGGTTGATGATGTCCACATAATCAATCGGTTCCCGGCGCGGGGTGACCGCGCGCTGCATGTAGCGGCCGGCCAGCAGGTAAACCGCGACACTGACGCCCAGGAAATAGAGGATCGCGGGGGCGAAACCGCGGGCGACCACATCGAAATAGCTGACCCGCAGGTACTCGGCCATCAGGAAGGCGGCGATGCCCATCAACGGCGGCATCAACTGCCCGCCGAGCGACGAGGCGGTCTCGATGGCGGCGGCCTTGACCCGCGGAAAGCCGGCCCGGATCAACACCGGGATGGTGGCCGAGCCGGTGGTCGCGGCGTTGGCCGCGCCGCTGCCGGAGACGGCGGCCACGGAAAAGCTGCCGATCACCGCGGCCTGGGGCAACAGTCGGGGTGATCGGGCGGCCAGCCGGGAGCTGCCGGCCAGTATGGAGTCGATACAACCGAAGGCGCGCAGCACGGCCAGCACCAGCATGAAGGAGCCGATCAGGGTCAGCCCCAACTGGGGCAGGCGCTCGAACACCCCGGTGGAGATCTCCAAACTGGTGGCGGTGAGAATGCGGTTCCAGCTCATCCCCGGGTGCTGGAACATGCCGGGCACCAGGTGGCCGTAGGCGGTGTACAGAATCAGCAGCAGGATCACGAGGGCCAGGGCCAGGTAGCGCCGCCGGGTGTACTCCAGGGTCAGCGCCACCACGATGGCGCCGGCCGCCTTGTCGGCGTCGTTCCAGAACCCCACCCGGTAGATGCGGATATTCTCGAACTCGGTGACCAGGTAGTAGGCCGCATAGATCAGCGCGGCAGCGTACGCGATGCCGATCAGGGTCGCAGGTAGCGGACCGAGCAGGGGGTAGAGATCGTCGTGGCGCAGGTCATTGGCGAAGGCAATGGCGACGGCGATGGGGACCAGCGTCACCGCCAGGAGCGTGGCCCCGCCGGCGCCGGTGAAGTAATAGATGCTGAGGTGGCTGAAGAAATAGAGCGCCAGGGCGTAGAACAGGCACTGGGCGACGATGTGACAGGCCAAGTGCAGCCGGGAGCGGCTGCGCCGGGGCTCCAGATCGGGCGTGGTGCGCCCCCCGCTGGCGTTCTCGCGCTCAGTCATCGGCCCGCCCTGTCCGGGGTGGTTCGGACAAGGGCGCCCCCGGCGGATCACAGGGGCGCCCCACGACCGGGGTCAGGCCCTCACGGCCTTACCGGTAGACCCAGTCATCCCACGCCTCGTCCCAGGCGTCGTTCTCCTGCAGGAAGCGGGCAAGCCCCGGGTGGACCGGTACACTGCCGCCGCTGGCGGCCACCCCGCGGCGCTGCAGCTCGACCATATCCTCATCCACCTGGGCGAAGGCGGCATTGGCGGCGCGCAGCTCCTCGGACTTGGCCTGGATGATG
Source organism: Alkalilimnicola ehrlichii MLHE-1 (assembly GCF_000014785.1). Lineage (NCBI taxonomy): Bacteria > Pseudomonadati > Pseudomonadota > Gammaproteobacteria > Chromatiales > Ectothiorhodospiraceae > Alkalilimnicola > Alkalilimnicola ehrlichii. The sequence goes on from NC_008340.1 coordinate 1,040,123, forward strand.
GTGAGCATCTCGTACAGGTCCTCTTCCGGGACCTCCGGGCCGAGGTGGAAGCCGTAGAAGAAGGGTACGAAATGGGCCTCGTCAACGCCAATATCGGTATCGAAGCGCTCCGCCGGCACGGCCACCACCTCCATGCCCGCCGCCTCGATCTGGGCCCGCTCTTCATCGGTGGGGTTGAGGATGGCGGTATCCACCGACAGCATGGCCTCGTTGACCCAGGGGGCGACGCTGGTCTGCCCACTGGTGTAGGCGATGAAGGCGTCGATGGTGCCCTCGTTGAGCGAGGAACCCGCGATGCTCAGGTCAATCTCGGTGTAGTCATGGCCCACGTCCACGGCGGCCATGGCCCGTTCAAGTTGGGCGCGGACGTCCCACGGGGCGGGGCCGGTGAACACGGGGGCACCGGCCAGCCCCCCCCAGCCGTCGTACTCGTCCAGGTCGTCGGCGCGGACCGCCAGGCCCACCTCCATGGTGTAGGCCCAGAAGGACTGGACCGGCTCGCGCTCCATATGGGCGCGGAAATCCCGGAACCGGCCCGAGTCGTCGGCGAGTTCGGCGAAGGCCACGTCCGCACCGTAGTAGCCGTCAAACTCGCCCAGGGCGTAGCCGCGCACGGAGGCGACGGCGCCGGCGGTGGGCAAGACCGTGATGTTGTAACCGCTCCATTCGCGATTGAGGATGGTCATCAGGTCCACTTTCACCGCGTAGCCGGTGGAACCGGTGGCGGAGGTGGCCCAGCGTAGCTGGGTGACCTCCTGGGCCATGGCCGCAGAGGGCAGACCGGCTATCAAGGCCAACGCGCCGGCGGCGGTGGCCGCTTTCAGGGTGCGACAGATCATCGGCTCTCCTCCCTTACATCCATTGTTCGGATCCCCTGCGTTCCCTTCCCGGGTTGCGGCAGGCGTGCATCGCGCCCACCTTTTCGGTTGTCATTGAACTGAGTGTTGTATGCGCCCGGTATCCGGTCAAGGCGGGCGTTTCGCAAGCGCAGCAAATCGGGGGAAGGGGGGGTCAGTCAGATCGGGATCGAACCGTTGTCAACGCCTCCGGATCGCGGGTCTGGGTGACCACGTCCATGATGCGGTCGGCCCATTGCAGGGCCTCCAGGTAGGCCCCGGGGTAGCGCCGTCCGTCGGCGTCGTCCGTTTCCAGGGCCTGCCAGTGGCCTTGCTCATAATCGCAAACCCGCTGCAGCAGGGCGCCGATGGCCCCCTCACGGTTGAGCAGGGCGCGTTCGATCGCCTGGGTCAGCGGCAGGGCCTGGACCAGCTCCGCCATGGGCTGGTTCATCAGGGTGTCCAACAGCGAGAGCAGCCCGGCGGTGAAACAGGCCTCGGGGTTGGCGATGCCCGACTCCCGAGCCAGCAGCTCACACATGCGCGCCCGGGCCAGGGCGATGCGGCACAGCTCCGGCGGCTTGTCCTCCACCGCCGAGAGGGTGATCAGGATGATCCAGGTGCGCACGGTGCGGGTGCCCAGCAGGAGCAGCGCATTGTGCAGGGACTCGATGGGCCCGCGGGAGACCGCGGCCGAGTTGGCGCAGCGCAGCAGCCGGTAGACCAGCACCTGGTCCCGGGCGATCAACCGCTCCAGTTCCTGCAGGTCCGCGTCCGGGTCGTTGAGTTTGGCGAGCAGCGGCAGCAGCCCGACTTTGCTGCTGGCATGGCGCTGACCGGAGACCAGGTTCGGACGGCTGAAGTAATAGCCCTGGAAGAAATCGAACCCCAGGTCGAGGCAAAGCTGGAACTGACGGTCGGTCTCGACCTTCTCGGCGAGGAGCTGCAGATCGAACTCCCGCAGGCGGCGGACCACCCGGGTCAGCGCCTCTGTAGAGGTGTCGTTGACCTCCAGTTTTACCAGGTCGGCACAGGCCAGGGCGGGTTCGTTCTCCGGCTGGTAGTCGAAGTCGTCCAGCACGATGACATAGCCCCGGTCGGAGAGGCTGCGCAGCCCGGCGAGCACCTGCTCGTCATCCAGCGCGACATCCTCCAGCACCTCCAATGCCACCTGATCGGGTGGGATGGGGAGTTCCAGCTCGCCGATCAGGTAGGGGCGGGTCAGGTTGATAAAGGCGGGCACGTCACCGACCAGCCGCTCCAGCCCGAAATCCGTGAAGGTGTTGACCAGCAACTGCCCGGTGGCCTGATCCCCGTCGACCACATCAGCCCGATCCCGGGCGCCAGCGCGGTAAAGCAGTTCGTAGGCGACAACCTCCAATTCCCGGTTATAAATGGGTTGTCGCGCGAGAAAAATAGTGTCCACGGGGGGAGGGTCCTTGCCTGCTTTCGATGGCCGCGCAATGGGCCTCAGTATCGTATAGATCGAATGCCTTTCAAAGGTATTGCCACCGTCTTCGCGAGGGCCGAAGGCTTCCCCACCGTCATCGCGAGGGCCGCAGGCTTCCCCACCGTCATCGCGAGGGCCGCAGGCCCGCGGCGATCCATGCGGCGTGTGGACTGCCGCGTCGCTCCGCTCCTCGCAGTGACGTGGGGGGTGGACCCACCCCGTCATCGCGAGGGCCGCGGGCCCGCGGCGATCCATGCGGCGTGTGGACTGCCACGTCGCTCCGCTCCTCGCAGTGACGTGGGGGGTGGACCCACCCCGTCATCGCGAGGGCCGCAGGCCCGCGGCGATCCATGCGGCGTGTGGACTGCCGCGTCGCTCCGCTCCTCGCAGTGACGTGGGGGGTGGACCCACCCCGTCATCGCGAGGGCCGCAGGCCCGCGGCGATCCATGCGGCGGGTGGACTGCCACGTCGCTCCGCTCCTCGCAGTGACGTGGGGGGTGCCCCCACCCCGTCATCGCGAGGGCCGCGGGCCCGCGGCGATCCATGCGGCGTGTGGACTGCCGCGTCGCTCCGCTCCTCGCAGTGACGTGGGGGTGCCTCCACCCCGTCATCGCGAGGGCCGCAGGCCCGCGGCGATCCATGCGGCGTGCGGACTGCCGCGTCGCTCCGCTCCTCGCAGTGACGTGGGGGTGCCCCCACCCCGTCATCGCGAGGGCCGCAGGCCCGTGGCGATCCATGCGGCGGGTGGACTGCCACGTCGCTTCGCTCCTCGCAGTGACGTGGGGGTGCCCCCACCCCGTCATCGCGAGGGCCGCAGGCCCGCGGCGATCCATGCGGCGTGTGGACTGCCGCGTCGCTTCGCTCCTCGCAGTGACGTGGGGGTGCCCCACCCCGTCATCGCGAGGGCCGCAGGCCCGCGGCGATCCATGCGGCGTGTGGACTGCCACGTCGCTCCGCTCCTCGCAGTGACGTGGGGGTGCCCCACCCCGTCATCGCGAGGGCCGCAGGCCCGCGGCGATCCATGTGGCGGGTGGACTGCCGCGTCGCTTCGCTCCTCGCAGTGACGTGGGGGGTGCCCCCACCCCGTCATCGCGAGGGCCGCAGGCCCGCGGCGATCCATGCGGCGGGTGGACTGCCGCGTCGCTTCGCTCCTCGCAGTAACGTGGGCGGTGCGCCCGCAGGGGGTCAGCCGCGCCCGAGTTTCAGGCCGACTTTGAGGATGCGGTTGCCCTCCATCTCCCGCACGGTGAACTGAAGGTGATCGAGGCGCACCCGGTCGCCCACCACCGCCTTGCCGCGGAACAGGTGGAGCAGGTACTCATCCAATGACTGCCCCGGGTCGACCCCCGGTGGCAGGTTGAAGCCGTAGACCGCCGCCAGGTCGCCCAGCCGCGTCTCGCCGTCCAGGGTGAATTCCCCGAAGAAGCGCTGCTCCTCCAGGTAGGCCGGCCCGGCCGGGGCGACGAACATGCGGTCGAGGAGGGGTAGATCGTCCGGCAGGCTGAGCAGGTAGACCTGATCGCCGGGCTGGAGGATGTCGCCGTCCTCTTCGCGTACCGGCGCCCCCTGCCGGAACAGGGTGAGGACCTGGGCGCTGTCCGGCAGCCGCAGGTTGTGCAGCGGCTTGAACAGGGCGGGGCTGTCGGACTTGACTCGATAGGAGACGAACTCGTAGTCCGCCTGCTGTGGTACGTCCAGTTCCACCCGTTCCGTCTGGCCGGAGTCCGGGGGCAGTTCCAGGCCCAGCAGTCGGGCGGCGGGCGCGATGGTCCAGCCCTGCACTACCAGCGACAGCAGCACCACGAAGAAGGCCACGTTGAAGAATTGTTCGGCCCCCGCCAGCCCCGCCACCAGCGGGAAGATGCCCAGGATGATGGGCACCGCGCCGCGCAGGCCCACCCAGGCGATGAACAACTGCTCCCGCCAGGGGAAGCGAAAGGGGGCCAGACAGGTGAAGACCGCCAGCGGCCGGGCCACCAAAATGAGGGCCACGCCGACGATGGCCGCCTTCGGGGCCACTGGCAGCAGCTCCGAGGGGGTGACCAGCACGCCGAGCATGACGAACATGGTGATCTGCGACAGCCAGGCCATGCCGTCGTTGAAGCGCTGGATGTTCTGTGCGGCCTGGATCCGGCGGTTGCCCACGATCAGGCCGGCCAGATAGACCGCCAGAAAACCGCTGCCGCCAGCCACCCCGGTCGCACCGAAGACCACCAGCCCCCCGCCCAGGGCGAGCAGCGGGTACAGCCCCGGGGTCAGCGACAGGCCGTTGATGGTGTAGGCGAGCAGAAAGCCCCCGAGCACCCCTATTAAGGCCCCCAGCCCCATCTGCTGGACGAACTCCAGCGCCATGCCCCAGCCGATGCTGGTGTGCTGGCCCATGAGCAGCTCGATCAGGGCCACTGTCAGGAAGATGGCCATGGGGTCGTTGCTGCCGGATTCGATCTCCAGGGTGGCGGCGACACGCTGTTTCAGCTCCAGCCCCTTGGAGTGGAGCAGCGAGAACACCGCTGCGGCGTCGGTGGAGCCGACGATGGCCCCGATCAGGGCCGCCTCCAACCAGCCCAGGCCGAGGGCGTAGCGGGCCACCAGGCCGGTCAGGCCGGCGGTGATCACCACCCCCACGGTGGCCAGCACCACCGCCGGGCGCAGGCCGACGCGGAAGCTGCTGGTACGGGTGCGCAGGCCGCCGTCAAACAGGATGACCGCCAGCGCCAGGCTGCCGATGAGATGGGCGGTCTGGAAGTCGTCGAAGTAGAGCCCACCCAGACCCTCCTCGCCCAGCAGCATGCCGATCACCAGGAAGACCAACAACAGCGGAGCGCCTATCCTGTTGGATATGACGCTGGCCATGACGCTGACCAGCAGCAGCAGGCTGCCGAAGAATATGACCTGGCTGGTAAAGTCCAAGGATGCCTTCCGTATCGGGGTGCATGGTGCGACACGAGACCGCAGTTTAACGTAAGCCGCGGCCGGTTGTGGCTGCCAATGGCAACGCGCTGCGGTATCCTGAGCGCCCTTCAGATGTTACCGGGCGGACCGGACAGGGAGTATCGGCATGGCGTTACGCTCAGCCCACAAACTGATCGCTTTCATGCTTTTCGTGATTTTCGCCGTCCTGTTGGTCGTCGGCGCCAAGGCCGTCGGCGGTGAACGGGATGATCAGGACAGCCAGCACGCGCAAATGGAGACCCCCATGGTTGTATTCGAGACCAGCCACGGCAACCTCACCCTGGAACTCTTTCCGGACGAGGCCCCCATCACCGTTGAGAATTTCCTGCAGTACGTGGATGACGGGTTCTACGACGGCACCATCTTCCACCGGGTTATCCCCGGTTTCGTGGTGCAGGGTGGCGGTTTCGACGAGGAGTTCCGGCAGAAGGAGACCCGTGCCCCGATCAAGAACGAGGCCGATAACGGCCTGCGGAACGAACGCGGCACGCTGTCGATGGCCCGGACCCAGCAGAAAGACAGCGCCACCTCCCAGTTCTTCATCAACCTGGCCGACAACGCCTTTCTCGACCACGGTACCCGCGACTTCGGTTACGCCGTCTTCGCCCGGGTGGCCGAGGGCATGGAGGTGGTCGACAAGATCGCCCAAGTGCGCACCGGCAACCGGGGTATGCACCAGGACGTCCCGGTGGAGGATATCGTGGTCAAGCGGGCCTACCGCCAGGGCGACGACTAACCCCACCAGCCAGCGCAGGCGCACCCCGCTCCTGTGCTAGAATGACCGCCTTTACGCGGGCGCCCGGCGCGCCCCGGTCCCGGTGCGGGGCGGGGCGCGTCGTCGTGCGTCTCAGATCGTTTTTGCAGCGAGTCGAGATCCCGGATGGCGAGCGTCGCTAGAGAGATATTGCCCGTAAACCTGGAAGACGAGATGCGGCAGTCCTACCTCGATTACGCCATGAGCGTGATCGTGGGTCGGGCCCTGCCGGATGTCCGTGATGGCCTCAAACCGGTGCACCGGCGCGTGCTCTACGCCATGCGTGAGCTGGGCAACGACTGGAACAAGTCGTACAAGAAGTCCGCCCGCGTGGTCGGTGATGTTATCGGTAAGTACCACCCCCACGGCGACTCCGCGGTCTACGACACCATCGTGCGCATGGCCCAGCCTTTCGCCATGCGCTACATGCTGGTGGACGGGCAGGGCAACTTCGGCTCCATCGACGGCGACGCGGCCGCTGCCATGCGGTACACCGAGGTGCGGATGTCCAGGCTGGCCCATGAGCTGCTGGCGGACATCGAGAAGGAGACCGTCGACTACCTGGACAACTACGACGGCTCCGAGAGCGAGCCGACGGTGCTGCCCACCCGGGTGCCCAACCTGCTGGTCAACGGCGGCTCCGGCATCGCCGTGGGCATGGCCACCAACATTCCGCCACACAACATCCGCGAGGTCATCGACGCCTGTGTGGCGCTGATCGACGACGACTCGCTGGATGTGGACGCGCTCATGCAATACCTGCCGGGGCCCGACCTGCCCACCGCCGGCATTATCAACGGCACCGCCGGCATCCACGAGGCCTACCGGACCGGGCGTGGTCGCATGGTGATGCGGGCCCGCGCCCGAATCGAAGAGGATGACAAGTCGGGCAAGGCGCGCATCATCGTCAGCGAGCTGCCCTACCAGGTGAACAAGGCGCGGCTGCTGGAAAAGATCGCCGAGCTGGTCAAGGAAAAGCGCGTCGAGGGGATCACCGAGCTGCGCGATGAGTCCGACAAGGACGGCATCCGCGTGGTGATCGAGCTGCGCCGGGGCGAAGTGGGCGAGGTGGTGCTCAACAACCTCTACCAGCACACCCAACTGCAGACGGTGTTTGGGATCAACATGGTGGCGCTGGTGGACGGCCAGCCCAAGCTGTTGAACCTGCGCCAAATCCTCGACGCCTTCGTCCGCCACCGCCGGGAGGTGGTGACCCGGCGGACCATCTTCGAGCTGCGCAAGGCGCGCAACCGGGCCCACGTGCTGGAGGGCCTGGCGGTGGCCCTGGCCAACATCGATCCGGTGATTGCCCTGATCAAGGCCTCACCCGGGCCGGCGGAGGCCAAGACGGCGCTCATGTCCCGGGTGTGGGCGCCGGGCATGGTCACCGACATGCTGGAGCGCGCCGACGCCACCACCCCCGACGACCTCAGCCCCGACGTCGGTCTGGGCGAGGACGGCTACCGGCTCAGCGCCGCTCAGGCCCAGGCCATCCTTGAGCTGCGCCTGCACCGGCTGACCGGTCTGGAGCAGGAGAAGATCCTGGAGGAGTACCGTGGCCTGCTCGAGCAGATCGGCGAGCTGATCCACATCCTGGAGAGCGGCGAGCGGCTGATGGAGGTCATCCGCGAGGAACTGGTGGCCATCCGCGAGCAGTATGGCGACGAGCGGCGCTCCGAGATCATCCCCCAGGCGCTGGACCTCACCCTGGAGGACCTCATCACCCCGCAGGATGTGGTGGTCACGCTCTCCCACAGCGGGTACGCCAAGTCGCAGCCGCTGGACAGCTACCGCGCCCAGCGCCGCGGCGGCCGGGGCAAGAGCGCCACCGCCATGAAGGACGCGGATTTCGTCGACAAGCTGTTCGTGGCCAATACCCACGACACGCTGCTCTGCTTCTCCAGCCACGGCAAGTGCTACTGGTTGAAGGTCTACGAGCTGCCCCAGGGCAGCCGCCAGAGCCGTGGCAAGCCCATCGTCAATCTGCTGCCGTTGGAGCCGGACGAGCGCATCAACGCCGTGCTGCCGGTGCAGGAGTTTGATGACGCCCACTTCGTCTTCATGGCCACCCACAACGGCACGGTCAAGAAGACCCCGCTGTCGCACTTCTCCCGTCCGCGCAGCAACGGCATTATTGCCCTGGACCTGCGCGCCGACGACTGGCTGGTGGATGTGGCCATCACCGATGGCAGCCGCGACGTCATGCTGGTGTCCGACGCCGGCAAGGCCATCCGCTTCGAGGAGAGCCAGGTGCGGGCCATGGGCCGCACCGCCGCCGGCGTCCGTGGCATCCGGCTGGAGCCGGGGCAGCGGGTGATCGCGCTGCTGATCCTGGACGACGGCGATATCCTCTCGGCCACCGCCAATGGCTACGGCAAGCGGACCCCGGTGGAGGAATACCCGCGGCGCGGTCGCGGCGGGATGGGGGTGATCTGCATCCAGACCAGCGATCGCAATGGCGAGGTAGTAGGTGCGGTGCAGGTGGCGGATGAGGACGAGATCATGCTTATCACCCGTCACGGCACCCTGGTGCGGACCCCCGTGGCCGATATCTCGCGCCTGTCGCGCAACACCCAGGGCGTCAAGCTCATCAGTCTGGATGAGGATGAGACCCTGGTGGGTCTGGAGCGGATCGAGGCCCTGGGCGACGACGACGATGATGATGAGGCCGGCGCGGCGGCGGACGACGGGTCCGGGCCGCCCGATCCCGCCTGAGCCCGGTGCCCCCCGGCGGGGCGCCGCCGCCGGGGGCATAGACAATCCAGAGTAAACAGGAGAACGCCGAATGTCCCGTGTGTACAACTTCAGTGCCGGTCCGGCCATGCTGCCGGAGGAGGTTCTGCGTCAGGCCAGGGACGAGATGCTCGACTGGCAGGGCTCCGGCATGTGCGTGATGGAGATGAGCCACCGCGGCAAGGAGTTCGTCAGCATCGCCGAGCGCGCCGAGGCCGACCTGCGGGAGCTGATGAACATCCCCGACAATTACAAGGTGCTGTTTCTCCAGGGCGGGGCCACGGGCATGTTCTCCGCAGTTCCGCTCAATCTCCTGCGGGGCCGGACGCGGGCGGATTACGTCAACACCGGGGCCTGGTCCAAGAAGGCGATCGCCGAGGCGGGCAAGTATTGCCAGGTCAACGTCGCCGCCAGCGGTGAGGCCAGCCAGTTCATGAGCATCCCGCCGCGCAGCGCCTGGCAGCTCTCGGACGACGCCGCCTACCTGCACTACACCCCCAACGAGACCATCAGCGGGGTGGAGTTCCACCAGGTGCCGGAGGTGGGTGAAACCCCACTGGTGGCGGACATGTCCTCCACCATCCTCTCCCGCCCGGTGGACGTCTCCCGGTTCGGGCTCATCTACGCCGGCGCGCAGAAGAACATCGGGCCAGCCGGCATTACCGTGGTCATTGTCCGCGAGGATTTGATCGGCGAGGCCCGTGCCGACACGCCCATGGTCTGGGACTTCGCCAAGCAGGCGGAGGCCGACTCCATGCTCAACACCCCGCCCACTTATGGGCTCTACCTGGCCGGCCTGGTGTTCCAGTGGCTCAAGCGCCAGGGCGGCCTGGAGGGCATGGCCGAGATCAACCGGCGCAAGGCGGAGAAGCTCTACCGCGCCATCGATGACTCGGACTTCTACAGCAACCCGGTGGACCCGGACTGCCGGTCCTGGATGAACGTGCCCTTCGTGCTGGCCAAGCCGGCGCTGGACGCCACCTTCCTGGAAGAGGCCAAGCGCCAGGGCCTGACCACCCTCAAGGGCCACCGCTCGGTGGGCGGCATGCGCGCCAGCATCTACAACGCCATGCCCGAGGCCGGGGTGGACAAGCTCATCGACTTCATGCGCGACTTCGAACAGCGCAACGCCTGAGGAGGTGAGTCATGTTCCGGATCCTCACCTTTAACAACATCTCGGTCAAAGGGCTGGAGCGCTTCCCGCGGGATCACTTCGAGACCTCCTCCGACATCGCCCACCCGGACGCCATCATGCTGCGCTCCCACAAGCTACAGGAGAGCGAGGTGGCGGATACCGTGTTGGCGGTGGGCCGTGCCGGCGCCGGGGTCAACAACATCCCGGTGGAGGCCATGAGCCGGCGGGGCGTCCCGGTGTTCAACGCCCCGGGCGCCAACGCCAACGCAGTGAAGGAGTTGACCATCGCCGGGCTGTTCCTGGCCGCCCGCAACATCTGCCAGGCCTGGGACTTTGCCCGCGCCCTGGAGGGGAGCGACCAGCAGATCAACGCCGAGGTGGAGGCGGGCAAAAAGCGCTTCACCGGCTTTGAGCTGCCGGGGCGCACCCTGGGCGTGATCGGCCTGGGTGCCATCGGGGTGGAGGTGGCCAACGCGGCTATGGCCCTGGGCATGAAGGTTGTCGGCTACGACCCGCAGATCACCGTGCACCGGGCCTGGCAGCTCTCCAGTCAGGTGGAACAGGCCCATAGCGTCGATGAACTGATGAGCCGGGCCGATGTGGTGACCATTCACGCCCCGCTGAATGAGGCCACCCGTGGGCTGATCAATGGTAGCCGCCTGGCCGCGGCCCACCCGGGGCTGACGGTGCTCAACTTCGCGCGTTCCGAGGTGGTGGACGAGCAGGCCATCCTGGAGGCGTTGGACCGCGACCATCTGCGTGCCTATATCTGTGACTTCCCCAGCAATGCCCTGAAGGGGCGGGGCAACGTCATCGCCTTGCCCCACCTGGGTGCCTCCACGGTGGAGTCGCAGGAGAACTGCGCCGTCATGGTGGCGGATCAGCTCCGCGAGTACCTGGAGACGGGCAATATCCGCAACGCGGTCAACTTCCCCGAGGTGGTGATGCCGCGGGGGGGCAAGGGCAACCGGCTCTGCGTGGTGAATGCCAACGTGCCCAACATGCTGGGGCGGATCTCCACCGCGCTGGCGGAGGCGGGGTTGAACATTGACGATATGTACAACAAGTCTCACGAGGAGCTGGCCTACACCGTGGTGGACGTGGAGGGCGCCATCCCCGAGTCGGTAGTGCAGGCCATTGCCGAGGTGGAGGGCGTGTTGCGGGTTCGGGTCATCGAGTGAGGCGTTGGCGAGCATGAGTGACGAACAGACCTCCCCCGACGATCAGGCCGCGCTGCAGGCCGTGCGTGCGCGCATCGACGCCCTGGACGACGAGATCCTGCGGCTAATCAGCGAGCGCGCCCGGATGGCCGAAGAGGTGGCCCGGGTCAAGCGTGAGGCCGGGCACAGCAACGATTTCTACCGCCCCGAGCGCGAGGCGCAGGTGCTGCGCCGGGTCCGCCAGTCCAACCCCGGCCCGCTGGGCGAGGAGGCGGTGACCCGGCTGTTCCGCGAGATCATGTCCGCCTGCCTGGCCATCCAGCTGCCCTTGCAGGTGGCCTTCCTGGGGCCCGAAGGCACCTATACCCAGGAGGCGGCACTCAAGCACTTCGGCCACGCCATGGGCACGGCACCGCTGAGCACTATCGCCGCGGTCTTTCGTGAGGTGGAGTCCGGTGCCGCCCACTACGGGGTGGTGCCGGTGGAGAACTCCACCGAGGGGGTGGTCACCCACACGGTGGACCGCTTTCTCAACTCGCCGCTGCAGATCGTCGGCGAGGTGCAGTTACCCATCCACCACGCCCTGGCCAGCCGCGAGCAGGACTGGAACGCCATCCGGCGTATCTACTCCCACCAGCAGGGACTGGCCCAGTGCCGGGCCTGGGTCGATACCCATCTGCCGGGCGTGGAACGGGTGCCGGTCACCAGCACCGCCGAGGCGGCGCGGCTGGCGGCGGCCGAACGGGGTGCGGCGGCCATCGCCAGTGAGGCGGCCTGCGAGCTCTACGACTTGCCGGTGCTTGCCACCCACATCGAGGACGAGCCGGGCAACACCACCCGCTTTCTGGTGGTGGGGCCGGAGTCTCCACCACCCAGCGGTGACGACAAGACCTCCTTGGTGATCAGCCGGGCCAACCAGCCGGGTGGCCTTTACCGGCTGCTGGAACCATTAGCCAGGAATGGAGTGAACATGACCCGGATCGAATCCCGGCCCGCGCCGCAGGGCGTCTGGGAGTATGTGTTCTTCGTGGACCTGTTGGGTCACGTGGAGGACGAACCCGTCCGCCAGGCGTTGGCCGAGATCCGCGAACAGGCCAGCCTGTGCCGCGTCCTGGGCTCGTACCCGCGAGCGCTGTAACGCCGTCCGGATTGTGAGGACAATGCCATGAGCATGAGCGAAGTCGACTGGGCCCGACGGGCGGTCCCCGGTGTCCAGGCCCTGGCCCCCTATGAGCCGGGCAAGCCCATCGCGGAACTGCGCCGCGAATACGGCGTGACCGACATCATCAAGCTGGCCTCCAACGAGAGCCCGCTGGGGCCCTCGCCGCAGGCCCTGACCGCCGCCCGCGAGGCCGCCGCCGAGGTGCACCGCTATCCGGACGGCAACGCCTTCGAGCTGAAGGCACGGCTGGCTGCGCGGCATGGCGTCGGGGCGGAGCGCATCACCCTGGGTAATGGCTCCAACGACGTCCTCGCGCTGATCGCCCAGGCCTTCCTGGGCCCGGAGCGCGAGGCGGTGTTCTCCCGCCACGCCTTCGCCGTCTACCCCATTGTCACCCAGGCGGCCGGGGCGGTGGCCCGGGTGGCGCCCGCGCACGGCGCCGACAGCGACCAACCCTACGGGCACGATCTGGCCGCCATGCAGCGGCTGATCAGCGGGCGCACCCGGGTGGTCTTCATCGCCAACCCCAACAACCCAACCGGTACCTGGGTCGGGGAGGATGCGCTGCGCGCCTTCATCGAGCAGGTCCCGGGCGACGTGCTGGTGGTGGTGGACGAGGCCTATTTCGAGTACGCCCGGGATCTCGCCGGCCTGCCCGACGCCAGCCGCTGGCTGGATGAGTTCCCCAACCTGGTGGTCACCCGGACCTTCTCCAAGTGCTACGGGCTGGCCGGGTTGCGGGTGGGCTACGCGCTCAGCAGCCCGCCGGTGGCGGAGCTGCTCAACCGCGTCCGCCAGCCCTTCAACTGCAATGCCGTGGCCCAGGCGGCGGCCGGGGCAGCGCTGGACGACGAGGCCCATCTGGCCCGCGCCATCGCCCTCAATACCGAGCAACTGCGGCTCATGGAGGCGGAGCTGCGCCAGTTGGGGCTCACCGTCCTGCCCTCCGCCGGCAACTTCCTCTGTTTCGATGTCGGCGGCGGCGCTGCCTCGGTCAACGAGGGGTTGCTGCGGGCCGGGGTCATCGTGCGCCCGGTGGGCGGTTACGAACTGCCCGGTTTCCTGCGGGTATCGGTCGGCCTGCCCGAGGAGAACCGGCGCTTCCTCGACACCCTGGAGCGGCTGATCAGCGCCCCGGCATGAGTAAGCGGCCGTTAATCCACCGGCTCTGTATCATCGGCGTCGGCCTGATCGGCGGTTCGCTGGCCCGCGCTCTGCGCCAGGCCGGCGCCGTGGACCAGGTGATCGGTTGCGGCCGCAGCGTCGACAGCCTCCAGCGTGCCGAGGAGTTGGGGGTGGTGGACCACTACACCACCGACCCGGCGCGGGCGGTGGCCGCCGCCGATATGGTGGTGGTCTGCGTGCCGCTGGGCGCCATGCGCGGTGTCTTCGAGCAGATCCGGGACCACCTCGCCCCGGAGGCGGTGGTAACCGACGGCGGTAGCGCTAAAGGCTCAGTCATCGAGGACGCGCGGGCCGCCTTCGGCGAGCTGCCCGCCGGTTTCGTGCCCGGTCACCCCATTGCCGGTACGGAGAAAAGTGGGGTGGAGGCCTCCTTCGCCCGGCTCTACAACCAGCGCCGGGTCATCCTCACCCCGGTGCCGGAGAGCGCCGACTGGGCGGTGGCGCGGACCCGCCGCATGTGGGAGGCGGTGGGCGCCCGGGTGACCTGTATGTCGGCCGCCCACCACGACGACGTGCTGGCCGCTACCTCGCACCTACCGCACGCCCTGGCCTTTGGCCTAGTGGATACCCTCTCCCGCTGGGAGGGCGAGCATGAGATCTTTGAATACGCGGCCGGCGGATTCCGCGACTTCACCCGCATCGCCTCCTCCGACCCGGTGATGTGGCGGGACATCTGCCTTGCCAACCGCGAGGCATTGGCGCGGGCGTTGCGTTACTACACCGCTGACCTGGCGCATCTCACGGCGCTGGTCGAGCAGGGGGACGGGGCGGCCCTGGAGGCCATCTTCCGTCATGCCAAGGAGCGCCGCGAGCAATTCCTGGCGTTACTGGAAGACAAACACTAGGCACTGGAGAAAGCTGTGGAATTTCATGTGCGACCCGGCGGGGCGCTGCGGGGGCGGCTCCGCGTCCCGGGCGATAAATCCATCTCTCATCGCGCCATCATGCTCGGCGCCCTGGCCGAGGGCGAGACCCGCATCAGCGGCTTTCTGGAGGGTGCCGATGCCCTGGCCACGCTGCGCACCTTCCGTGCCATGGGGGTGGACATCGACGGGCCCCACCAGGGCCGGGTGACGGTGCAGGGGGTCGGTCTGCACGGGCTGCGGGCGCCGGACGGGCCGCTGGACCTGGGCAACTCCGGCACCTCCATGCGCCTGCTCTGCGGGCTGCTGGCCGGGCAGTCCTTCGATACCACCCTCACCGGCGATGCCTCCCTGTCCCGCCGGCCCATGCGCCGGGTGATCGACCCGCTCACCGCCATGGGGGCGGTGATCGAGAGCGGCCAGGGCGGCACGGCGCCGCTGACGGTGCGTGGCGGGCAACCCCTGCACGGCATCGACTACGAGCTGCCGGTGGCCAGCGCTCAGGTCAAATCCGCGCTGCTGCTGGCCGGCCTGTACGCCCGGGGGCGTACCTGTGTCACCGAGCCGGCGCCCACCCGCGATCACACCGAGCGCATGCTGGCCGGGTTCGGCTACCCGGTGCGGCAGGAGGGCCGCCGGGTCTGCATCGAGGGCGGAGGGCGGCTGCGCGGCGGCGAGATCGATGTGCCGGCGGACATCTCCTCGGCGGCCTTTTTTCTGGTCGGTGCGAGCATCGCCGAGGGCTCCGATATCACCCTGGAGCACGTGGGCATGAACCCGACCCGCACCGGGGTGGTCGACATCCTCCGCCTGATGGGGGCCGATATCCAGGTGCAGAACGAGCGGGAAGTGGGGGGCGAGCCGGTGGCCGACCTGCGGGTGCGCAGTGCCCCCCTGAAGGGGGTTGCCATCCCCGAGGCGCTGGTACCGCTCGCCATCGATGAATTCCCGGTGCTCTTTGTCGCCGCCGCCTGCGCCGAGGGTGAGACGCTGCTGACCGGGGCCGAGGAGCTGCGGGTCAAGGAGAGCGACCGGATCGCGGTGATGGCCGAGGGCTTGACCACCCTGGGGGTTACCGCCGAGCCGCAACCCGACGGTATGCGCATCGTCGGTCAGCCGGATTGGGGCGGGGGGCGGGTGCACAGCCACGGGGATCACCGTATCGCCATGGCCTTCACCATGGCCGCCACCCGGGCCCGTGAGCCGATCGAGATCGAGGACTGCGCCAATGTGAACACCTCGTTCCCCGGGTTCGTCGAGCTGGCCGGTGACGCAGGGGTGGCACTGACCCGGGGCGACGCAGAGGGACGTGCCCAGCAAAGGAGCGATTCACCATGACCGGACAGGCTGACAGCAACATCCCGGTGTTGACGCTGGATGGGCCCTCAGGGTCCGGCAAGGGGACCATCGCCCGGGCGGTGGCGGAGCAACTGGGCTGGCACCTGCTGGACAGCGGCGCCCTCTACCGCCTGGCCGCCCTCCACGCCTGCCGGCAGGATGTGCCGCTGGACGATGAGGGCGCGCTGGCGGCGCTGGCGCGGGATCTGCCCGCGGAGTTTCGTCAGGACGAACGGGGCGAACCCCACATCCTGCTTGCCGGCGAGGACGTGACCTGGCAGATCCGCACCGAACAGGTGGGTGATGCCGCCTCCCGGGTGGCGGCCATCCCCGCTGTACGTGAGGCGTTGCTGGAGCGCCAGCGGGCCTTCCGGCAACCCCCGGGGCTGGTGGCGGACGGCCGCGATATGGGCACGGTGGTCTTCCCTGACGCCCCGGTGAAGATCTTCCTGACCGCCAGCGCGGAGGAGCGCGCCCGCCGGCGCTACAAGCAGTTGAAGGAGCAGGGGGTGAGTGTTACGCTTGCGAGTCTTTCGGAGGAGATCGCCGAGCGGGACCGGCGCGATGCCCAGCGCAGCGCGGCCCCCCTGCGACCCTCCAGGGGTGCCCTGGAACTGGACACCACGGGGGTGCCCGTGGACGAGGTGACAGGGCAGGTGCTGGCGCGGGTAAAGGCGTACCTGGCCGGCGAAAAAGGGTAGTATCCAGCAGCACAGACAAGGGGGAAGGCGTGGTCAGCCCCGGTAATGGACCGGGCAGCCAGGCCTTTCATGGTTTTCAGACAACCGAACGGTCCGTACGCGGTCCGGGACACATCGAGCAATGACCGAAAGCTTTGCAGAACTGTTTGAGGAAAGCCTTGCCAACACCGATATGCGCCCCGGCGCAATCGTCATGGGCAAGGTGGTGGCCATCGACGGTGATCACGTGGTGGTCAACGCCGGGTTGAAGTCCGAGGCGGTGATCCCTGCCTCCCAATTCTACGACGAGGAGGGCAACCTCGAAGTAGCGGAGGGGGACGAGGTCGAGGTCTCCCTGGACGCCGTCGAGGACGGCTCCGGCGAGACGCGTCTCTCCCGCGAGAAGGCCAAGCGGGCCTACGCCTGGCGGTTCCTCGAAGACGCCTACGAGAAGAGCGAGGCCGTCAAGGGCCAGATCAGCGGCAAGGTCAAGGGCGGTTTCACCGTCGACCTGGGCCATATCCGCGCCTTCCTGCCCGGCTCCCTGGTGGACATCCGGCCGGTGCGCGACACCACCTATCTGGAAGGGCGCGACCTGGAATTCAAGGTCATCAAGCTCGATCCGCGCCGTAACAACGTCGTGGTCTCCCGCCGCGCCGTGGTGGAGGAGGAGTACTCCGCCGAGCGCGAGCAGCTCCTCGAGAAGCTGCAGGAAGGTCAGGTGCTCAAAGGCATCGTCAAGAACCTTACCGACTACGGGGCCTTCGTGGACCTGGGCGGCATGGACGGCCTGCTGCACATCACCGACATGGCCTGGCGCCGGGTCAAGAACCCCTCCGAGGTGGTCGAGGTCGGTCAGGAGATCGAGGTCAAGGTGCTCAAGTTCGACCGCGAGCGCAACCGTGTCTCCCTGGGCCTGAAGCAGCTGGGTGCCGATCCGTGGGAGAACATCGGCGGCCGCTACCCCGAGGGTGCGCGCGTGCCGGGCCGTGTGACCAACATCACCGAGTACGGCGCGTTCGTCGAGATCGAAGAGGGCGTCGAGGGCCTGGTCCACGTCTCCGAGATGGACTGGACCAACAAGAACGTCAACCCGGCGAAGATGGTCTCCATCGGCGACGAGGTCGAGGTCATGATCCTCGACATCGACGAGGAGCGCCGCCGTATCTCCCTGGGCATGAAGCAGTGCCTGCCCAACCCGTGGGACGAGTTCGCCGCCACCCACCAGAAGGGCGACCGGGTCACCGGCCAGATCAAGTCCATCACCGACTTTGGCATCTTTGTCGGGCTGGATGGCGGTATCGACGGCCTGGTGCACCTGTCCGACCTCTCCTGGGGCGAGGCCGGCGAGGAGGCGGTGCGCAACTACCGCAAGGGTGAGGAAGTCGAGGCCGTGGTGCTGTCGGTGGACCCCGAGCGCGAGCGCATCTCCCTGGGCATCAAGCAGCTCGAGCAGGACCCCTTCGGTTCCTGGCTGGCGGACCATCCCAAGGGCTCCCTGGTCAAGGGCACCGTGAAGGACGTCGAGGCCAAGGGCGCCACCGTGACGCTGGAAGGCGGCATGGAGGGCTACGTGCGCGCCTCCGATATCTCCCGCGACCGGGTCGAGGATGCCCGGACGGTCCTCAAGGAGGGCGAGGAGATCGAGGCCAAGTTTGTGGGCGTCGACCGCCGCAACCGCATGGCCAACCTGTCCATCAAAGCGAAGGACCAGGTGGAGGAGCAGCGGCTGGTGCAGGATCACGCCCGGCCCACCGGCACTGCCGGGACCACTGCCCTCGGCGATCTGCTCAAGGAGCAGCTCGGCGAGCAGAACGACGACCGCTGAGGCGGTCGCCGGGACGCAAGTCGTGTGCGGGCGGCTCCGGCTGCCCGCTCGCTGTACGTCGGTCGGTGGGGCCTTGTTGCAAGGCCCCACCGTTTTTGGTTCAGAACCCCGTAGTCAGGCAGACAGTCAATGACCAAATCCGAACTGATCGAAGTCATTGCCGGCAAACAACAACACCTGGCGCACAAGGATGTTGAGCTGGCGGTCAAGACCTTGCTCGAGCAGATGAGCGAAACGCTGGCCAGCGGCGAGCGCATCGAGATCCGCGGCTTCGGCAGTTTCTCGTTGCACCATCGTCCGCCGCGCATCGGACGCAACCCGAAAACCGGCGAGCCGGTGGCACTGCCCGGTAAATACGTGCCACACTTCAAGCCAGGTAAGGAGTTGCGCGACCGGGTCAACGCCGGTCGGCACAACCCCATTCAGTCCTGACAGGCACCGAATATCGCCAGGGTAGGGTAAGACAACATGCGTAAGGCAATAATAATAGTTTTCGTCCTCATCGTAGCCGCCCTGGGGCTCAGCTTTGCCACCTTGAACGCCGATGACGTGGTGGTGGATTTCTTCTTCGGCCAGGCAGACCTGCCCCTTTCCTTCGTGCTCGTGGTCACACTCATCGTGGGGGCTATCCTGGGCGTTCTTGCCAGCCAGGTCGTGGTCTTCCGCAAGCGGCGGGAGATCCGAAAGCTCAAGCGCCAAGTCAATGATGCCCAAAAGGAGCTCAACGAACTCCGCCGTCTTCCGCTGAAGGAAGGACGCTAAGCCGACACCATGCCCGAGTTGCTTTGGCTTTTGCTGCCCGTGGCGGCGATGTCCGGGTGGTTGGCCGGGAGACGGAGCGGGGCCGGGCATCGGGGCGGCGAGCAACGGGACCTGCCCGAGGCCTATTTCCAGGGCCTCAACTACCTCCTGAACGAGGAGCGCGACAAGGCGCTCGAAGTGTTCACCCAAATGGTGGAGGTGGACAGCGAGACAGTCGAGACCCACCTGGCGCTGGGCAGCCTGTTCCGGCGCCGGGGTGAGGTCGACCGCGCCATCCGTATTCACCAGAACCTCATCGCCCGCCCGGCCCTGAGCCGCCAGCAGCGCACCTACGCCCTGCTGGAGCTGGGCGAGGACTACATGCGTGCGGGCCTGCTCGACCGGGCCGAGACGCTCTTCGAGGAGGTGATCGACCTCAACCACCACGTCGAACCGGCCCTGCGTCAACTGCTGGCCATCTATCAGCAGGAGAAGGAGTGGGACCAGGCCATCGGCGCCGCCCTGCGCCTGGAAAAGGTCTCCGCCCAGAACCTCCACCCCCAGGTGGCGCACTTCTACTGCGAGATGGCGGGCGAAGCCTGGGCGGCCGGCGATCTCAGCCGTGCCCGCACCCTCTACAAGCGCGCCCTCACCCACGACCCGCGGTGTGTCCGGGCGAGTATCCAGGCCGGGCATCTGGCGCGGCAGATGGGGCATGCCCGGCAGGCGGTACGTTTGTACCGGCAGGTGCCTACCCAGGCACCGGAGTTCGTCGGCGAGGTGCTCGATGGCCTGTACCAGGCGCTGGAGAGCCTGGGTCAGCTCCACCGCTACCCGGAGTTTCTCGATCAATTGCTCGCCACCGGCAAGGCCCCGGTGGCGGTGGCGCTGGCGAAAGTGGAGTGGCTGCGCGCGGAGGCTGGGCACGAGGCGGCGATGCGCTGGCTGGCCGAGCACCTTGAAGCCCAGCCCTCGGTGCGCGGCCTACTCCGGCTGGTGGAGATGAGCGACGGCGCCCCCCCTGTGGCGGAGGGTCCGGTGGAGGCGGCACTGCACCGGACTCTCCGCGCGCTGCTGGAGGCGCGGGCGCAGTACCTTTGCGGGCAATGCGGCTTCACCGCCCGCACGCTGTTCTGGCAATGCCCCGGCTGCAAGAGCTGGGGCAGTATCCGCCCCCTGCGTGGCGTGGAGGGAGAGTAACCCGTGTCCCATTCCCGACTGATCATTGCCCTGGATTACCCCGAGGCCGGGCCGGCCCTGGCGCTCGCCGATCGCCTGAGCCCCGAGCGCTGCGCGCTGAAGGTGGGCAAGGAGCTGTTCGTCGCCGAAGGCCCACAGTTGGTGGACGCGCTGGTCCGTCGGGGTTACCGGGTCTTTCTCGATCTCAAGTTCCACGACATCCCCAACACCGTCGCCGGGGCCTGTCGCTCGGCGGCCGCCACCGGGGCGTGGATGGTCAACGTCCACGCCCTGGGCGGTGCCGCGATGATGGCGGCGGCCCGGGAGGCCCTGGGGGAGACCGGGGATCGCCCGCTGCTGACCGCGGTCACCGTGCTCACCAGCCACAGCGACGCGACCCTGCGTGAGATTGGCCTGGCCGGCCCGGCGGACGCCGCCGTCTGCCGGTTGGCCGAGCTGGCCCGGGGCGCCGGCGTGGACGGGGTGGTTTGCAGTGCCCGGGAGGCGGCCCTGGTGCGGGAGCGCTGCGGCGACGGTTTCCTGCGGGTGACCCCGGGTATCCGCCCGGCCTGGGCGGCAAAGGGCGATCAGGCGCGGGTGCTGAGCCCGGCCGACGCGGTCGCGGGCGGCGCCACCCACCTGGTGGTGGGGCGTCCGGTTACCCGCGCCGATGAGCCCCTGGCGGCGCTGGCGCGCCTGGAGCGCGAACTGGCCGCGCAGGACGAGACCTGATGCCCGCCAACGCCCACCATCCCTATGCCAGCCTGGGCCCGGACCAGGTGCTGGATGCCGTCGAGGCCCTGGGTTTTCTACCTGACGGCCGCTTTCTGGCCCTGAACAGCTACGAGAACCGCGTCTACCAGGTCGGACTGGAGGAGGCGGCACCGGTGGTGGTCAAGTTCTACCGGCCGGAGCGCTGGAGCGACGAGGCCATCCTGGAAGAGCACGCCTGGTGCGAAGAGCTGGTGGCCCGTGACGTCCCCGTGGTGCCGCCGTTGCGCATTCAGGGGCGGACCCTGCACCGGCACGAGGGCTTCCGGCTGGCGGTCTATCGCCGGCGCGGCGGGCGTGCGCCCGCCCTGGACGACCCGGAAGTGCGGCTCTGGCTGGGCCGGTTCCTGGCCAGGATGCACACCGTGGGCGAGGCCGGCCGCTTCCGCCACCGGCCACTGATCCGCGACACCGGCGTGGCCCGTGAGCACCGGGACTGGTTGTTGGCCGAGGGCTGGATCCCGGCGCACCTGTGCGAAGCCTACCAGGGCGTGACCGATCACTTGCTCATGTTGCTGGAGGCCCGCTTTGCCGACGCGGGCAACTGGGGCGCCATCCGGCTGCACGGCGACTGCCACGCCGGCAACATCCTTTGGCGCGAGGGGGAGGGGCCCCACTTCGTCGATATGGACGACTGCGTCGCCGGGCCCGCTGTGCAGGATCTCTGGATGCTGATCTCGGGCGATCGGCCGGAGCGCACCGTTCAGCTCTCCGACCTGCTGGAGGGCTATGAGCAGTTCCGGCCCTTCGACCGCCGGGAGCTGAACCTGATTGAGGCCCTGCGCACGCTGCGCATCATGGCCTACGCGGTCTGGCTGGCCCGCCGCTGGCACGATCCCGCCTTTCCCCAGGCCTTCCCCTGGTTCGGGGCCGATCGCTATTGGGAAGAGCACGTACTGGCCCTGCGCGAGCAGGTGGCCGCCATGGAGGAGCCGCCGCTGGTCGTCTGAGGGCTTAGGCCATCACCTCCAGGACCGAGACCACCATCGCCAGGGTCACCAGAAGAATGACCACCATCCGCCAGTGGCGCGCGCCGGAGGGCAGGCCCCGGCGCAACCGCCGTCGGCCCCAGAGCCAGCCGAAGCCGGCCAACAGCACCGCGGCGGTGAGGAAGGGCAGGGCCACCCGCCCGGCTTCGCCCAACACCACCGCGACCGAGGTGCCCGCGCCCAGCCCCAACCCCAGCCAGACCGCCGCCCACAGGGGGGCGGACAGGAGGTTGCCGAATAGGAAAAGGCGTCGGTCCATGTCCAGCATCCCCGCCACCGCTGGCAGGGTCGAACGGGTGGGTTTGGCGAAGCGGGAGACAATGAGGCTGACGGCGCCGTGGCGGGCGAGGAAGGCTTGGTTGCGCTCCAGCAGCCCCGGGTGGTGACTGAATGGCCAGAGCCGATCGGTGCGGTGGCGCAGCCGGAAGCCCAGCTCATAGTTGGCCGCGCCGCCCACCAGCGCGCCTCCCGCTGCACCGGCGAAGGCGGGCAGCAGCAGCACCGGGTCGGAGGCGGCCAGGGCCCCCACCAGGAAGACCAGGCTCGCAGCGGGCACCAGGTAGCCCACCACCAGCAGCGATTCGAGCATGACGATCAAAAAGAGCCCGCCGGCCAGCCACAGGGGACTGTCAGAGAGCACCTTGACCAGGGACCCGAGTTCCATGGCTTAGCTGCCCGGTTGGGCCAAAAGCCGGATTCGGCCGACGTAGTCGATGGGAGCGGCCTGCTCGCGCAGGCGTTCCTGCAGTGCGGCGAGCGCCTGCAGTGTCCGGCCCTCCGGGAGGCCGGTCAGGATGACGTCCACATCCAGGCGGCCGTCGCGGTAGTGCAGGATGAGCCGGTTGTGCGGATAGTCATCCAGCAGCCGGCCCCAGGCCTCGCGCAATTCCGCCTCGGCCCGCCGCCGCAGCGGCAGGCGGATGCTGCGCCGGGCCTCGGTGATGCCCTCGTGATCCACGTGCACCAGCACCTCGGCCACGTGGTCCACCTCGCGGCAGAGGCGCAGGAGCACTGCGTCGCTGATCCGGTGGCCCTCGGAGACGCTGATGTCCTGGGCGACACGGATGTGCACGTCCACCAGGGTGTCGGAACCCATGCGCCGGGTGCGCAGGTCCTCATGGCCTTCCACCCCGTCCACGCTGTCGATGAGCCGGCCGATGTAGGCCAACTCGTCGGGATCGAGCCCGGTGTCCACCAGCTCACGGGCGGAGTGCCAGGCCAACCGCCAGCCCACGGCGCCGATCATCAGCGCCACCACCAGCGCGGCGAGGGCGTCCAGCCACGGCAGGCCGGCCATAGCGCCGCCGACACCGACAATCACCACCACCGAGGAGAGTGCATCCGAGCGGTGGTGCCAGGCATTGGCGTGGATCAGGTCGGAGCGCACCGCATTCGCCACATGGGTGGTGTAGTGGTAGAGCGCCTCCTTGGCCAGCACCGAGAAGATGGCAGCCGCCAGCGCGATCCAGCCCGGGGTGAGCAGATCCTCCGGGTTCATCATGCGGATGGCGGCGTCGTAGGCAAAGCCCCCCGCCACCAGCAGCAGCAGGGCGCCGACGCCCACCGTGGCGGCCGTCTCGATGCGGGCGTGGCCGTAGGGGTGGTCCAGGTCGGCGCCGTAGCTGCCCACCCGGGCCGCCCAGAGCACCAGGGCGTCGCTGACCAGATCGGACAGCGAGTGGACGCCGTCGACGATGAGCGCCTGGGAGTTGCCCACCGCACCGGCGATGATCTTGCCGATGGCGAGCAGGACATTGACCAGGGACCCGACCAGGGTCACCCGCCGCTTGGCTTGGTAGTCGTCTCCGTTCAGGATCTGTTCGGCGCTCATTGGGGACGGGCGGATTCCCGCTCCTCCTGCAGGCGGCAGTGCGGACAGACCGCAAAGAACTCCATGCTGTGGCTGATGTCGCTGTAGCCGCGGGCGCGGAGCTTTTCCTCCAGCCAGTGTGGCGGGCAGACGTCCATGGCCTCCTTGCGCTGGCAGATCCGGCAGACCACATAGTGGCGGTGGTGCCCGGACTGATCGTTGAGCTCGTAACGGGCGTTACCGTCGCCGAACTCGTGCCGCTGAACCAGACCCACCCGCTCAAAGTCGGCCAGGCAGCGGTAGACCGTGACCAGGTCGCAGGCCTGCTCGCCCATGCGGGCGTGAATCTCGCGGCTGCTCAGGGGTTGCTCCTCGTGCGCGAGCACTTCCAACACGTAGCGGCGGGGACGGGTGTTGCGCAGGCCGCTGTGGCGCAGGCGCTGTGCCAGGTCCTGGGGGTCGCGTTGCTTGCTGTGACCGGCTTCGGTAGTCATGCCGCCTCCCTGGGTTCGTGCCCGGCGCCGGCTCAGCCCTGCTGTCGTCCGGCCTCCGTCTGGGCAAACGCCGCCAGCTCCTCGGTGCTGGCCTCGCGCTGGTGGCGTGCCTTCCACTCATCGTAGGGCATGCCGTAGACGATCTCTCTTGCCTGATCATAATCCATAGGCACGCCCCGCTCCTCGGCCGCCGCCAAGTACCACTTGGAGAGGCAGTTGCGGCAAAAGCCGGCCAAGTTCATCAGCTCGATGTTCTGTACGTCGGTGCGCTCACGCAGGTGCTGCACCAGGGCACGGAAGGCCGCGGCCTCAAGTTCAGTGCGGGTCTTGTCGTCCATAGTCTTGCTTACCGGAGGCTGTGTTGATTATCAGGGCTTTCGCATACTCGGGGGGGTATGTTACCACTCCTAACCTACTCCCCGTCATCGCGAGGGCCGAAGGCTTTCCCCCGTCATCGCGAGGGCCGCAGGCCCGTGGCGATCCAGGGCGGTAGACTGCCGCGTCGGCTTCGCCTCCTCGCAGTGACGGTGGGGGCGACCTTCCGCTTCCGGCACAGTCAAGTTCTTCAAGAGGGCCGAAGGCTTTTCCCCGTCATCGCGAGGGCCGAAGGCCCGTGGCGATCCAGGGCGGTAGACTGCCACGTCGGCTTCGCCTCCTCGTAGTGACGGTGGGGGTGGGGCCCGCTCGCAGTGACGGTGGGGGTGGGGCCCGCTCGCAGTGACGGTGGGGGCGGCCTGCTCCTCCCTGCACAGTCCAGTTCTTCAAGAGGTGTGCCCCTTACTCCCCGTCATCGCGAGGAGCGAAGCGACGCGGCGATCCATGCGGCGTGTGGATTGCCACGCCCCTTCGGGGCTCGCAATGACGGTGGGAAAGGCCGGGGGAGGGCGCCCGTTGCCGTTCAGCGCGCGGCGCGTTTGCGCTCGTGTTCCTTGAGCAGCTTCTTGCGCAGGCGGATGGCCTCCGGGGTCACCTCCACCAGCTCATCGTCGTTGATGAACTCCAGCGCCTGCTCCAGGGTCAGGTCGATGGCCGGGGTCAGGATGAGGTTCTCGTCCGAGCCGGCGGCGCGAACGTTGGTGAGCTGCTTGGCCTTGAGCGGGTTGACCACCAGGTCGTTGTCGCGGGCGTGGATGCCCACGATCATCCCCTCGTAAACCTCCGCCCCGTGACCGATGAACAGCTTGCCCCGCTCCTGCAGGTTGAACAGGGCGTAGGCCAGCGCCTTGCCTTTCGCCATGCTCACCATCACCCCATTGTGTCGGCTGCCAAAGTCGCCCTGCTTCACCGGGCCGTAGTGGTCAAAGACGTGGTACATCAGGCCGGTGCCGGAGGTGGCCGTCATGAACTCGGTGCGAAAGCCGATCAGCCCGCGGGCAGGGATGATGAAATCCAGCCGTACCCGGCCCCTGCCGTCGGGGATCATGTCCTGCAGCTCGCCGCCGCGCTCGCCCAGCTTCTCCATGACCGCGCCCTGGTGCTGCTCCTCCACGTCCACGGTCAGCTGCTCCCAGGGCTCCTGCTGAACGCCGTCGATCTCGCGCACGATCACCTCGGGGCGGCTGACACCCAGCTCGTAGCCCTCGCGGCGCATGTTCTCGATGAGCACGGACAGGTGCAGCTCGCCGCGCCCGGAGACGCGGAAGCGGTCCGGGTCGTCGGTGGGCTCCACCCGCAGGGCCACGTTGTGGATCAGTTCCCGCTCCAGGCGCTCGCGGATCTGCCGCGAGGTGACGTACTTGCCGTCGCGACCGGCAAAGGGGGAGGTGTTGACCTGAAACGTCATGCTCACGGTGGGCTCATCCACGGTGAGCGGGGGCAGCGCATCCGGGTGGGCCGGGTCGGTGAGGGTATCGGAGATGTTGAGCCCCTCGCAGCCGGTAAAGGCGATGATGTCGCCGGCCCGGGCCTCGGGCACCTCCACCCGGTCCAGGCCGTGGAAGCCGAGCACCTGCAGGATGCGGCCGTTACGCTTGCGACCGTCGCGGCCGATGATGCTGATCGGGGAGTTGGTGCGCACCCGCCCGCGGGTGATCCGGCCGATGCCGATCACGCCCACGTAGCTGTTGTAGTCCAGCGAGCTGACCTGCATCTGGAACGGGCCGTCCGCGTCCACCTCGGGGGCCGGGACATGTCGGGTAATGGTCTCGAACAGCGGGGTCATGTCGCCGCCCCGGGCCTCGCTGTCCTCGCTGGCATAGCCCTGCAGCGCGGAGGCGAAGACGATGGGGAAGTCCAGTTGTTCGTCGCTGGCGCCCAGCCGGTCGAACAGGTCGAAGGTCTGGTCCACCACCCAGTCGGGGCGGGCGCTGGGCCGGTCGATCTTGTTTACCACCACGATGGGGCGCAGCCCCAGGGCCAGGGCCTTCTGGGTGACGAACCGGGTCTGCGGCATGGGGCCGTCGACGGCATCCACCAGCAGCAGCACCGAGTCGACCATGGAGAGCACCCGCTCCACTTCGCCGCCGAAATCGGCGTGGCCGGGGGTGTCGACGATGTTGATGCGCCAGTCGTTCCACTGGATGGCGGTGTTCTTGGAGAGGATGGTGATGCCGCGTTCCTTCTCCAGGTCGTTCGAATCCATGACCCGCTCGACGGCCTCACCGCGGGTTTCCAGGGTGCCGGATTGTTGCAGGAGTTTGTCGACGAGGGTGGTCTTGCCGTGGTCGACGTGGGCGATGATGGCGATGTTGCGCAGGCGTTCGGTCATGGAGTCGTGACAGGTCGTTGCTGATACGGGGGCGCTATCATCCGGGAGTTGGGGGCTGGTGTCGAGGGTTTATTCCCCGTCTTTGATAGAATCCGGGGTTTGCGGTGCTTTGGGCGGTGCTCTGATGATGGGTTCCGCGCAAACACTTGCCACCCGGCACGCTCCGAACCCAAGAGGTCTCGTCATGGGCATGGGCCTGAAAACCCTGCAGAAGCGTCTCAGCCACCTGACCGGCAACGCCATCCGCGATTACCGCATGATCGAGGAGGGCGACCGGGTCATGGTCTGCCTGTCCGGGGGCAAGGACTCCTACGCCCTGCTGGACGTGCTGCTGCGCCTGCAAAAGCGCGCGCCGGTGCGCTTCGAGCTGGTGGCGGTGAACCTGGACCAGAAGCAGCCCGGCTTCCCGGAGCATGTGCTGCCCGAGTACCTGGCATCGCTGGGCGTGCCCTACCGGATACTGGAGGCGGACACCTACTCCACCGTGGAGCGGGTGATCCCCGAGGGCAAGACCAAGTGCTCGCTCTGCTCGCGGCTGCGCCGGGGGCTGCTCTACGGGGCGGCGGAGGAGATGGGCTGCAGCAAGATCGCGCTGGGCCACCACCGCGACGACATCCTGGAGACCTTCTTCCTCAACCTCTTCTATGGCGGCCGGCTGGCGGCCATGCCGCCCAAGCTGCGCTCCAACAATGGCCGCCACGTGGTGATCCGGCCGCTGGCCTATGTGCCGGAGCCCTATCTGGAGCGCTATGCCGAGCGCATGGCGTTTCCCATCATCCCCTGCACCCTTTGTGGCTCGCAGCCGGACCTGAAGCGCCAGATGATCAAGGCGATGCTGCGGGAGTGGGGTGAGATCGAGCCGCGCCGGCTGGCGAATATCTTCAGTGCCCTGCAGAACGTGCAGCCGTCCCACCTGGCGGACAAGGAGCTGTACGATTTCATCAACCTGGTGGGCAGCGTGCAGCCGGGCGAGGACCCCGTCTCGGCGTTGGAAACGCCCCATGGCGACGGCTTCCCGGCGGCGGAGGTGTTGTCCGGGGTGCAGCGCCACGACCCGCAGTCGGCCTGAGCCCGCCCGCCGCCAGGGGCGCCCCGCTGGCTGCTCAGCCGTCGCCGTTGCCGGACCGCAGGAAGCTATCCACCTCGCGCACGGTGTTGCCGTCCAGGGCCAGGCCCACGGCGGCCTGCAGCTCCAGGTAGCCGAGCAGGTAGGCGTAGCGCGCGGCGGCGAGCTGGCGCTCGACGGCGTACCGCTGCTGCTTGGCCTGCAGCAGGTCCGCGGTGGTGCGCATACCGGCCGCCAGCCCCTCGCGCACCGCCTGTTCGGTGCCGCGCGCCGAGCGCAGGGCCTGCTCCAGGGCCAGGATACGCTCCCGGCCGCTGTTCAGGTTGCGGCTCGCCTCCTGGGCCCGCAGCTCAGCGCCGCGGCGAATCTCGGTCAGCTCCTGCAGGGCGGCGTCGCGCTCGGCCTCGCTCTGGCGCACCCGGGAGGTGGTGAGGCCGCCGGTATAGAGGGGCATGGACAGTTGCACGCTGACACTGCCCCCCTCCACGTCCAGCCGGTCGCCGACCCCGAACGGCCCCTCGTCCTGCCAGCGCCGCCCATAGCGCCCGATCAGGTCCACCCGAGGTTGGTGCGCCGCCCGCCGGTACTGGATCTCCTGGCGGGCGATCTCCAGATCGCGGTGGGCCAACTGCACGGTCAGGTTATAGCGCCGGGCGAGATTGGCCCAGTGGTCGGGCTGGGGCGGGTCCAGCGCGGAGGGCCGGAACTCGGGGCTGATCGGGGTCAAGGGGCCGGGCAGGGGGCCGGCCAACTGCTGGAGCTGCTGGCGGGCCAGGTCGCGCTCGTTGCGGGCGCTGATTTGTTCCGCCTGCACCTGATCGCGCCGGGCAAGGGCCTCGTCCACATCGGTGCGGCTGCCGATGCCCGCCTCCAGATTGTGGCGTGCCCGCTCAAGTTGGGCGTTCACGGACGCCAGTTCGGCCTCGGTCAGGCGGACGGTCTCGTTGCCGAGCTGGAGCTGAAAATAGGCCTCGGCCACCTGCAGGATCAGGTCCTGGTGTGCCAGCTCCAAGGCCAGTTCAGCGGCGGAGACCTGGCTGCGCGCCTGCTCCAGCCGGGCGAAATTCTCGCCACGGTAGAGCGGCTGCACCACCTGCACCGCCCCCTGTCGGGTCTCGAAGCGGCTATCGAAACGCTCGGAGATACCGAGGG
This sequence comes from Alkalilimnicola ehrlichii MLHE-1, assembly GCF_000014785.1. Classification (NCBI taxonomy): domain Bacteria; kingdom Pseudomonadati; phylum Pseudomonadota; class Gammaproteobacteria; order Chromatiales; family Ectothiorhodospiraceae; genus Alkalilimnicola; species Alkalilimnicola ehrlichii. Next base: position 1,069,109 of record NC_008340.1, read on the forward strand.
CGGCGGCCAGATCGGCTGCCGGGCCGACGGCCTCGTCCAGGCCCAGGTCCAGCCGGGTGCGCTCGTCGGTGTAACCCCACTGGGCCTCTACGCCGATCTCGGGCAGGAAGGCGGAGCGGGCCTGGGGCAGCACTTCGCGGCGCGCGCGCAGCCGGTCCTGTTCGGCGGCGAAGCGCGCGTTGTAATCCAGTGCGTTTTGGTAAATGTCGACCAGGCTGGCGTCCTGCCCGGCCATGGCGGCCGGGGGCACGACGGCCAGCAGGGTGGCGATCAGCAGTTTCTTCAATTGAGGCCCTGTCCCTTCCGTCACCGGTGCTGCCGTTGGCCACATTGTAACCACAGCCACCGGATATTGCCCGGCAGAGGGCCGGGCAGGGCAGGTGCGCGCCGCGGGCAGGCCTCAGCGCCGGGGTTCGCCGGTCTTGTCGTGTTCGATCTCGGCGAAGGCGGAGTGGTTGTGGATGGACTCGAAGTTCTCGGCCGTCACGTTGTAGGCCAGCACCCGGTCCTCGTCGTTGAGGCGGATGGCCACATCGCGCACCAGGTCCTCGACGAACTTGGGGTTCTCGTAAGCGCGCTCGGTGACGTACTTCTCGTCCGGCCGCTTGAGAAGCCCGTAGAGCTCGCAGGAGGCCTCCTCCTCGACCAGGTCGATCAGGTCCTCCACCCAGAGCAGATCGCGGGTCTTGGCGGTGACCGTCACGTGGGAGCGCTGGTTGTGCGCGCCGTAGCGGGAGATCTCCTTGGAGCAGGGGCAGAGGCTGGTCACCGGCACCACCACCCGGATGGCCAGCTCCGGCTCGCCCTCGTGGATCTCACCGATGAAGGCGACCTGATAGTCCATCAGGCTCTGCACCCCGGTGACCGGTGCCGTCTTGCGCACGAACAGCGGGAAGGCCATCTCGATGTGACCGGATTCGGCCTCCAGCCGCTCGGCCACCTCGTGCAGCATCTCCCGAAAGGACTGCACGGTAATCTCGGTGTCGTGCCCCTCGAGGATCTGCACGAAGCGGGACATGTGCGTGCCCTTGAAGTGCTGAGGCAGGTTCACATACATGCTGAAATTGGCCACGGTGTGCTGTTCCTGGCCGTCCCGGCCGCCTACCCGCACCGGATGGCGGATGTCCTTGATCCCCACCTTGTTGATGGGAATGCGGCGGCTGTCTTGGCGGGCCTGCACGTCCTCGATGGAGACGGTGGCGAGCTTTTCTGCCTCAGGCATGGTGATCGGTCCTCGGGGTGTTCACACGCGACGATAGATACGAATAATACTATATCGCGTTTTCAGTGGTTCCGGCCAATGCAGTATTCGGCAATGCCGCGTAGCACATCGGCGCTCTGGTCCAGCCCCTCCAGCGACTCCAGGGCGTCCTCCACCAGCCGGTCAGCCGTCTCGCGGGCCTCGCGCATGCCCAGCAGGGCGGGGTAGGTGGCCTTGGCCTGGCGCTGGTCCGAGCCCCGGGCCTTGCCCAAGGCCTCGGTCTCGCCCTCCACATCCAGGATGTCGTCGCGGATCTGGAAGGCGAGCCCGATGCACTTGCCGTAATGGTCCAGCCGCTGGAGCAGCTCCTCGTCCACCGGGCTGGCGGCCAGGGCGCCGAGCTGCACGCTGGCCCGGATCAGGGCGCCCGTCTTGTGGATGTGCATATCCTCGAGCTGGGCCACGTCCAGTTGCTGCCCGGTGGCGGCCAGGTCGATGGCCTGCCCCCCCGCCATACCGCGGGAGCCGGCGGCCAGCGCCAGCACCTCGACCATCCGCAGCCGGGCGCGGCTGTTCTGCACCCCCCCCGGGTCGTGGGCCAGGATGTGAAAGGCCAGCGTCTGCAGCGCGTCCCCGGCCAAAATGGCGGTGGCCTCGTCGAAGGCCTTGTGACAGGTGGGCTGACCCCGGCGCAGCTCGTCGTCGTCCATGGCCGGCAGGTCGTCGTGGATGAGCGAGTAGGCGTGGATGCACTCCACCGCGCAGGCGGGGCCGTCCAGCAGGGTGGGGGCCGCGCCCAGGGCCTGCCCGGTGGCAAAAACCAGTATCGGGCGCAGCCGCTTGCCGCCGGACAACGCGGAATAGCGCATGGCCTGGTGCAGGCGCGCGGGGTGGGTCTGCGCCTCCGGCAACCAGTAGTCCAGCGCCTGCTCCACCCGGGCACGCCAGGTGGGGCTGACACGTTCAAGTGTCGCGATGTGCCGGATCTTCGAAGGCTTGTTCATGGGCGTCCGCCCCTTGGCCGATGAGGGTTTCCACTTTCTGCTCCGCCTCCTGCAGCGCCTTCTGGCAGGCGCGGGTCAGCTCAACGCCGCGCTCGAACTGGCGCAGCGACTCCTCCAGGGAGAGTTCACCGCGCTCCATGCGCTCGACCAGGCCTTCCAGCTCTTTCAGCGCGGCCTCGAAATCAAAGGAATCAGAACCAGAAGAGGGGGTATCCATGGGGCTTCCTGCAGGGCTTGCCAAGCGGTGTCGGGCCGCACCACGCGGCCATGAGACGGCTAAAGCTAACCCGCCGGTGCCGCCGCGGTCAACGCGGGGGCATTAGCGCCGAGCCGGTGGCGGCGTTACACTCCAGCACGCTTGTCGTTCAACAGGAGGCAACGCCCCGCCCATGAGCAACCGTTACGACGCCGCGGATATCGAAGTCCTCACCGGGCTGGAGCCGGTGCGCAAGCGCCCGGGCATGTACACCGACACCAGCCGGCCCAACCACCTGGCCCAGGAAGTCATCGACAACAGCGTCGACGAGGTGATGGCCGGCCACGCCACCCGCGTGGACGTCACCCTTTTCCGCGACGGCAGCCTGGAGGTGCGGGACGACGGCCGGGGCATGCCGGTGGACGTCCACCCGGGGCAGGGGCGCCCGGGGGTGGAGGTCATCCTCGGCACCCTGCACGCCGGCGGCAAGTTCTCCGGCAAGAACTACCAGTACTCCGGCGGCCTGCACGGCGTGGGGGTGTCGGTGGTGAATGCCCTCTCCCGGCGGCTGGAGGTGCGGGTGCGCCGCGGTGGCATCGAGTACATGATGAGCTTCGCCCACGGCGAAAAGACCTCAGAGCTGACCGAGGTGGGCAAGGTGGCCAAGAAGGACACCGGCACCCTGCTGCGCTTTTGGCCCGACACCAAGTACTTCGACTCACCGAAATTCTCCATCCCGCGGATGCGGCATGTGCTGCGCGCCAAGGCGGTGCTCTGCCCGGGGCTGGTGGTGCGTTTTTATGACGAAGCCGCGGAGGAGGAGACCGTCTGGTGTTACGAGGACGGGCTGAAGGACTACCTCAGCGGCGCCCTGCAGGAGTGGCAGACCCTGCCCACCGAGCCCTTCATCGGGCGGATGAGCTCGGACCACGAGGCCGCCGAATGGGCCGTCACCTGGCTGCCGGAGGGCGGCGAGGCCATCACCGAGAGCTACGTCAACCTCATCCCCACCGCCCAGGGCGGCACCCACGTCAACGGCCTGCGCTCCGGGCTCACCGAGGCCATCCGCGAGTTCTGCGAGTTCCGCAATCTGTTGCCGCGCGGCGTGCGTATCACCCCGGAGGACGTCTGGGAGCGGGTCAGTTATGTGTTGTCGGTCAAGCTGGAGGACCCGCAGTTCTCCGGTCAGACCAAGGAGCGGCTCTCCTCGCGCGAGTGCGCCACCTTCGTCTCGGGGGTGGTTAAGGATGCCTTCAGCCTGTGGCTGAACCAGCACGTGGAGGACGCCGAGGCCATCGTCCAGCTCATCATCTCCGCCGCCCAGCGGCGGATGCGCGCGTCCCGCAAGGTGGCCCGCAAGCGCGTCACCCAGGGCCCGGCACTGCCCGGCAAGCTGGCCGACTGCGCCGCCCAGGACCCGGCGCGCACCGAGCTCTTCCTGGTGGAGGGCGACTCCGCCGGCGGCTCCGCCAAACAGGCCCGCGACCGCGAGTTCCAGGCCGTCATGCCCCTGCGTGGCAAGATCCTGAACACCTGGGAGGTCGCGCCCGACGAGGTGATGGCCTCGCAGGAGGTGCACGATATCGCCGTGGCCCTGGGCACCGACCCAGGCTCAGAGCAGCTCGATGGCCTGCGCTACGGCAAGATCTGCATTCTCGCCGACGCCGACCCCGACGGCGCCCACATCGCCACCCTGCTGTGCGCCCTCTTTCTCAAGCACTTCCCGGCGCTGGTGCGCGCCGGCCATGTCTTCGTGGCCATGCCGCCGCTCTACCGCATCGACGTGGGCAAACAGACCTTCTACGCCCTGGACGAGCACGAGCGCCAGGGCGTGCTCGACCGCATCGCCGCCGAGAAGCTGAAGGGCAAGGTGGCCGTCACCCGGTTCAAGGGCCTGGGCGAGATGAACCCGCTGCAATTGCGCGAGACCACCATGGCCCCCGACACCCGGCGACTGGTGCAATTGATGGTGGACGACGCCGAGGCCACCGAGGCGTTGATGGCCCAGTTGCTGGGCAAGCGCAATGCGTCGCAGCGGCGGCGGTGGTTGGAGGATAAGGGGAATATGGCGGAGGCGATGGTTTGAGACCAGCGCCTGGCGGGGTTTGAGGTCGTCTGCGGTGATTTGGACGGCCTGGGCTCCTGCTATCTCTCAGCGTCCTGGCTGGTATACTGGGCCTTCGAAGGCGTCGGTGGGCCGCACCCCGTAACCGGCGCCGGGCCATCGGGCCGGTGCGGCGGCTTACGATGCTCCCTAGTTCGGTCCCATTGCTGTGTTCGGCAAGCAGCATTCTTGCCTTCCCGCGCGTAGTGCATAGCCCGATCCGAGTACGGAGCGGACCGGTCTCCAGTGCTCTGCAGCGCGTGTCTCGGGGTGGGCTAGCTTGCCGGATGGCGCACCTGCCATCCTCATTCTTGTTCCCGTCCCCTGTCCAGCATCGCCGTCTTGGGGGGCGATCCCCGCAGGGGCGGGGGAGCCGTCACCACCCTCATCAACCAGTCCGGCTTCCGGGGTCTATCCCCGCAGGCGCGGGGGAGCCGAGGCCCTACCGGAGTGGGGCTTGGCTAATAGAGGTCTATCCCCGCAGGCGCGGGGGAGCCAAGGCTCAGGCGCCGACGCAGTCCACCGGCGAGGGTCTATCCCCGCAGGCGCGGGGGAGCCAACACGCTAGCCGCCCCGGGAAACTTGGCCCGGGGTCTATCCCCGCAGGCGCGGGGGAGCCAGCCGGCGCAGGTGCTCGCACCCGTACTGCAGAGGTCTATCCCCGCAGGCGCGGGGGAGCCTTAAGGTGGAGGTGAGTAATGATGGTGAAACTAGGTCTATCCCCGCAGGCGCGGGGGAGCCTGCTAGAACAGGAAATCAAGGCGCTGCGTGAGGGGTCTATCCCCGCAGGCGCGGGGGAGCCCGGGGACTACACCGGGGAAAAGCACTTGCAATGGGTCTATCCCCGCAGGCGCGGGGGAGCCTGGTATCCCGAGGAGCTAGCGACGGGTGATATCGGTCTATCCCCGCAGGCGCGGGGGAGCCCCGGGCGGGACCCTCGGGCACCGGCGCCCACCGGGTCTATCCCCGCAGGCGCGGGGGAGCCGCCGGGTTGTCCGGGTTGGGGTCTTGGGGTCAAGGTCTATCCCCGCAGGCGCGGGGGAGCCGATGCCGAAGAGTTCGAGGAAACGATTTACAAGGGTCTATCCCCGCAGGCGCGGGGGAGCCGCAGGAAACACACCTGATGCCGGCCCTCACTCGGGGTCTATCCCCGCAGGCGCGGGGGAGCCTGCAAGACTGGCGCAGGAGCGCGGAGAAACAGAGGTCTATCCCCGCAGGCGCGGGGGAGCCGGATCAAGTGGGCGCTGACTGCCGTGGGCCTGTGGTCTATCCCCGCAGGCGCGGGGGAGCCGAGTTGGCAAGTATCCATTATTGACCCCTTCAGGGTCTATCCCCGCAGGCGCGGGGGAGCCCAGTACCAGGTTTCCGGGTTCGACTCGGCCTCAGGTCTATCCCCGCAGGCGCGGGGGAGCCTCGGAGTCAATGTGGAGGGTCGGGTACTGCGGGGGTCTATCCCCGCAGGCGCGGGGGAGCCTCCGTCTTCTGGATATCAAGACCAGCCTCTCCAGGTCTATCCCCGCAGGCGCGGGGGAGCCTGGACCACCAGGCTGCTGGCCACTCGGTGCCGGGGTCTATCCCCGCAGGCGCGGGGGAGCCCCCGGCTGGTACGGATCGACCGCCTCAGCAAAGGGTCTATCCCCGCAGGCGCGGGGGAGCCTGTGACCATACCTCCACTTCCTCACCGCGGTGCGGTCTATCCCCGCAGGCGCGGGGGAGCCGTACCGTCATCCCCTACAACCAGCCACACACCGGGTCTATCCCCGCAGGCGCGGGGGAGCCACCCGGGGCCGGATCATCGCCCAGGTGGAGAGGGGTCTATCCCCGCAGGCGCGGGGGAGCCACGGCAGCACGGAGGAGCAGGAGATGGCCCGAGGGTCTATCCCCGCAGGCGCGGGGGAGCCACCAAGCCTGAGACCGTACCTGGTGCCGCCTGGGGTCTATCCCCGCAGGCGCGAGGGAGCCGAAGTGGACGCCTTTCGAGATCATGCAGCTGCGGGTCTATCCCCGCAGGCGCGGGGGAGCCCAGAACCCTAATCTGGAGGTCCGGGCCGGGCGAGGTCTATCCCCGCAGGCGCGGGGGAGCCCAGGTGCTGCACGGCAAGGTGCGCGTTGCGGAGGGTCTATCCCCGCAGGCGCGGGGGAGCCGCAACGAATACCAGCGCGCCGAGATCAACGACAGGTCTATCCCCGCAGGCGCGGGGGAGCCGCGCTCGGGTGAGCGAGCGGGCTGCTGGGGTTGGGTCTATCCCCGCAGGCGCGGGGGAGCCCACCACGCGACCGGCACCGCCCCGGGCTTGTAGGGTCTATCCCCGCAGGCGCGGGGGAGCCGCCGAGGGTACAGCTTGACCGACCAGCCTCGCGGGTCTATCCCCGCAGGCGCGGGGGAGCCTTGGCGCGGGGTGGCCGAGCCGGGAGGTGAACGGGTCTATCCCCGCAGGCGCGGGGGAGCCACCAGGTGGGCCAGGAACTCCTCGTCGAACTCGGGTCTATCCCCGCAGGCGCGGGGGAGCCCGAGGTCAGGAGGAAGTATGCCCCCCATCCCTGGGTCTATCCCCGCAGGCGCGGGGGAGCCTTCCAGACCGACACCATCAGCTGCCCGCGGTAGGGTCTATCCCCGCAGGCGCGGGGGAGCCAGCGGCCAGATCGATGCGATCCTCACCGACCAGGGTCTATCCCCGCAGGCGCGGGGGAGCCCAGAAAACAGCCCCGCCCACGCGGCGGGGCACAGGTCTATCCCCGCAGGCGCGGGGGAGCCATACTCCTTCAGTCGGCTCTCTGCCTGCTTGCCGGTCTATCCCCGCAGGCGCGGGGGAGCCTGGGCCTTGAAGTAGCCCTCGTCGTCTGCGTGGGGTCTATCCCCGCAGGCGCGGGGGAGCCCAGGTGCTGCACGGCAAGGTGTCCGTCCGCGAGGGTCTATCCCCGCAGGCGCGGGGGAGCCGGTGGTCAGGCCCGGCAGCGGGATCTCGCCCAGGGTCTATCCCCGCAGGCGCGGGGGAGCCGCGGATAAACTCTTGCTTCGATGCCGCGTCAAGGGTCTATCCCCGCAGGCGCGGGGGAGCCGCCAACGTGCGCCGGTGGGAGTCCCCGGAGGAGGGTCTATCCCCGCAGGCGCGGGGGAGCCCGCGTCGGGCTGCTGACACGCCAGGCGCGGGAGGGTCTATCCCCGCAGGCGCGGGGGAGCCACCCTTTAGATGATTGGTACGGCTTGAGCCCGGGGTCTATCCCCGCAGGCGCGGGGGAGCCAACAAACTCGTGCAGAGTGGATGATGGTCCAAAGGTCTATCCCCGCAGGCGCGGGGGAGCCAAGCGCATCATTCCGCCGGGGGGTACGCTGGAGGGTCTATCCCCGCAGGCGCGGGGGAGCCAGCAACACTAAGCCGTAACGCAACCCCTTGCCGGGTCTATCCCCGCAGGCGCGGGGGAGCCCCGTTATCGCCCATTTCCTGCGCGCTGGCGGTGGGTCTATCCCCGCAGGCGCGGGGGAGCCCTCGAGGCCGCCGCCGGTATTCTGCGCCTCGACGGTCTATCCCCGCAGGCGCGGGGGAGCCAGAGAGCGTATTCCAGTACGTGGAGGTGTCCGAGGTCTATCCCCGCAGGCGCGGGGGAGCCCTCTTGGTGCGCCTCTTCCATCTCGCGCTCTAGGGTCTATCCCCGCAGGCGCGGGGGAGCCCGGCCGCATGTTGCGCTTGTTCGATCACGGTAAGGTCTATCCCCGCAGGCGCGGGGGAGCCTCGCGATTGGCGTTAATGCCAAATTGCTTAAGGGGTCTATCCCCGCAGGCGCGGGGGAGCCGATATCAGCGGCGCGCAGGAGATTCGCTGGACGGGTCTATCCCCGCAGGCGCGGGGGAGCCAAAGTCAGTTGCTTCAGTTGCTTTAGGGGTAAAGGGTCTATCCCCGCAGGCGCGGGGGAGCCCCGGAGGCAAACTGCTCAATCTGCCCCGGCAGGGGTCTATCCCCGCAGGCGCGGGGGAGCCAGGTAGACATTGGCCCATAGCTGGCTGGTCAGGGGTCTATCCCCGCAGGCGCGGGGGAGCCCTCCCTGGGCATCCCGCGTCAACTCCCTGCCGGGGTCTATCCCCGCAGGCGCGGGGGAGCCACGTTGGGCTTGTGCTTCTTGCCCGGGGGCAGGGGTCTATCCCCGCAGGCGCGGGGGAGCCCCACTCGGCGCACCGTGCGCCTCGGTCTTTTCGGGTCTATCCCCGCAGGCGCGGGGGAGCCTGGGAGAAGGCCCACCCCGAGTTTCTAGCCACGGGTCTATCCCCGCAGGCGCGGGGGAGCCCCAGACCCGAGAAGTTGGACCGAGGAAGGTCGAGGTCTATCCCCGCAGGCGCGGGGGAGCCTTCAGTTCGTCTGCGCAATCCTCGATGGTGAAAGGTCTATCCCCGCAGGCGCGGGGGAGCCGGGCCTGCTCGGGCTGGCCGACGGCGATATTGAGGTCTATCCCCGCAGGCGCGGGGGAGCCGGAATATCGGCCACGAATGTTTTTCCATCACTGGGTCTATCCCCGCAGGCGCGGGGGAGCCACTTCAAAGTCGTGCTTGAGCGGCGTTGCCACGGGTCTATCCCCGCAGGCGCGGGGGAGCCGCAGGCATGAGCGTGCATATCCACACGGACCTAGGTCTATCCCCGCAGGCGCGGGGGAGCCTTCGGGACGCGCCGCATGGCGGAACGCCCGTGGGGTCTATCCCCGCAGGCGCGGGGGAGCCTTCTGGAAAGGCATCGCAGCCGAACTGGAGTGGGGTCTATCCCCGCAGGCGCGGGGGAGCCGGAGCCGTCCGGGGTCTGCTCTTCGGACTGCAGGGTCTATCCCCGCAGGCGCGGGGGAGCCACGCCACCATCCCGGCCCAGCTCACACCTTCCAGGTCTATCCCCGCAGGCGCGGGGGAGCCCGCTATCGGACGCGCCGGGCTCTACTCCGATAAGGTCTATCCCCGCAGGCGCGGGGGAGCCTTCGCCAGACTGCCCCACTCGGTGCTGATAAAAGGTCTATCCCCGCAGGCGCGGGGGAGCCTGACAGTGCCAGGCCCGCCCGCTCGCTGACCCAGGTCTATCCCCGCAGGCGCGGGGGAGCCTCGTCTTCGGTGCTATCCTGTGTGGCAGTCTGAGGTCTATCCCCGCAGGCGCGGGGGAGCCTTCTAGCCTCTCTTTGTGCCGGTTCTCTTCCAGGGTCTATCCCCGCAGGCGCGGGGGAGCCGCAAGAATGTGCCGGTGACCTCAATGGACTCAAGGTCTATCCCCGCAGGCGCGGGGGAGCCTTCGCTGAGGCGCTCCTGGTGCTGTGCCTCAAGGGTCTATCCCCGCAGGCGCGGGGGAGCCCTCGTGTTCGAGTTCGAGCGCGGGTTGTTCAAGGGTCTATCCCCGCAGGCGCGGGGGAGCCTCGTTCTGTAGCTGGATCAGCTCGCCTTCCAGGGGTCTATCCCCGCAGGCGCGGGGGAGCCATTACCACGGCGGGTGGGAAGAAATACACTACAGGTCTATCCCCGCAGGCGCGGGGGAGCCGGCTTGCTCGGCAAAGAGCTGCAGCGGCAGCGAGGTCTATCCCCGCAGGCGCGGGGGAGCCCGGCAGCGAGCTGGCAGGGAATTGGGGCTGTGGGGTCTATCCCCGCAGGCGCGGGGGAGCCAGCCCTCGCCGCCGCCGGTGCCGGCATGGATCGGGTCTATCCCCGCAGGCGCGGGGGAGCCACCAGCTTGAGGCCGCTCTGCCATTCCCAGACGGGTCTATCCCCGCAGGCGCGGGGGAGCCCGGTTCTGCACGCGCCGCACCGGGCCGGTGATGGGTCTATCCCCGCAGGCGCGGGGGAGCCGGCGCTACTGGCCATAGGCAGATCGAGATCTACGGTCTATCCCCGCAGGCGCGGGGGAGCCTACCGAATCACCTCATCGGATATGGCAACCGCGGGTCTATCCCCGCAGGCGCGGGGGAGCCGTCGAGGTAGAGCTGCTGCGTCGACAACTCCGGGGTCTATCCCCGCAGGCGCGGGGGAGCCTCTAGACGATAATAGGCTGAATTTACTGAATTGTTAAAGACCGAGTGTTAATTTGGGCGGCGCGCGAGCACGATGCCATCAATCTCCTCAAGGGCTACTGAGGGCATGCCCAGAGTTGCGACAGCCTGTCCGCCAGGTGTGTTTTGATCCGCCCAGACCATGATGACGGAGGCGTCTTGCTCATAGGGCCACCAGTCTTCCAACACGTTCCAGATCCGCACGCGTACGGCAGCGGACAGGCGGGGTGCACTGTAAACACCCGGCGCGAGTTCCAGCATGGAGGATGCGAGGAAGCCGCGGGTGCGGTCACTAACGTTACGTGTTACGACCATTGTCATCGGCATTGATCAGGTCCTTTATTCGATCGATCATCTTCGGGATGACTTTATGGCGTTGAAATGCGCTCGCCGCGTCTCGGCGCAAGGTGCGTTCGATACTGAGGGTCGGGTCGTCAAGAACCTTTCGGGCGGCCTGGAATGCCAACGGGACGGTGATTTCGCCCCGGTAGAGGTCGGCAATGTCCAGTGTAAAAGCGTTACTCGATTCCTCATGGATAAAGCCGAGCGGTGGCAGCGCGCCGGTGGCGGCCACAGCAATGTCTGCGGCGGCCTCCACGAACGTTGCCGCATGGTTGATGGCCTGGTTGGGGACGTCCGCTGCAGATGGGTTGTTGCGATTGTAACGGCGCCCCTTCCAAGGAATGCCGAAGCGGCTGGCTTCCACCCGGTAGAGCTCCTTGATGCGTCCGCCTTCAATGCCGCGCAGTACAGCGATGTCTTTATGAGGAAGCACGCGCCCGAAGCGAAAGGCGTACATGCGTCGTGCGACGTCGAGCCGTTGGGTTTTGTTCGCCCAAAGCGTGGCGTGGCGCCGGGCCACATCTGAGCGGCCTTGGCCCATTGGCGGAGCCGTGTAGTATTTGGTGCCACCCCCGCCAATAGCGGCCAACAGCGTCCCGTGGCGTGCAAGGAGGCGTAATACATCGTGCGTGACCGTACTGCCAGGGCCGAGCAGAATCATTGAGAGGCCTTGGTACGGAATCGCATAATCACCGGCGGCCAGGTCTTCGGACTCTGCTGCCGTGAAATGCAGCGTGCCATCCTCTACGTACAGCCGTCCGCGTGTCAGCCACAGCAAGCCATGACGATCCACGTGAGGAATACGGGCACCGGAAAGGCCGAGGCGCCCTGGTAGGAAACCTCCCTCGCTCATGCCGGTCGAAGCAGCAGCATTCCGAAGCCGAAGGCTCGGTGTCGGCCAACGCCCCGCGCCACCAGGGTGGCGAAGGTATCGGGGTCGCGTACCGTGAGTCTGCCGGTGACCAAGGCATCCGGGCGAACGAGACGCGTCTTCCCCGTCGGCGTCCGCCCTGGCCTGCCGCGCCCTGGCGCCATGTGGAGACGAGCCGGAAGGCCTTAAGCTTAAAGCTAGTGTCTTCCAGTTCCACTGCCGGGTGCAGGCGGTCAGCAGTCCAGCTGTGGTAGATCTCGCTGCGTGTGGTGTCAGCCGGTTCCTTTCCTTCCGGGAGTGCCGCGAGAAAGGCGTCCCGCTCGCCGGACTTTCCTCTCACCACTGGGCAGAGCCGACACTCAAAACCGAGGCGCTGACCAACGCGCCAGCGAATACTCCCCATATCCTTGCTCGCTGCAGTATTCCAATCGCAAGCGTTCGCTGCACTCGGGTCGGCAAAGGTGGTGGCGTGCTCACAGAGAGTTTGCGCGTCGCTGGGGCCATAACCCAACAACCGCAGACTACCCTCCCGGGTATCGATCAGCCGGAAGCTGGTCGGGCTGTGCTTGCCCAGCGTGGCGCGCAACCAGCTGTGGACGGCATAGCCCAGGTCCTCGTCTCGGCTGCGGTTATGGCCCTGGTCTTGCGCATGAGCGATGAGCTTCTCAGGCCGCAGTCGAAGGTCGATCATGTGCATGGGGGCACCTCCGTGAGGTAGCCAGTGATCATCGGACGCAGACCCACGTGGGCCTGGGTTCGCCAATCCCGGTCGTCCGTGCGGTTCTGGCGTTGCCGGGACTCGGTGGCGGGGGCTGTTGTTCCAGGTGGCCAGCAGGCTTCGAAAAAGCGAGTGTCTGCCGCTGCGCGAGGATCCCGGGGTTCGCTGGCCAGTACGTGATAGGCGTCGTCGGATTCACGCACCCGCAGGAGCACGGGGGCCGCCGGCAGGCATGCCTTACGCCCGATGAATAGCGGGCGGGCCGGATGGCGCAGGGCAGCCGCCAGGGTCGCAACGTTGGGCTCGCCCGGAGGGACGGTGACCGCAACGGTCATGACTCCGTTCGCCCAATAGTGGCGGTCTCGTTGATGAATGCCCCTCTTCGCCGTGCCGCCCTCCCGATGCTCTGGGGCGCCGCGGGTGGTCCATCCCGGGTTTGCCAGGTGCGTCTGTCCTAAATCCACCGTTTGGTAGTCCCGCAAGGGTTCGGGTGGCACGTCCCATCGTGCGGCATAGCTTATTCGAGCCTGCAGGCTGTTCAGGGCCTCGGTGTCCTGATGGTGCCAGCCTAAGGCATTGGCCAGCATGCCGGTCAGCATGGATCGGCCTGGGAAGCGGTCGGTGGGATTATGCTGGTCCACTAATACTCCGCCGAAACTCATCAGCGGCGCGTCCAGGCGTAGGATCAGGCATGGCATCATTGACCTCCGAAGATGCTATCCAAGGCGCCGTCGATCGTTTCTGAAAGGGGGCCGCGGTGGGCGCAGGGGAGCGACGTTGTGTCCCTGGTAGCAGAGACGAAGCGACTGGTTTCCTCACCGAACATGTCATCAAGGGATTTCAGGTAATGGCCCATGGTATTAACGGACTGCTGCATCAGGTCGCCCCGCGCTGGCAGGGGTTCAAGGTAAGCGTTTGCCAAGGCACGGGGCTGGGTCGTACCGGTCTCCAACAACGCACAGTCGGTACGGGCGTAGGGAGCCGTAGCACCCAATTTGGCTCCGGGCGAGACGGTTGCGATGCTGTGTACCAGGGCCGCCAAGACATCACGGGCGTCGGCACAAGCCTCTGTCTGTTCGCGCCATGCCTGCCGCTCACAACCGGAAAGGTTTGAGACGAGCAGTGGTACGTCCACCACGACGTACCCGTAGAAAAGCCCAGCGCCCAGTTCCATATCCCCGGCATGTGCTGCGCCGGCATCCTCGCCTGGCTCCTTCAGGTCGTCTACCACAGTGAAATAGTCCACCTCATTGTTCAGGGAATGCACGGTAAAGGCATGGGCGACGTGGACACTGGCATCAGTGCGGGCAAGGATGTCTGACGTGACGAAACGCCCGAACAGGGCGCCCTCTATGCCCGACTCAAGGTCACTGCCTCCAGCCGCCTGAAGCAGGGCGCGGAAGTTCTTTTTCTCCGCCTTGACCCGATCCTTGAGGGTTGAGCCGGGATCTTCACCGCTACGGGCACATTCGGTGATCAAACTGACGAAGTAGTCAGCCTCTGGTCGGCCGAAAAGGACAGGTTGTTTGAGGAAAAGGGAGTCTTTCTCGCGGGCCTCTTTGCTGTGCATAACGGCGTCGATGAGCTTGCCTGTTAATTCACGCGCCTTCTCGTCTTCGACGCCCTCGGCGATAACACGTCGGCAGACCTCTCGTTCGAAGAAATGGCGGGTGCGGATTCCGCTCGGGAGGGAAATTACGTCTTTCAGGGCCTGCCGCCAGTGGCGCTTTAGGCATTGGGAGGAGACCCGCATACGTTCTGCACTGCCAAAGGGAATGCGCTTGGCAAGGCCGGCATCGTCCCGGTTAAGTAGGGCGGCATGGTAAGATGTGAGGGTGTGGATTTGCAGGAACATGGTCGTCTCCTTATTGGCTTCCCGGGGCGGAGGTGGCGGTACGGTAATAATCCCGGGCGATCTTGCGATTGATGCGCTCGCGGGCCTCATCATCGAATGCGAAGAGCAATCGGGCGGTGTCTTTCCAGTTACAGCGGGCGCGCTGGGCAGCCAGCCTTGTCGCGGCGCGCAGGGTGAGTGTCGCCAGGACGCGGCCTTCGGCGGCCAACAGGCTCTCAAGCCGGGCCTCAGAGTAGCCTGAATCCGCAAGTGCCCGGCCCAGCGAGATATCTGGTGCGTGGGGGTTGTGATGTTGCCGTGCCAGTGCAGCGACTAGGGTACGCCACCCCATTTCCAGGCCCTCCCGCTGCCAACGGTGGGGTATGTGCCGGAGCAGGAAGCGGTGGTAGGCCAGAGGTGTTGGCCCAGTCACGCCCATACGCTTGAGGCGAGCCCGGTCTCCGTTGGGGAACGCCTGATGGTGGAGGGCTGCCGCTAGATGTGGCGCCATCTCTGAAGGGGTGTTGAACTGCCTCTCAGTGTCGGCCATGGGCCATCTCCTCCTGGAAGTGCTTGTACAGCGCCCCCCTGAACAGTCCGCTGGCGCGGACTTGGGCGCGATAACGGCGTCCAGTGCGTTGGGGTGCTGCCCCGAAGGCGTGTTCAAGGATGTTCTCCGCTAGTTGGCTTAGGCGAGCCACCCAGTCGGCTCGGGCGTCGGGTTCACTGTTGACTTCGATCGAGCTCCAGAGCCATGGAAAATAGGCATCGGCCCAGCCTTCGTCATACTCACCCAGCCAAACGGCCGTCCATTGGCCAGCCTCCCGTCGATTGGTGTCGGGCCAACCCTCCGGACCGCCCTCCAGAAGAGTGAAAAGCGCGGGCCGAAGGACTCGGCTTCTCAGGTTCCGGGCGGCGTCGATGGCCCACTCGGACCGACGGCCCAGGTGATCCGCTGGCTCGCCGCCCAGCAGTAAAAGCCGCTTGGCCTTGCTGTCGATCGGGATGTTCACTTCATGGAAGCCGTCGGTGGTGCCCTGGCCGCGAACCAGTGCGCTGGCGTGAAAGATGGCGGCACCATCGCCGCTGGGCAACTCTTGCATGGGCGCTAGGAGATATTCGGTCTGTGTGATGATTAGGTCCCGCAGCATATCGGGATGAAAACCGCGGGCACTGGGAGTTAACGCGCTGCCCTTTTTCCGGTGTATCGGGGTCCATCCGTCACCGACGTTGCCGGCGAGTTCTTTGCCACCGGCAATGCGGGCGGCCTTGGTGGGTTTCCCAAGTGCGGCGATGCCCGTTGGCTTCGAAACGAGGCGGACGAGGCGGCAGATCTCGATAAAATATGGATGCAGCGTCTCGAGTCCAATGCTTGTCTGGCCATCCCAGGGCAGAGTCCAAAGCAGCAAATGGCCGTCGTCGCGAAACGGCCAAGGTGGCTGGGTCAGGTGGGTCCTTTGTGCGTTGAGTCGGGCTAGGTCTTCCCGCCAGCGCTCAGATGGTTGGAGGGTGCGGTTGACGCCTACGCAGACCCTCACGCCGAAGCCGCCATTCATTCTGCTTATGCCATAATTGCCCTGACCCAGGAACCCGCTCATCGTCTGTGACGAGATCAGTGCCAGTGCCCAGTCTTCCGGGCTCGCATGCGTTAGACGCGAAGCTTTCAAATCGTGGTTTTTCGCGGTTTGCAGTACATCGAGTTCATCGGGAGTGGCGGCCTTGGGTTTGTAGCCGGCCAGATCGTTGCTTGGTATCGGGGGCTGCATGAACGCCGGCTTGCCTGGGCCATCGACTGCAAGCGTCCATGCGCAGTCGTCCGCGTAGTCGCTCAACAAACGCAACGACTGTTTCCATCGGTCCTCCTCCTGCGGGGGGTCGGGCTGGTCGGCGCACTCCAGGGCGGCGGCCGAGAGGTAACAAAGAAAGATGTGAAATGCATCTATTTGATGGCGCTGCACCCCCGTGAGGCTCTCTACCTCCCCCCGAGCCAGCGCGGCGAGTAGGCCGGGGAGCGACAGCCGGCGGTGTTGTTGGTCGGGCGTTAGGATGCCGAAAACATTGTCAGTGAGGAGGTTGGCGTTCATCGGTCGAGCTCCAGTCCGAATCGGGTATAGCGGTAGTCACGGCCACCGTAACGGAAGGTCACGACATCACGGGTCGCGTCAGGTGCGGCCTCTGGCGCGGTGGCGTCAGTGTCTCCGGCCATCCAGCCGGGAACGGGCAGTTCATGCAGTGTTTGGCCAAACGGGCTGGTGATTGGCGGGTCCAGGGATAGGCGCCGGTCCTCGAGCCCCAACCGCGTGGCGAGCCTCTCATCAAAATCCCCGAAACGGAGTTCCGGTCCAAAAGGCTGATGCCAAGGCATTAGGGCGGTCCGTGCAGCGAGCCCGTGTGCCGTGGCGGTGCCCAGCAGTTGTTGCTGGTGTCCGTCCCATGGTGGGCCGGTGAAACGTGCGAGGCGTTCGGGATGGACTGTGGTCTCAATCAGTTCCCGGTTGTCGTCCGGGATACGGATGGTACAGCCAGCGCCGATGCGCTCGATGGTGAGCTGGGCTATGCGCAGATCGGGGTAAACCCTCCCCAGCCCGGCGAGGCCGTGGAGCCTTCCCTTGGCGTCGAACCAAGCTTCAAGACTGGGTTCCGCAGGCATCAGCACAGTACACGTAGGTGTATCAAAACCGGGAGGGCGACGTCGCGTGTGGCGATGCAGCCGGCCAATGCGCTGAAGGAGAACATCCATGGGGCAGAGATCCGTGATGAGCCAGTCTGCGTCGATGTCCAGGCTTTGCTCCAGTGTCTGGGTGCCGACGAGCAGCAGCGCACCGTCAGGGGATCCTTTCCCGAACACGCGGCTGACCTCCCTGTCCAGGATGAGTCTGTCGGCGCGGGCAAAGCGGCCATGGTGGGGGCAGGTTTGATTGTTGACGCAGAAGAGCGTGCGGGCAACCACGGGGTCCGCTTCCGCTGCCCGTAGGAAGTCAATGGCTCGGGCGACCGTGTTGAGGACCACTAGCACCCGGGCGCCCGCACGGAGGGCCTCTGCGACCCGGGGCTGTAGTGCCTTTGGTTCCGCGAGGTATGGTGCCGGTTCAAGTTGTACAGCTTTCTGGCGGGTCCCGACACCTCCAATCGGGGTGGGGGCGCTCCCGCTGCCGGTTAGAGCGGGGTAAGGGCTTTGGATGGCTTCACTGAACGATGGAACTACGGGCACCGCACTTTGTGGTGTGAGGAAAGCCTCCCGGGCATCAGCACTGAGAGTGGCGGAGAGAAGCAGCGCCCGGGCACCGGATCTGGTGTGGTGATCGAGCAATGCGCGGAGAAGGCCACGCATATAGGTATCCGAGGCGTGGACCTCATCCACCACCAGCAACGAGCGCTCCAGGCAGACGGCCCTGAGGTGGGCGTGGTTGACCTGCATCGTAGCCATCAGCGCCTGATCCACTGTGCCCACAGCGATCGGCGCTGCGAGAAAGCGCTTGGGCCGCTCAGCAGCCCAGGCACGCTCCCGTCGGCGTAGGGTTTCGTCATCCTGCCAGAGGTTGTCCTCCGAAGGTAGCGCTTGTTCACCATCGACTTTTGCGTAGCCCGGCACGGCTAGCAACACTGGTGGCGCGTTGTCCCTGAATACCTCCTTTACAAAGAGGAGGATGCGTTCATACAGTTCCCGCGCCGCCACCCGAGTGGGGAGCGCGAAGTAGAGGGAATCCACCTCACCTCGCGCGAACAATTGGAAGAAGCAGGCTAGAGCGGCCTCGGTTTTGCCAGAGCCGGTATCGGACTCCGCAATCATCACCGGCACGTTGGGCGGATCCATGAGCGCAGCCTGCAGGGCCGTCGGGCTAAAACCGGGAAACAGGTCGGTAAAGCCTGCGCGAGGGTCTAGACGGGAGCGGAAGGGCTGACTGTTGAGTCCGATTGTTGTGATTGCCTCGCTGGCGGCGCGCTGCGCAAACGCAGCCCTGCATTCAGGTCCATGGCGGAATGGAAAAAAGCCTTCATGGGAACCGATCCAATCGGCCAGCATAACCAGGCCAGCAAAGCGGTGCTGAAGTTCAGGAGTGGGGGAGAGGGGAGATGCATCTCCGGTAAAGGCCTGCGGGAAGGCTTGCCTTACGGTAAGGGTAAGGTTAGTCAGGTCCTCGAGGGGGTCAATGCCGTCTCGGGGTAGCCAGTAACGGCGGTACCGGTTCGTTTCTGTGTGGTCCAGTTTGATCGGCTTTCCATGGTGGGAGATGCTGGCCAATAGCATGCCTAGCGTGCCCTCAGCATCGTCGAACCAGCTAGCTATTTCGTCGAACCCAAGACTGTCCAACAGCCGTTTTTGAAGGTCTGGATCGTATAGCAGTGCCGATATTTCATGGACATGCCCGGCTGTGTCCCGAGGCTCCCGGCGTGCTTTGGCTTGGAAACCATGGTTGCACTTGCCTATGTCATGAAGAAAAGCCAGGGCCGCGAGCCTTTCTAGGTGAACGGGGGTAGGGGCATGGCCGATGGCCTGGCTCAGGGCTCGGTGCGCCGCGTTTGTGCGGCATAAGGCCAAGAATACGAAGGCTACGTCGGTGCAATGGTCTGCCAGTGGGAGCCAAGCCTCCACCTCACCAGCGGGACCTTTGTGGAGTTTGCCCCAAAGGTAGGGCTGCCTCTCCCCAGCGGAGTCCGTGGGCTTCCCTCCTTGGCTGCAATCGCTGTTCTCCATGCTGCCCACGATTAGATCACCAAATACTAGTCATCAAATAAAGGAGTCTGAGATTTACATTCTCCAAACACATTAGCAGGTGGATGGCTCAGGTGCATATCCTGGCATTGGATGTGGGAGTCAGTTGCGATGACTTGAGAAGCTCCCTTCGCGATCTGTGTGGGAGCTAGGGCACGCAGGAGGAGGTACCCTGGTCGTGGTCAGTGACGACGCCCTTCGCGCGTCCTCCATCACCATCGTCTATTTCCACTTACCCGCGGTGCAGCGGACAGATGGTTCGCCGTTTGTTCGAGTTCGATCATGGCTTCCAGCCGCTCGCGAGCGGAGCGCCGCAGCATTTCCCGGATCCGGAGGCGCCGAACGCCTTCGAAGGTGGCGGTTGCCCAGGTATCGGTCTCTTTTCTAGCCATCGTCTTTGTCCCGCCAGCGTTCCTCGACAGTCTGTTGCCAGTGTCTGATTGCGTCCCGGTCCGTGCACCGTCTCATGGCGATCAGGGCTTCGGGAGTAATTTCAGGCCCCGTATGAGTTACCAAGCCGCGTACAGAAGATTGTTGCAGTGCAGGAAACCTTCCCTGGCGGTGTGGTTTTGAGCATCGACTACAAAGCGGGGCCTGTAGGCACTTAGGTAAAACGCTAGCCCTGTTTGTGCCTACCTTCAATACCAGAAGGCAATAATGACTGTCCCCAACGCCTATCGCAGGACAAGCCCATGATCACCATTGAATTGCACAAATCAGCCTAGGCTCCGCACGTGGCTCACGAAGTGCTGGTCGTTATCCCCGTTACCGGCACGCCGCTTTCCTTCTCACCATGCCCCTTGGCGCGCTACAGCCAAACCATCCTCCCCAACTCAAACGGGTGGCTGCACGCCGGGTGGCTGGGGTAGATGCGCAGCTTGTAGTACTGGAGTCCGGGCAGATGCGGTTCCAGGTCCAGCGAGAAGACGTGGTTGCCGTCCTCCGCCACTTCCGCGGCGGTCAGTGCGAAGCGTTCCATCGCCTCCGGGTCATCGCCGTCCGGGGCGGTCGTTACCAGGCACTCCACGGTGACGTCTTCGGGGCTGAGGCCGTTGAGGTGGGCCTTGACCCGGATTGGCAGGCTCTCGCCGTGCCGGATGGCTGCCGGCGCTTCGTCCTGCCGCTGCATCCAGACGCCGTCCCAGCAGTCGAGGACCCGCGCCTTCCACTCGGCCAGCTCCTTGGCCGCTTTCAACCCGTCAGCCATGAAGCGGGCGTTCTGGTCCCGGGCCGGGCCGTAGAAGCCGCGCACGTAGTCCATGACCATCCGCTGGGCGTTGAACCGGGGGATGGTGGTGCGCATCGACGCCTTCGACTTGCGCACCCAACCGGTGGAGTAGCCTTGCTTGCCCCGGTCGTAGTAGAGGGGCAGCACCTTTTCGGACAGGATATTGAGCAGGTCGCGCGCCTCTTCGTGGTCGCGGTAGTGGGGGTCGAAGCCGGGCTCATGGGGGGTGATGGCCCAGCCGTTCTCGCCGTCGTAGCCCTCGCCCCACCAGCCGTCGAGCACCGAGAGGTTGATGACGCCGTTGACGCCGGCCTTCTGGCCGGAGGTGCCGCACGCCTCCAGCGGGTACTCCGGGTTGTTAAGCCAGACGTCGACGCCGGTGACCAGCAGGCGGGCCAGGGCCATGTCGTAGCCCTCCAGCAGCAGGATCTTGCCGATGAAGTCGGGGTCGAGGGACAGTTCATGGATGTGATGGATGATGGCCTGGCCGGGCTCGTCGCGTGGGTGGGCCTTGCCGGCGAAGATCAGCAGGGCCGGTCGCTCTGGGTCGTTGAGCAGTTCCTTGAGCTGCTCCAGATGGGTGAAGATCAGCGGCGCTCGCTTGTAGGTGGCGAACCGCCGGGCGAAGCCGATGACCAGCATGTCGCCCTCGGTCTGGCGGACGTGGCGCGTGATGCGCTTGATCATCGCTGCGGAGAGGCCGTTGCGCCGGAATTGGTGCTCGGCGCGGGCGGCGACGCCCTCCAGCATCTCGGTCTTCAGGCTTTGGCGCAGGCTCCAGTAGCGGTGGTCCGGAATCTCATCGACCACCTGCCAGAAGTCCTCGTTGAGCATTTCGTTACGCCATTGGCGCAGCCGCATGTCGAAGAGGTTGCCCCACTCCCGCGCCAGGAAGGTGGGGACGTGGATGCCATTGGTGACGTAGCGCAGCGGGTTCTCGCGCAGCGGGATCTGCGGCCAGATACCGGCCTCCATCTCCGAAGCCACCCGCCCGTGGATGCGGCTGACGCCGTTGTGGAAGCGGGAGCCGCGCAGGGCCAGGGCGGTCATGTTGAAGGCGCCGTTACGGACGGCGTTCTCCCCCAGGGCGAGAAAACGGGCCAGGTCGATGCCCAGGGCCTCGGCCGTTCCGGCGAAGTACGTTTCCATCATCTCCCGTTCGAAGATGTCGTGGCCCGCGGGGACTGGGGTGTGGGTGGTGAAGACGGTGCCGCCGGCCACTGCTTCCAGGGCGGTGTCGAAGGCGTGGCCCTCGGCCACCAGCTCCCGGCAGCGCTCCACCACCTGGAACGCGGAGTGGCCCTCATTGATATGCCACACGGTGGGCGCCAGCCCTAGGGCGCGTAGGGCGCGAACGCCGCCGATGCCCAGGCAGATCTCCTGCTGGATGCGGGTCTCGGTGCCGCCACCGTAGAGCTGATAGGTGATGGAGCGGTCGTCGGCTTCGCTGTTCTCGGGCAGGTCGCTGTCCAGCAGGTAGAGGCGGATACGGCCGGCTTGGGCCTCCCAGACCCGCAGTAGTACCGTCCGGCCGGGGAGCTCCACGGCCACTCGCAATTCTCCGCCGTCTTCGCCCATGCACGGCCGCACCGCCAGGGTGGTGAAGTCGGTGGGGTGGTAGTGGGCCACCTGACGGCCCTGGTTGTCGATGGTCTGGTCGAAGTACCCCTGGCGGTAGAGGAGGCCGACGCCGACAAACGGCAGGCAGAGGTCGCTGGCCGCCTTACAGTGGTCACCAGCCAGGATGCCGAGGCCGCCGGAGTAGATGGGCAGGCTTTCGTGGAAGCCGAATTCGGCGCAGAAGTAGGCCACCAGGTCTCGCTCCGGATCGAGGTAGGAGGCAATGTGGTCGGTGGGGGACTCTTCCAGGTAGGTGTCGAAGGCGGAGAGGGTGCGATTGTAGTCCTCCATGAAGGCCCGATCTTCCGCCGCCTGTTCCAGTACCTCTTGGGACACCCGGCGGAGGAAGAGCTTCGGATTGTGGCCGCACGCCTCCCAGAGGGGTTGGTCGAGGCGGTAGAAGAGGCCGCGAACCCGGCGCTCCCAGGAGTAGAGCAGGTTGTTCGCCAGGTCGTGCAGGCGCTCAAGCCGCGGCGGGATATTCGGCCGGACCTCCAGAGAGAAGGTGGTTTCGTTCATAACAGTCGCGTACTCATGATCCGTTATTGCCAGGGGTGTTGCGGTAGAGCCGCAGGTACGCCTCCGCCGAGGCGTCCCAGGAGTAGTCTCCGCCCATTCCCCGCGCCTGGATGCGCTTCCACGCCGCCGGTCGCCGCCAATGGGCGGTGGCCCGTTCCACTGTGGCCGCCAGGGCGCCGGCGTTGGCGGCGGGAAGGTGAAAGCCGTTGCCGGCGGTGGGGTCGGTGTCCACGTCCATGACGGTGTCGGCCAGTCCGCCGGTGGCCGTGACCACCGGCGGGGTGCCGTAGCGCAGGGAGTAGAGCTGGTTGAGGCCGCATGGCTCGAAGCGGGAGGGCATCAGAAAGAGATCGCAGCCCCCCTCGATCAGATGAGCCAGCCCCTCGTCGTAGCCGATATGGACGCCGACCCGGCCCGGATAGTGCCGGGCGGCTTGGCGCAGCGCCTCCTCCAACTCCCGTTCCCCCGAGCCGAGCAAGGCGAGGCGCGCGCCGCCGGCCAACAGCCGGGGGAGGGCGGCGAGGATCAGGTCGACACCCTTCTGTTCCACCAGCCGCCCGACGAAGCCGAGTAGCGGGCCGCTCCTCTCGCCGGTATCGCCGTCGAGGCCGATCCGTTGGGCAAGGGCGGCGCGGTTGGCGGCCCGGGCCGCCGGGTCGGGTTTCCGGTAGCAGGCCGCCAGGTGGGGGTCGGCGGCCGGGTTCCAGACCGTGGTGTCGATACCGTTGACGATGCCGTGGAGCACCCCGGACCGGTGGCGCAGCAGGCCGTCCAGGCCGCAGCCGAAGGCCGGGGTCTGGATCTCCCGGGCGTAGGTGGGGCTGACGGTGGTGATGGCGTCGGCGTAGGCCAGGCCGCCCTTGATAAAGGCGAGTCGGCCGTGGAACTCCAGGCCTTCGGGCGTCCACGCCTCCGGCGGTAGCCCGAGGCGGGTGTGGGTCTCCGCCGGGAAGAGGCCGCGGTAGGCCAGGTTGTGAATGGTGAAGACAGTGGCCGGGCGGGGGACGGGCCGCCGCTGGAGGAGGAACGGCGCCAGGGCCGTCTGCCAGTCATGGGCGTGGAGCACCGCCGCCTGCCACGGCAGCAGCTCGCCGGCGGCCAGGGCCGCCGCCACCCGGCTCAGGCGGTGGTAGCGGCGGGCGTTGTCGGGCCACGGGTCGCCGTCCTCGGTGGTGTACGGGTTGCCGGCGCGGGCGAAGAGCGGCGGGTCGTCCAGCAGCCAGGTGGTGACGCGGGTACCGGGCAGCCGCCCCTCGATGAGTGTGAACGGCCGCTGGTCCAGGGTCAGGGCGTGGCGGCGAATACGGCCCTCCAGGCCGGCCACCGCATCGGGGTGGGCCGGCAGCAACAGGCGCACGTCGTGGCGGCGTTCCCGCAGGGCGTGGGTGAGGCCGTGGGCCACATCGCCCAGCCCGCCGGTCTTCACCAGCGGCCACGCCTCGGAGGCGGTAAAGAGAATCTTCATGGGCCGGCTTCCGGTGACAGCACCACCCCGGCCAGCGGCGGTAGGGTCAATACCACCGACCACGGGTGTCCCATCCACGGGACGGCCTCGGCCCATACGCCGCCGCCGTTGCCCAGGTTCGTGCCGCCGTAGTGGGTCGAATCGGTGTTGAGCCGCTCCCGCCAGTAGCCCGGCGCCGGGACGCCGAGCCGGTAGTCGTGGCGGGGGACCGGGGTGAAGTTGAGCACGGTGGCCGCCGGCGGCGTGGCCTCCCCGTCGTGGCCCCCGTCGCGACGCAGGTAGCTGATGGCCGACTGCTCGGTGTCGTGGCAGTCGATCCAGGCGAAGCCGTGCTCGTCGAAGTCGTGCCGGTGCAGCGCCGGTACCTCCCGGTAGAGGGCGTTAAGGTCGCCGACGAGACGCAGCACCCCCTGGTGCAACGGGTAGTCGAGGACGTACCAGTCCAGCGCCGCCTCGGCGTTCCACTCGTTGCCCTGGCCGAATTCGCAGCCCATGAAGAGCAGCTTCTTGCCTGGATAGGTGAACTGGTAGGCGTAGAGCAGGCGCAGGTTGGCGAAGCGCTGCCACTCGTCGCCCGGCATGCGCCAGAGCAAGCTCCGCTTGCCGTGGACCACCTCATCGTGGCTGAACGGCAGCACGAAGTTCTCGGTGAAGGCGTAGAGCATGCCGAAGGTGAGTTGGTCGTGGTGGTAGCGGCGGTGGATCGGGTCCTCGCCCATGTAGGTCAGGGTGTCGTGCATCCACCCCATGTTCCACTTCATCGTGAAGCCGAGGCCGCCGAGCCAGGTGGGGCGGGTGACCTGGGGCCACGAGGTGGACTCCTCGGCCATGATCATCGTCCCCGGCTGTTCACCGTGTGTGATGCGGTTGAGTTCCTGCAGAAAGTCGATGGCCTCCAGGTTCTCATTGCCGCCGTGGATGTTCGGCACCCAGTCGCCCTCATCCCGTGAATAGTCGAGATAGAGCATCGAGGCGACCGCGTCCACCCGCAGCCCGTCGATATGGAACTCCTCCAGCCAGTAGAGGGCGCTGGCGGTAAGAAAGTTGCGGACCTCGTTGCGGCCGAAGTTGAAGATCAGCGTGCCCCAATCGCGGTGCTCGCCGCGGCGCGGGTCGGCGTGCTCATAGAGCGGCGTGCCGTCGAAGTTGGCCAGCGCCCAGTCGTCGCGGGGGAAGTGGGCCGGCACCCAGTCGAGGATCACCCCGATGCCGTGGCGGTGGCAGTGATCGACGAAGTAACGGAAGTCGTCGGGGGCGCCGAAACGGGTGGTGGGGGCGAAGTAGCCGGTGGTTTGATAACCCCACGAACCGTCGAATGGGTGTTCGGTGATCGGCAGCAGTTCGATATGGGTGAAGCCGGTGGCCAGGACGTGGTCGACCAAGCGGTGGGCCAGGGTGCGATAGTCGAGGAAGCTGCCGTCGCCGGCCCGCTGCCACGAGCCGAGGTGGACCTCGTAGATCGAGATGGGGATCGATTGCCACTGATCTTCCCGGCGGGCGGCCATCCACTCGCGATCATTCCAGGCGTAATCCGCCGGCGGCTCGACCACCGCGGCGCTGTCCGGGCGCAGCTGGTAGCGGCGGCCGTAGGGATCGGTCTTGACCAGAACCGCGCCGCTGTCGCGGTTGCGCAGTTCGAACTTGTAGAGGGAACCGTCCGGCAGGCCGGGAATGAAAAGCTCCCAGACGCCGCTGCCGCCGCGCACCCGCATCGGGTGGCAGCGCCCGTCCCAGCGGTTGAAGTCGCCGACGACGCTGACCCGTTCGGCGTTGGGCGCCCAGACGGCGAAGCGGACGCCGGGGACGCCCTCGTGCTCCAGCGGATGGGCGCCCAGGAAGCGCTGGGCGTGGTAGTGGCGCCCCTCACCGAAGAGGTGGAGATCGTAGTCCGGCAGCGCCGGGCCAAAGGCGTAAGGATCGTGCGCCGTATGCGCTGCGCCGTCCTGACTGGTCCGGCGCAGGCGGTAGGGGGCGGAGAGTCCCGCCGGCAGTGGCCCTTCGAAAAAGTCGCTGCCGGGCCGGCGCGGCAGTTTGGTGCCGTCCTCGAAGGCGACCGCTTCGGCGTGGGGGTCGTAGACGCGCACCGTCCGCTTCGGCCCGTGGGGACCGCCAAGAAAGGCGAAGGGGTCGTGGTGGCGCGCCTCGGTGATGCGCCGGCGGTCGTCGGCGGTGGGGTCCTTGCGGGTAATGGCGATCCCTCCGGTGGCGTGTCATGGTGGCGCCAGTGCCGTTCTCTACTACTGTAACCGGCATAAAGGGCTGAGGCGAGAAGGTGCCAACACCAAGCCAAAAAGGCCTGTACGTGGCGGAAAAGCCCATGCAGAGTAGGGTATGTTTCGTTCCTGGCCGCAGGGAGATGCGCCGATGTCGTCCAGCCCTTCCCCTCGCTTTGTCAGCCGCCTGACCCGTAATACGTTGGTCCTGATCCTGGCCGGCGGCCGGGGCTCGCGGCTCATGGATCTCACCACGTGGCGGGCAAAGCCTGCAGTGCCCTTCGGCGGGAAGTTTCGCATCATCGATTTCACCCTCTCCAACTGCATTAACTCGGGCATCCGCCGCATCGGCGTGCTGACCCAGTACAAGGCCCACTCACTGATCCGCCACCTGCGCCTCGGTTGGGGCTCGCTGCGGGGCGATTTCGGCGAGTTCGTCGAAATCCTGCCGGCCCAGCAGCGCACCGAGGGGTCGTGGTACCGGGGGACCGCCGACGCCGTTTACCAGAGCCTCGATATCGTCCGCATGCACGATCCCGACTACGTGCTGATCCTGGCCGGGGATCACGTCTACAAGATGGACTACGGGCCGATGCTGGCCCGCCACGTGGAGACGGGGGCCGACGTCACCGTCGGCTGCCTGGAGGTGCCGGTGGAGGAGGCGAGTGCCTTCGGCGTCATGGCAGTGGACGGGGACAACCGGGTGGTGCGCTTCCAGGAAAAGCCCGCCGACCCGCCATCGATCCCCGGGCAGTCCGACCGGGCGCTGGCGTCCATGGGGATCTACATCTTCAACCGGGCGTTTCTTTTCAATCAGTTGATCGCCGATGCCAGAAAAGAGAGCGACCACGACTTCGGCAAGGACATCATTCCGTCACTGATCGACCAGGCGCGCGTCATTGCCTTTCCCTTCCGCGACGCGGCGACCGGCGGCCAGGCGTACTGGCGCGACGTGGGCACGATCGATGCCTTTTGGCGGACCAATCTGGAACTGGTCGGGGTCAACCCCCAACTTAATCTCTACGACAAGGAGTGGCCCATCTGGACCCATCAGGAACAGCTCCCGCCGGCCAAGTTCGTCTTCGACGACGACGACCGGCGCGGCATGGCGGTGGACTCCATGGTCTCCGGCGGTTGTATCATCTCCGGTGCCTACCTGCGCCGCTCGCTGCTCTTCTCATCGGTGGTGGTGGAGGACGGCAGCCGGGTGGAGGACGCGGTGATCCTGCCCGAGGCCCACATCGAGCCGGGATGCCGTATCCGCAAGGCGGTGATCGACAAGCACTGCCGCCTGGCGGCGGGCACGGTGATCGGCGAGGACCCGGAGGAGGACGCCCGGCGCTTCCACCTCAGCCCCGGTGGTGTGGTGCTGGTGACGCCCGACATGCTCGGCCAGGAGATCCACAATGTCTACACCTGAGGCCGAGCTGCCCAAGGCGCGGGTGGTGCTTTGCTGGCACATGCACCAACCCAGCTACTTCAACCCCGGCACCGGCGACTACCAGTTGCCGTGGGTCTACCTCCACGCCATCAAGGACTACGTCGACATGGCCGCCCATCTGGAGGCGGTGCCCGAGGCCCGGGCGGTGGTCAACTTCTCGCCGACGCTCATTGAACAAATCGAAGACTATTCCGCTCAGGTGGCCGGCTTTCTCGCCGGAGAGCGGCGGCTCCAGGACCCCCTCCTGCGGGCGCTGGCCGAACCGGTCCTGCCCGACGATGAGTGCGAGCGCCGGCATTTGGTGCAGCAATGCCTGCGCGTTAACCATCGGCGTCTGGTGGAGCCGTTTCCGGCCTTCCACCGGCTGGTGGAATTGAGTCGCTGGGTGGAGCGCCACGGGCAGCACGTGGACTACCTGAGCGATCAGTTCATGGTCGATCTGCTGGTCTGGTACCACTTGGCATGGCTGGGGGAGACCGTACGTCGCCGCGATCCGCGGGTGCGGCGGCTGCTCCGGCAGGAAGCCGCCTATACCATCCACGACCGCCGGGAACTGCTGGAGGTCATCGGCGAGTTGATGGGCGGGGTGCTGGAGCGTTACCGCCGCCTGGCCGATAGCGGTCGGGTGGAGCTCTCGGTGACCCCCTATGCCCACCCGATCCTGCCGCTGCTCCAGGACGTGCAAAGCGCCCGTGAGGCGTGGCCCGAGATCCAGTTGCCGCTGCTGGAACGCTACTTCGGCGGCGAGGAGCGGGCCCGCTGGCACGTGGAGCGCGGCATCGAGACCTTCGAGAAGGCCTTCGGCCGGCGGCCCGAGGGGTGTTGGCCGGCAGAGGGCGGGGTGAGCCGGGCGACGCTGGAATTGTTGGCGGAGAGCGGATTCCGTTGGGCCGCCAGCGGCGGTGCGGTGCTGGACAACAGTCTGCGGGCCGCGGATCAGTGGGCGGAGGACGACCCCCGGTGGCACCGTGCCTACACCCTGGCCGGCGCCGATGGCGCCGCGGGCAACGGCGGCGCGAACGCCCACCATCCGCCTCTCCACTGTTTTTTCCGTGACGACGGCCTCTCCGACGCTATCGGTTTCGAGTACTCCGACTGGCACGGTGACGACGCCGTGGCGAACCTGGTGAACCGTCTGGAGGAGATCGCCGACCGCTGCGCCGATCCCGGCCAAGCGGTGATCTCCATCATCATGGACGGCGAGAACGCCTGGGAGCACTATCCGGCCAACGGGTACTTCTTCCTGAGCGGTCTCTATCGGCAACTGGCCGACCACCCGCGGCTGGAGATGACCACCTTCGCCGCCGCGGCCGCCGGGGTGGAGCCCCGGCCCCTGGAGCGGCTGGTGGCCGGTAGCTGGGTCTACGGCACCTTCTCCACCTGGATCGGCGAAGCGGATAAGAACCGTGCCTGGGACATGTTGGGGGAGGCCAAACAGGCCTTCGATCGCGCCGTGCCGGGGCTGAAACCCGAGGTCCAGTGGCGGGCCGAAGCCCAACTGGCGATCTGTGAGAGTTCCGACTGGTTCTGGTGGTTCGGCGACTACAATCCGGCCGGGGTGGTGCGTGAATTCGACCACCTCTACCGGGTGCAGCTCACGGCGCTTTACGAAATCCTGGGCGTGGAACCGCCGGAGCATCTGAGCCACGCCTTTACCCACCGCGGCAAAGGCAGCCCGGAGAAGGGTGGCGTCATGCGGCATGGAAGGGCCGATGGATGAGCGGGGGTGGATTCTGGCAGCGGCGCCGGGCCGGGGTTCTCGCCCACCTGAGTTCGCTCCCCGGAGAGGCGGGTAGCGGCAGCCTCGGCCGCCACGCCCACGGCTTCATTGATTGGCTGGCCGATGCCGGCTTCTCGGTCTGGCAGATGCTGCCCCTGGGGCCGACCCACGACGACCTCTGCCCCTACCAAACCCTCTCGGTCCACGCCGGTGACGCACGGTTTATCGATCAAGAGGCGCTGGAGGCGGTCGGCTGGCTACCGCGGGAACCGCAGCCTTCCCACGCCCCCCGCCGTTGGCGGCAGGAGCGGTTGTGCCGGGCGCGGGCCGGTCGGGCCGCCGCCGGCGATGAGGCGTCGATGGCCGAGGAGGCCGCCTTCCGCCAACGCCACGCCCACTGGCTGGAGGACTATGCGCTCTACGTCGCATTGCGCCGGGAGAAGGGGGAGGCCCCTTGGTGGGAGTGGCCCACCGCCGAGCGGGACCGGGAGGAGGCTGCCCTGGCGGCGGCCCGGGAGCGGCTGGCCGACGCCATCGACCAGGCCGTCTTCGAGCAATTCCTCTTCTTCAGCCAGTGGGAGGCACTGCGCCGGCACGCCGGCGAGCGCGGCGTCGCCCTTTTCGGCGACATGCCCCTTTTCGTCGCCCACGACAGTGCCGACGTCTGGGCCCACCGGGACTACTTCCAACTGGACGAGGCCGGCCGCCCCCGGACCGTGGCGGGCGTGCCGCCGGACTACTTCTCCGATACCGGGCAACGGTGGGGCAACCCCCACTATGAGTGGGCGCGGATGCAGGCCGACGGCTTCCACTGGTGGCTGGATCGGCTCGCCACCCAGTTGGAGCTGTTCGACTTCGTCCGCCTCGACCACTTCCGAGGCCTCGCCGCCTACTGGTCGATCCCCGCCGAGGCGGAGACCGCCCGGAACGGCCAGTGGGTCCCGGCTCCCGGCCGCGCCTTCCTGGCCGCGGTGGCGGACCGGTTCGGGCGGGTGCCGCTGGTGGCCGAAGACCTCGGCTTCATCACCGAGGACGTGGAGGCGCTGCGGGACACCTTCGGGCTGCCGGGGATGAAGGTCCTCCACTTTGCCTTCGACAGCGACGCCGACAACCCCTACCTGCCACACCACCACGTCCGCGACGGCGCCGTCTACACCGGCACCCACGACAACGACACCACCGTCGGGTGGTACCAGGGGCTCGATCCCGTTGTGGCGGAGCGGGTCGCCGCCTACCTGGGGTACCCCGGCGAAGAGATGCCCTGGCCGCTGATCCGCGCCGCCCTGGCCTCGGTGGCCGGCCTGGCCGTGGTGCCGATGCAAGATCTGCTGGCGCTGGACTCCGACCACCGCATGAACATCCCCGGCGTCGCTGGCGGCGACAACTGGCGGTGGCGATTCCAGTGGGAGTGGCTGCCGGAGGGATTGCAGCAGCGCATGGCGGAGATGAACCGGCTTTACGGGCGGGGCTGAGTTTCAGGCATCCAGTTGATCCGTCCCGTGGCGATCCATAAGCCAGGGCGTTAAGGGCAAGAGCGGGGCCTACGGAACATGCCTGTTCATCGTAGGCCCTGCTGGAGGTCGGCCAGGGTGTTCGGCGGAACACGGCCTGGGCAGTGGGTTGATCAGATCCGCTCGTCACCGCGCAGGGCATCGAGGTGGAACCGATAGTTCTCGCCCACCAGGGCGTCATGCCGGTCCAGTGCGCTGGGGCCCTGGTGCCGTACATGGCCCACGAAGTGCTGGTAGTTCTCCCCACTGCCGGCACCGATGGCCACGGAGGGTTGGGTCGGGCTGTCCGCCTGCACCTGGTCCACGTGGGTGGTCCAGTTCTCGGCCGAGGCCAGTCCAGAGATGGCCAGGCCGGCGCCGAGCGTCAGGGCGGTCGCGGTTTTGATAACGAAGGTTTTCATGGTGGTCACCTCAGGCGTTGGGTCGGGTCTCGGGTCCGGCGGTTGTGCTCCCGCCGAATTCACTTTCAGGTTAGGCCCAGGTGGCGTTCGCGGTAATTCGGCTGATTACCTAGCAGGAACTACGTAGCCCCAGGCATTGGCTTCGCTATGCTTGGTTAGAGGGCGCGGAGTCCCCCCCTGTGATTGGGAGGAACGGGGCAGCCGTTGTCATCGCGAGCCCCACCCCCCGCTGCGCGGGCCCGACCCCCCGCTGCGCGGGCGCGAATCAGGGAAGAACGGCGGGGCTGCCATGGCGAGGGCCGCGGGTTTTCGGTCGTCATCGCGAGGGGGCGCCCCACCCGTCATCGCGAGGGCCGAAGGCCCGCGGCGATCCAGGGCGGTAGACTGCCGCGTCGGCTTCGCCTCCTCGCAGTGACGGTGGGGGTGGGGCCGCGCTCGCAGTGAGGGTAGGGGGCGCCCGCAGCGTCTGGCCATGTTCATCAAGAGGGCCGAAGGGTGCCCCCCGTCATCGCGAGGGCCGAAGGCCCGTGGCGATCCAGGGCGGTAGACTGCCGCGTCGGCTTCGCCTCCTCGCAGTGACGGTGGGGGCGATCTTCCGCTTCCGGCACAGTCAAGTTCTTCAAGAGGGCCGAAGGGTGCCCCCCGTCATCGCGAGGGCCGAAGGCCCGTGGCGATCCAGAGGGGTAGACTGCCACGTCGCTTCGCTCCTCGCAGTGACGGTGGAGGTGGGCCCGCGCTCGCAGTGACGGTGGAGGTGGGTCCGCGCTCGCAGTGACGGTGGGGGCCACCACCATCCCGTCATCGCGAGGAGCGCAGCGACGCGGCGATCCACACGCCGGCCTGGACTGCCACGCCCCTTCGGGGCTCGCAGCGACGGTGGGGATGGGCTTGCGGTCGCAGTGGCGGTGGGGACGGGTCCGCGTTTGCAGTGATAGGGGAGGTGGCCATGGCTCAAGATCGCGTGCCAATCGATGCCGATGACATCGACGATTTCCTTCACCACTGGGCAGGTCTGGCCGAACTCTGCACGCAAGGCGGTTGGATCGACAATGACACCCTGGCTTGGCATGTGACGGGGCAAACGGGGCACCGGGTACGGCTATTCGTCCAGTTCGAGGAGGTGCTCATGGAGGGTTCCGGGTGCAGGGCCGGGGAGGCGCAATGCCACGGCTATGTGGTCGTGCAACTCAACCCATCGGGGGGCGTGGCCGGGGCCAGGGTGGAGTAGGGCCCGAGCAGACCGCCAAATATGGCATGACGATGGGTGATTTGCCGGGGTGAGGCGGCATTTCACGCGGCCCTCTGCCATTGATAGCAGGGTCTGTCCTGCGGTGGTGCCACCGGTGGCAGCACCTAAGGGGCCCACGCCCCATGAATCAGCGCTTTGCCCGCCAAGGCTCGCTCCCCGTCCGGGTGGTGCCGTTTGGCAGGCATCTTGCTCCTTTGGCTGTGATTCCATCGGTTCGATGCCGATACGCAACCACGGAGCCTTAATCCCTATGAGCATTCTCTTGACGGTTCACATGCTGGCCACTGTGATCTGGGTGGGCGGTATGTTTTTCTCCTGGATGATCCTTCGGCCGGCCAGCGCGGTGTTGGAGGGCCCCGATCGCCTCGCGCTCTGGAGCGATGTGCTGTCCCGGTTTTTTAAGTGGGTTTGGGTGGTTGTTATTGCCATTACCGTTAGCGGCTATTGGTTGGTTTACGGCTATTACGGGGGGATGGAGAACGTCCGCCTCTATGTCCACCTGATGAGTGCCACCGCCTGGCTGATGATCGCGGTCTTCCTGTTCGCCTATTTCCTCCCCTACCGGCGGTTTCAGGTTGCGGTTGCGGAGGGGGACAGCGCTATGGCATGCCGCCATATGACCGGCATCCGGCGCTTGGTCCTGACAAACCTGGTGCTGGGCCTGTTTACCACCGTGACCGCCACGGCCGGGCCCTTCCTCCCGTACTGACCACGCAACACGATGGCCGGCGTCATGCCGGTCTCCGGCACTGATAAACAAAAGAGGATTATGAGCCATGAAAACAGCGATTCCGGTCAACACCCAGGGGCGTGTTTCCGGGCACTTCGCCAAAGCGCCGTATATGTTGGTGCTGACGGATGAAGGACAGCGTCAGTGGGTCGCCAACCCCATGGATGCCGACCGCTGCAGCGGTCGTTGTAAGCTGCTGGCTGAATTGGAGCAGGCAGGTGTCACCCGTGTATTGGTCCGCCAGATCGGTCAGCGGACGTTGGGCCGGTTTTTGCGGGCGGGGTTGCAGGTGTACCGACTGCCGGCAGGGGCAACAGCCCTGCCCCGGGCCGCTGCGATTCCGGCAGAGGCGCAAGCATTGAGCCAGGCCTCGCAGGGCCGGCCCTCCAAGCCCCGCGCCAGCCACGGCGAAGGCACCGCGGGCATGACGGGCTGTTGCGGACACCACTAGACGGGCCCCATCCACGACGCGGGCCCATCATTTGATCGAGGAGGCGCGATGACCGGGCTCAGCATCGGACTGGACGAGCGTCTGGGCACCTATCTTCAGGCGGTGGGCGTGCGCGAGGACGACACCCTGCGCCGCCTGCGCGAGGCCACGGCGGAACTGCCCAATGCCCAGATGCAGAGCGCGCCCGAGCAGGGGGCGTTGATGCAACTGCTGGCGCGGCTGATGGGCGCGCGCCGGGTGATCGAGGTGGGTACCTTTACCGGCTATGGTGCGTTGTGGATGGCGCGGGCGCTGCCGGCGGACGGGCGGCTGGTTTGCTGCGAACTGGAGCAGCGCTATATCGATTTCGCCCGACCCTACTGGCGGGAGGCGGAGGTCGAGGGGCGTATCGAGGTTCGCCTGGGGCCGGCGCTGGCGACGCTGGACGCGCTGCTGGCAGAGGGCGGGGCCGGGGCCTGGGACATGGCCTTCATCGACGCCGACAAGACCGGCTACGTGGACTACTACGAGCGCTGCCTGCGGCTGGTCCGCGACAATGGGCTGATCCTGGTCGACAACACGCTCTGGTATGGCCGGGTGGCCGACCCCGAGGTGGCGGATGAGAGCACGGAGGCGATCCGGCATTTCAATCGGTCTGTGGCCGAGGACGACCGGGTGGACGTGGCCCTGGTGCCGATCGCCGATGGCCTGACCTTCTGCCGCAAGCGGGCCGAATGACGGTGGTGCCGCGGTGGCGCGCTTGCCGGGCAAGGGGGCGCTGATGCGCAGCGGCGGGCTGTGGCTGACACTGCTCGGTGCGGCGCTGGTGGCGGCGGTCTGGCTCTGGGTGCCGCCCATTCCCCAGCCGGAGGCTTACCACGACTTCGCCGATCAGCGGCGGGTGCTGGGCATCCCTCATTTCGGCGATGTGATCTCGAATGGGGTGTTCCTGCTCGTGGGGCTGTACGGCCTGCTCCAGACCCGCCGGCTGCAGGCCCGCCAGACCTTCCGGCCCGCGACCGATGCCTGGCCCTATTACGCCCTGTTTGCAGCTACCGTGGGGGTGGCCTTCGGCTCCATCTATTACCACCTGGACCCGGACCATTGGCGGCTCTACTGGGATCGGTTGCCTATCAGCCTCGCCTTCATGGCAATCTTCACGGCGGTGCTGGGCGAGCGCCTGCCCGCCCGTGTGACCCCCTGGCTGCTACCGCTGCTGCTACTGATCGGTGCCGCCGGGGCGACCCACTGGCTGGTTACCGAGCTGTCGGGGCAGGGCGATTTGCGGCTTTACCTGCTGGTCCAGGCGGTACCCATCCTGGTGGCCGTGGTCTGGATCGGGATGCGGGGCGGGCGTTATACCCGCGGCGGGGATGTGATTGCCGCCGCCGGCTGGTATCTGTTGGCCCTGGTGCTGGAGAATCTGGACGCGCTGGTGTTCGAGGCCACCGGCGGTTGGGTCAGCGGCCATACCCTCAAGCACCTGCTCGCGGGGGTGGCGCTGTACTGGCTGGCGCGGATGCTGCGCCTGCGCCGCCGCCGCGGCGCACTGGCCTGAGCGGTTACCAGCCGCCCCGTTCGGCGACAAAGGGGGCGCTGCTGATTCGGCTCACGTAGCGCTCCCCGGCCGCGCTGCCGCCGCCATTCATCACCCGGGTGATGCCGACGTTGTAGGCGCGCAGGGCGCAGTCCCAGTCGCTGTCACACAGATGGTAATAGGAGGACAGCACCCGGGCGCCGGCGCGGATGTTTTCGCCCGGCTCGTACAGGTTGTACCCCAACTCGCTCCAATACTCGGGGCGGAGCTGGGCCGGCCCGACAGCACCCACGGAGGAGCGCACGTCCACCCGGAAGGAGGACTCCACCGCCACCACGGCCGCCAGCAGTTCGGGCGGCACCTGGTAGGCCTCGGCGGCGCTCTCGATCCAGTCGGCGAACTGGCGGGCCCGCGCCGCGCCCATGGGGTAGTGCTCGGCGATCTGGTCGTAGAGCGGGCGCGGATCAGCCGGCTGTGCCGCGTCGGGCTCGTTGTCGAATACCTCGTGGCGTCCGGCCATCCACAGGCGGACGAGGTTCTCCAGCGGCGGCTGGAGCCAGGGGTGGTGTTGCCAGAGATCAGCGGTGGCCTGAAGGACGGCGGCCTCGTCGGCCGCCGCCGTGCCCGGGTGGGTGACGGGCTTATGGTTGTTGAGCATGAGGATACCCAGCCACGCCACGACTAGGGCCAGCAGGCTGCTGACCATCAGGTCCTGAACGCGCAGGTTTTGTATCAGTTGTGAATGCATGAGTACCCTCCCACCACCGTGATGGTGCGACGCAGCATAACGCGAATATTGGTGCGCTGCAACAATTTCTGCCCCGAGGGTGCCCGATGGCCGGCCCGGCCTTGGCGCAGTGGCGATGCCGTTTGCCGAGCACCCACTCTGCGGGCAGAATGAAGCGCCCTGCGGGCCGGTTGCCGCCACCGGCCCGCCGCCGTACACCGAATGCCTTCGCCGGCCCGGAGGCCCGCGCCGGCCCCGGGCCCATCGCTGATTCATGGAGACGCCCATGGCGAGTAGCGCCGATAGCCTGGAGTTTGAGACCCGACCGCTGCGAGAGTTCACCGAGAAGGCGTACCTGGACTATTCCATGTACGTCATCCTGGACCGCGCCCTGCCCAACGTGGGGGACGGCCTGAAGCCGGTGCAGCGGCGCATCGTCTACGCCATGTCCGAGCTCGGGCTGTCCAATCTCGCCAAGTACAAAAAGAGCGCGCGCACGGTGGGTGACGTGCTGGGCAAGTACCACCCCCATGGCGATTCGGCCTGTTACGAGGCCATGGTGCTCATGGCCCAGCCCTTCTCCTACCGCTATCCGCTGGTGGACGGGCAGGGCAATTGGGGCAGCGCCGACGACCCCAAGTCCTTCGCCGCCATGCGCTATACCGAGGCGCGGCTGGCGCCGTACGCCAAGCTGCTGTTGCAGGAGCTGGGGCAGGGCACGGTGGATTGGGTGCCCAACTTCGACGGCACCATGGAGGAGCCGGGGCTGCTGCCCGCCCGTGTCCCCAATGTGCTGCTGAACGGCGGTACCGGGATCGCCGTGGGCATGGCCACGGACATCCCGCCCCACAACCTGCGCGAGGTGGTCAGCGCCTGTGTGCACCTGCTGGATGAACCGGAGGCCGATACCGTCGCCCTGATGGCCCACGTGCCCGCCCCGGACTTCCCCACCGAGGCGGAGATCATCACGGCCAAGGACGACATCCGGCGCATCTACGAGACCGGCAACGGCACCCTGCGCATGCGCGCCCGTTACGAGCGCGAGAACGGCGACATCATCGTTACCGCGCTGCCCTATCAGGTCTCCGGCAGCAAGGTGCTGGAGCAGATTGC
Organism: Alkalilimnicola ehrlichii MLHE-1; assembly: GCF_000014785.1. Taxonomy (NCBI): domain Bacteria; kingdom Pseudomonadati; phylum Pseudomonadota; class Gammaproteobacteria; order Chromatiales; family Ectothiorhodospiraceae; genus Alkalilimnicola; species Alkalilimnicola ehrlichii. Next base: position 1,106,003 of record NC_008340.1, read on the forward strand.
CGGCCAGATGCAGTCGAAGAAGCTGCCGATGGTCGAGGACCTGCGCGATGAGTCGGACCACGAGAACCCCACCCGCCTGGTGATCACGCCACGCTCCAACCGGGTGGATATCCACCGGGTGATGGAGCACCTGTTTGCCACCACCGACCTGGAGAAGAACTACCGGGTCAACCTCAACGTCATCGCCCTGGACGGCCGGCCGCGGGTGCTGGGGCTGCGCGAACTGCTGCTGGAGTGGCTGACCTTCCGGACCGATACCGTGCGCCGGCGGCTGAACTGGCGGCTGCAGAAGGTGCAGGACCGGCTGCACATCCTCGAGGGCCTGCTGATCGCCTACCTCAATATCGACGAGGTGATCGCCATCATCCGCGAGGAGGATGAGCCCAAGCCGGTGCTTATGGCCCGTTTCGGGCTCAGTGAGCGTCAGGCCGAGGCCATCCTGGAGCTCAAGCTGCGCCACCTGGCCAAGCTCGAGGAGATGAAGATCCGCGGCGAGCAGGGGGACCTGGAGAGGGAGCGCGACGAGTTGCAGACCATCCTGGGTTCGGATGAGCGGCTGCGCGAGCTTATCAAAGAGGAGCTGCGGGCCGACGCCGAGCAGTACGGCGATGAGCGCCGCTCCCCGCTGGTGACCCGCTCCGCCGCCCGGGCCCTGGACGAGACCGACCTGATGCCCAGCGAGCCGGTCACCGTGGTGCTCTCCGAGAAGGGTTGGGTGCGCGCGGCCAAGGGCCATGAAGTGGACGCCCCCGGGCTCAACTACAAGGCGGGCGACCAGTACCGCGATCACGCCCCGGGGCGGAGTAACCAGCAGGCGGTCTTCCTGGACCACACCGGGCGCAGCTACTCGCTGACGGCACACACCCTGCCCTCGGCCCGGGGCCAGGGCGAGCCGCTGACCGGACGGCTGTCGCCGGCCCCGGGCGCGCGCTTCGAGCACGTGCTCTGCGGCGATCCGGCCAGCCTCTGGGTGCTGGCCACCGACGCCGGCTACGGTTTTGTCTGCGCGCTCTCCGACATGTACGCCAAGAACCGCTCCGGCAAGGCACTGCTCACCGTGCCCCAGGGCGCGCGGGTACTGGCCCCGACCCCGGCCACCGCGGACGAGGGCGCGGAGCTGGCGGCCGTCTCCAGCGGCGGCCGGTTGCTGGTCTTCCCGCTTTCCGAGCTGCCGCGACTGGCCAAGGGCAAGGGCAACAAGATCATCGGTATCCCGGCGGCGGCGGTGAAGGCGCGCGAGGAGCTGCTGACCGGGCTGGCGGTGATCGCCCCGGGCCAGGGGCTGAGCCTGACGGTGGGGCGGCGGGGCATGACCCTGAAGCCCGACGACCTGGCCGCCTACCGCGCCCCCCGCGGCCGTCGTGGCGCGCTGTTGCCGCGTGGGCTGCGCCGGGTGGATGCCATCGAGCCGGTGGACCTCTAACCCGGTGCGCCGCCGGGTTCAGCGGGCGGCCGGGGCCGCCCCGGCCGGCAGGCGCAGTACTGCCAGCAGCGCCAGCAGGGCCACCAGCACCGGTGAGAAGGGCAGGTCGGCGGCCATGGCCAGGACAAAGGCGGCCAGGTAGCTGAGCACGCCCAGGGCCATGGACCAGGCGACGGCGCGCCGCCAGCCCGCCGCCCGGCGGTAGGCCACCCAGGCCGGGATGAAGATCAGCGCGAAGGCGGACATCACCCCCATGGCGGTGGCCGCCACCGCGATGCCCAGGGCGGCCAGGGCCTCGAAGGCCAGGACGGTGCGCAGCACCGGGCGGCGGTTGGCCCGATCGTGGCCGGGAAAGACCTGTTCGCGCAGCAGCCGCGGCGACAGCCAGGGCAGGGCGATCAGGGCGAGCAGGGCCAGGCCGAGCGCCAACTGGAGGTGGTCGCTGCCGGTGAAATAGAGCTGGCCGTCCACCAGCGCCTGGCCGGTGAGCTTGGCGTGGTGGCTCAGCGACGCGCCCAGCAGCATGGCACTCCAGCCGAGCACGATCAGCAGCGCGTAGACATCGTTGCCCGCCCGCCGCATCAGGCCCTTCACCCCCACCGCGACCAGCGCCGTCAACAGCGCCGCCGGCAGCAGCGGGGCGCTGATCAGGCTGCCGGCCACGGCGCCGGCGCCGGCCACGTGGGCAAAGCCCAGGGCGGCCAGCCACTCCTCGCGCAGGCGCAGGTAGAGCCCCAGCACCGGCAGCAGGGCGGCGAGCACCACGCCGGTGAGAAAGGGCATCCGGAAGAGGGGGTCGAACAGCAGTTCCATCATGCCTGGGCGGCCTCCATGTCCACGACCCGGTGACAGACCCGGTCCACCAGCGCCTGCTCGTGACTGACCATGACCACCGCCCGGTTGGCGGGCAGGGTGGCCAGGGCCTCACTGAGCAAATCCAGGCCCTCGCGATCCAGGTTGTTGCCCGGCTCGTCCAAAAGGATCAGGCGGGCGCCGCTGTAGAGCACCGCCCAGACGGCCAGGATCTGGCGCTGGCCACCGCTCAGCCGGTCCACCCGGCGGTGAGTGAGCCCGGCCAGGCGCGCGGGCAGGCCGGTGCCGTCGTGGCCCATCAGCCGGAGCAGCTCGCCCCCGGTGAGCGGGATCTCGCCGCGGGTGGCCGGGCTTTGCGCCTGCAGGGCGATACCGGCGGCGGTGTCGCGCTCGATCTGACCCTCGAAGACCCGGGCCTCGCCGGTCACCGCCTTAAGGACGGTGGATTTGCCGCAGCCGTTGGGGCCGGTCAGGCCAATGATCTCGCCGGCGCGTACCTGCAACGAAAAGGGGCCGACCACCGGGGTACGGTAGCCGGCCCGCAGGTTGCGGATGTCGAGTAAGGGAGTGTCCATGACGCCTTAGGGAACCATGGCCTCCACCCAGCGATCAATCAGCGCCAGGTAATCGTCCAGGTCACCGTTAACGGGGACCCCGGTGGGCAGCCCCTGGCTCGGCCAGCCAAGCTGCTCGGCCATAAAGTCCGGCCCGCGGCCGGGCTGGAACTCGGCCCGCAGGATGACGCCCTCGGTGCCCTCCAGCCGGCGCACCAGGTCGCGCAGGTGGGAGGCCGTGGGCTCCACGCCGGGCAGCGGCTCGACATAGCCGAGCCGTTCCACGCCCAGGCGCTCCAGCAGGTAGTCGGCGTCCTCGTGGTAGAGCAGCACGCCGGGACTCTGCGCCACGGTGGCCTCCCACTCCGGCAGGCGCGCCTCCACCGCCTCGGCGAAGCGCCGGGCATTGGCCTGATAGCTCTGGGCGTTGGCCTCGTCCAGCTCGCCCATGCGCTCGGCCAGCACCCCGGCCACGGTGGCCAGGCGCACCGGGTCCAGGTAGATGTGGGGGTTGCCCTCCGGGTGGACGTCGCCCTGGGCCCGGTCGGCGGCCACGCCGGTGCCGATGCGCTCCACCTGGGCGGCAGCCTCGAAGTAGCCGCTGCGCCCCGGACGGATGGCGGGATTGGCGGCGCCGTCGATGGCCGGCGGCAGCCAGCCGATCTCCAGCTCGGCCCCCACGGCGACCACCAGATCAGCCCGGCGCAGGTGGGTCATCATGTTCGGGCGCACGCTCAGGTAGTGGGCGTCGCGGTCCGGCGGGGCCAGGACGGTGACGTTGACGTGCTCGCCGCCGACGGTGCGGGCGAGCATGCCCATGTTGCTGGTGGTGGCCACCACGTTCATCCCGGCCTGGGCGAGACCGGCGAACAGCAACAGGGCGATTGCGAGTATCCAGCGGTGCATTCTGTGTCTCCTCGCCTTGAATGAGTGTCACGGTTTGACCGCCTGGCGGGCGTAAGGGCCCGGCAGGCGGTCAGGTTAGCCCGGTTCGATCAGAAGGGGTGTGCGCCGTGCACGCCCAGGCTCAGGTTGTACTGGAGCATGAAGGAGGCACCGCGATTGGTGTGGTCGTCCTCCTTGGCGAAGTCGTTGTAGTTGAGCTGAGCTCGCAGCGCGGAAAAGTGGGTCGGGCGCCACGTGGTGTTGAGCGTGTACCGGTAGCTGGCGTCGAAGTCCTCGAACTCACCGGCGCTGCGGTCCGGCACCAACGACTCGTTGGTCAGGCCCAGGGCCTCGAAGCGGGCGCCGACCTCCCAGCGCGGGGCGAACCCGTAGACGGCCTGGAGGTAGAGGCCGTCCTGGCGCCGGCGATCGGAGAAGCTGTCGGTGGTCTGCAGGCTGCCGTTGTTGACGCCCTGGAAGCTCTGACTCATGTAGTCGACGTCGATCTCACGCAGGAAGTACTCGCCCTGCAGTCGCAGGTTGCCGTGGCCGTAGGCACCACCGCTGTCGTACTTATAAACGGCGTCCACACCGGCGAACCAGGCATCACCGTCCCAGGATTCGTACCGGGTGCTGGAGTGCTGCTGCTCATTCTGGAAGGTGGTGGCGATCCCGTAGGAAAGCCCGAACTGGGCGGCGTGGTTGTAGCCGAGGTCCGGCGCAATCTTGAAGAAGCCGGTAAAGAGACGGGGTCCGGAGGCATCATCGAAGGGGTTGTCGTCCCGCCAGCGCTGCCGGGTGGGGTCCCCGGTGACGGGATCGGGGGTCACCGTCACTTCCTCTACCCGGCCCGAACCGATGTAGTTGGCGATCCCGCTGGTCTCACCCTGCAGGAGTTCGACGCCGAATCGGGTATAGACCGGAGTCGCTGGCACCCAGGAGAGCTGCACCCCCTTCTCCTGCAGGCCGTGGTCACCGAACAGGAACTCGTTGACCAGTGGACGGTCGACGAAGTCCCAGTCGTGCGGGTGCTGCTTGTTGATGTAGCCGATGTCGGACAGGAACTTACCGGCCTTCACCTGCAGGCCCGCCGGCAAATTCTGGGTGGTCAGATAGGCCTCTTCCACCTCGATGCCGGAGTCGCCCTCAATGGCCAGGATCACCATGGCGTCGAAGTAGTTGTCCACCGACGCGGAGAAGGCGATCTCCGTCTCGCGCAGGTTGAAGCCCTCGTCCAGGTCATGGTCGTGGCCGTGGCCGTGGCCGTGGCCGTGGCTGTGGCTGTGGCCACTGTCAAAGCCCGCCGGGGCGTCCCACTCACCGGTGAACTCGGAGTAGTACACCCCGTCCAGGATCACCGAGAGGGCCGGGTTGAACGCGGTGCCGGAATCGACTTGCTCCCGCGTGCCGCCCAGCGGCAGCGCCTGGGCCCGAAGCCCCGGCTGATCCAGCGGGTCCCGCTGCATCTGCGAGGTCACCTCTCCATCGCCAGTCCGGTCGGCCAGCACCCCTCCCGGTGCCAGCATGACCAACGTGGCGGCAACGGCCAGCGTCTTCTTGATCATGATTGTGTTGCTCCCCAATGCGTGTGACGTGATGCGGCCCACGAAGGGCGTCAGGTTGGCAGGTGTGAAATGCAATACTGTTGCATCAAGTGGTGCAATCTATTTGCAAGAAGGCCGGCTGTCAAGCGGGCAGGCTCTATACCTTTAGGGCTAATCCGTTACACTGGAGCTCGGCAAAAGCGCGCCATTTGGCACCGCTTTTGCTTCTCTCTTTCTGCGTCGGATTTCTGTCGGAGGGCGGACGGTCAATGGCAACAGCCACAAGCAAACAACAGGGGATGTCCAAGCTGGTGGTCATCCTGCTCATCGCGATTCTGGTCGTGCTTCTGGCCGTGGGAGGGGCAGTTGCCGCTTATCTGACGGGGATGATCGGCTCCGTCGGCAACGACGAGCCGCAGGTGGAACAGGCGCTGGACGAGCCCATCTACATCGAGCTGGACCCCGCACTGACCGTCAACTTCGAGCGCGGTGGCCGCATCAGTTACCTGCAGGCACGGGTGCAGCTCGAGACGCGGTACGCCTCGGTGGAAGAGGCGATCGACCGGCACATGCCGGTGATTCGCAATAATCTTCTCGACCTGTTTGCCGATCAGGACTACCAGGAGGTGAACACCCGCGCCGGCCGCGAGGCGTTGCGTCAGGCTGCCCTGGAGGAGGTCAATCAGGTGCTGGCCGAACGCGGTGTTGAGCAAAGGCTGGAGGCGGTCTACTTCACCCGCTTCGTCATGCAATAGGGGTAGGACCCATGGCCCAGGACATACTCAGCCAGGATGAAATCGACGCCCTGCTGCATGGCGTCGACGACGGTGCGGTGGATACCGAGGACGACGCCGAGCCTGGCGAGTTGCGCTCGTACAACTTCACCGCCGAGGAGCGGATCGTGCGTGGGCGGATGCCCACGCTGGAGATGATCAACGAGCGCTTCGCCCGGTTGTTCCGCATCGGGCTGTTCAACATGCTGCGCCGCACCCCGGAGGTGTCGGTGGTGGGTGTGGAGATGATGAAGTTCGGCGAGTACGTCCATACCCTGTTCGTGCCCACCAGCCTGAACCTGATGCGGGTGCATCCGTTGCGCGGCACCGGGTTGTTCATCATCGACCCCAAGCTGGTCTTCATCGTGGTGGACAACTTCTTCGGCGGCGACGGGCGGTTCTTCGTCAAGATCGAGGGGCGCGAGTTCACGCCCACCGAGCTGCGGGTCATCCGCATGCTTATCGATCAGGCCTTCGAGAACCTGGAGGAGGCCTGGAACCCGGTGATGAACGCCGAGTTCGAGTACATGCACTCGGAGGTCAACCCGCAGTTCGCCAATATCGTCAGCCCCAGCGAGGTGGTGGTGGTCAGCAAGTTCCATGTCGAGCTCGACGGCGGCGGCGGCGATATCCACGTGACGCTGCCCTACACCATGATCGAGCCGATCCGGGAGCTGCTCGATGCCGGCGTGCAGTCGGACCGCAACGAGGTGGACGAACGCTGGACCCGCTCCCTGCGCGAGGAGATGAAGTTTGCCGAGGTGGAGCTGTCCAGCGTGCTCACCGAGGTGGAGGTGAGCCTGCGCGATGTGATGAACATGAAGCCGGGCGACATCATCCCGGTGGAGTTGCCGGAGGCGGTGAAGGTGTATGCCGAGGACATGCCGGTCTTCCGCGGCCGCTACGGGGTACGTCACGGCAATACCGCCATCAAGATCACCGAGCGGATCCAGCCGCGCGCCGAGCAGGACGCCATCCATTGGCTGGAGAGCGAGGAAGAGGAGCGCGAGGCACCCGCAGAGGCGGAGGTACAGGACAAGGCCAAAGGTAAGACGGGCGACAAGGCGTCCGCGGACGGGGACAGCGGGGGCCGGGGGCGGCAACGGCGCGGCAGGGCCGCGGCGGCGTCCCGGACCGCAAGACAGTCGCGAGACCGTAACAAGGGCGGTGAGCAGTCATGAGTGAGGAGCGGAAGGATCAGACCGGCGCCGACGAGGCCTGGGAAGAGGCCATGGCGGAGCAACAGGCCGGCGAGACCGGACGTGCCCCGGAGTCGGGGCAAGCGGCCGGGCAGGACGAGGCGGCCAGCGACAGCGCGTCGGATGGGGTAGATGATGAGCCCGCCGGCGGGAAGGCCGCCGCTGATGCCGGGTCGGAGGTGGATCAGCAGGCCATGGCGGACGAGTGGGCGCGGGCTATGGAAGAGCAGACCGGCGACGACGAGGCTGGACAGAGTGGCCCGGAGGAGCCGTCCGCCGGCCAGCGCGCGGCCACCGAGGCCCGGGAGACGCAGCGCCAGGAGAACTGGCAGGCGGAACGGGCCGAGCTGGATGAGCTTGAGCCCGATGCCGGGGCCGGGCGCAATCTGGGCGATGAAGAGGCCAACCTGGATGTCATTATGGACATCCCGGTCACCCTCTCCATGGAGATCGGTCGCACCCAGATCAGCATCCGCCACCTGCTCCAGCTCAACCAGGGGTCGGTGGTGGAGCTGGACCGCCTGGCCGGCGAGCCGTTGGATGTGATGGTCAACGGCACGCTCATCGCCCACGGCGAGGTGGTGGTGGTCAACGAGCGCTTCGGCATCCGGCTCACGGATGTCATCAGCGCCGCCGAGCGTGTCAAAAAGCTGCGCTGATGGTTTTCCGTCGCCACCCTTCCTGCCCGTCCCCGACCGGGTGTCGAAAACCCGGCGCCGCCCTGTTGGCGGTATCCGGGATGTGGCTGCCCGGCCTGGTCTGGGCCGGTGAGGGCGGCGTGCCCAGCGTGGATGTCACCGGCATGGCGCGGGTGATTGTCGGGCTGGTGGTGGTGCTGGTGTTGATCGCCCTGCTCATGCTGGCCCTGCGCCGCATGGGCGGTGTGGGCGGGTCTGCCAATGGGCAGATGCGCGTCCTGGGGGCCCTGTCGGTGGGCCAACGGGAGAAAGTGGTACTGGTTAAGGTGGGGTCGACCCAACTTCTCGTGGGGGTGGCTCCCGGGCGGGTACAGACTTTGCATGTGCTGGATGAGCCCCTGGAGGGGCTCGAGGCGGAGGCCACACGCGGCGCCCCGGACATGCAGGGCAGCCCGTTCGCGGAGCGGCTGCGTCGAATGATGCAGCAACACCACCACGAGAAGAAATGATGGCTCGACGCACATTCCTGATCCTGATCGCGCTGGCCGGCCTGACGGCACCCGTCGTGGTGCTGGCGCAGCCGCCGGGCCTGGAGGCGCTGCGCATCACCGAGGGTGAGGACGGTCAGACCTGGAGCCTGAGCCTCCAGGTGCTCATCCTTATGACCCTGCTGACGCTGCTGCCGGCAGGGCTGCTGATGATGACCAGCTTCACCCGCATCATCATCGTCCTGGCCATCCTGCGCCAGGCCATGGGTACGGCCTCCACCCCCTCCAACCAGGTGCTCATCGGCCTGGCGCTGTTTCTCACCCTGTTTGTGATGGCCCCGGTCTTTCAGGAGGTCCACGACACCGCGCTGGCGCCCTACCTGGCCGAGGAGATGGCGCCGGACGAGGCGCTGGAGGCGGCCAGCGAACCCATGCGCGGGTTCATGATCGCGCAGACCCGCGAGTCCGACCTGGGGCTGTTCCTGCGCATCGCCGGCTACGACCAGGTGGACAGCCCGGACGATGTGCCCTTCACGGTGCTGGTGCCGGCCTTCATGACCAGCGAGCTGAAGACCGCCTTCACCATTGGCTTCATCATCTACCTGCCCTTCCTGGTGATTGACCTGGTGGTGGCCAGCACCCTGATGTCCATGGGCATGCTGATGCTCTCGCCCATGATTATCTCGCTGCCGTTCAAGATCCTGCTTTTCGTGCTGGTGGACGGCTGGTCCCTGCTCATGGGCACGCTGGCCTCCAGCTTCTTCCTATAACGCCGCCGTCGCCGCCAACCGTCGAACCCATCGGGAGGGATTCGCCATGACTCCGGAACTGGCCATCGAACTGGGCAAGCAGGCGCTGACCGTGGCGGTGCTGCTGGCCGGGCCCATTCTGCTGTCCGCACTGATCACCGGTCTGCTCATCGGCCTGTTCCAGGCCGCCACCCAGATCAACGAGCAGACCCTGAGCTTTGTGCCCAAGCTGGGGGTCATGGCGCTGGTGCTGTTCATCATGACCCCCTGGATGCACACCATCCTGACCGACTTTACCCGGCAGCTGTACCGCGGCATCCCGGGCTTCATCGGGTAGGCCGGGTCGGACGGGGGCGCGCGGCATGGAGTTCACCATCGGCGAGATCACCGCCTGGGTCGGCAGCCTGATGTGGCCGCTGATGCGCGTGGGGGCGATGGTGATGGTGGCGCCGGTGTTCGGCAACCAGTTGATGCCGGTCCGGGTCCGGGTCTTTTTCGGCCTCGCCCTGGCGGTGGCTGTGCTGCCGGCCGTGGGCGAGGTGCCGCCGGTGGATCCACTCTCCGCCGAGGGCCTGCTGATCAGTGTGCAGCAGGTGCTCATCGGGCTGATCATGGGCTTTATGCTGCTGCTGGCGGTGAACGCGGTGGTGGTGGCCGGCGAGAGCATGGCCCTGGCCATGGGGCTGGGCTTTGCCACCATGGTGGATCCCCAGACCGGTATGTCGGTACCGGTGCTCTCGCAGGTGATGCTGGTGATCGTGACCCTGGTCTTCCTGGGCATAGGCGGGCATCTGATGCTCATCGAGCTGACCGCCGCAAGCTTCTCCGCCCTGCCCATCGCCGCCGAGGGGGTGGGCCGTGAGGCCTTCTTCGAGGTGGCGGCGTGGGCGTCACAGATGTTCGCCGGCGCGGTGCTCATCGCGCTGCCGGTGGTCACCGTGTTGCTGATCATCAACCTGGCGCTGGGGGTGATGACCCGCGCCGCGCCCCAGATGAACGTCTTCTCCGTGGGCCTGCCCATCACCATGCTGGTGGGCCCGGTGCTGGTGTTGGGCCTAGTGCTGCCGGTGTTGCCCACCCGCATGGCGATGATCTGGTCCCACGCCTTCGCGGTGGTGCGCGACCTGCTCGCCATCACCGGCTGATTGGCCGGCAATTTGCATTACCCCCCGCAGGCCCGCCAGCGACGGAATGCCGGCGGTCACGGGGCGGCCAGGCCGGGCCAGGGAGACAGCGCACCGGCGCGGGGATGACGGGGGCAGCTCATGGCCGAAGAGAGCGAGAACGGCCAGGAGAAAACCGAACAGCCAACCCCGAAACGGCTACAGGACGCGAAGAAGAAGGGGCAGATACCGCGCTCGCGGGAGCTGACCACCACGCTGCTGATGCTGTTCGCCGCCCTGGGCATGCTGATGTTCGGCGGCTACATGGGGGAGGGCATTGTCGGCCTGCTGGAGTGGTCCTTCCAACCCGGCCGCGAACAGATCTTCGACCCCAAAGAGCCCATCGCCCGTGTCCATGAGGCCCTGGGCCGGGGCCTGCTCATCGTCGCCCCCTTCGTCGGGCTGATGATGCTGGTGGCGCTCATCGGTCCGGTTGCCCTGGGCGGCTGGACCTTCAGCGCCCAGCCGATGATCCCGAAGCCGGAAAAAATGAACCCGGTGAAGGGCATCAAGCGCATCTTCGGCCCCAAGGCCCTGATTGAGCTGGCCAAGGGCATCGCCAAGATCCTGGTGGTGGGCGCCGTGGCCGGGGTGTTCTTCTACCTGTTTCAGGACGAGCTGCGCTCGCTGGCCCTGGCCCCGCTGCAGTCGGCCATGGCCCACGCCATCGAGCTCTTTTTCATCGCCTTCTTCGTCCTCGCCGCCTCTCTGATCATCGTGGTGGCGGTGGACGTGCCCTACCAGCTTTGGGACCACCAGAAGAAGCTGCGCATGACCCGCCAGGAGGTGAAGGACGAGTTCAAGCAGACCGAGGGTAAGCCCGAGGTCAAGGGCAAGATCCGGCAACTGCAGCGCGAGGCCGCCCAGCGCCGGATGATGGAGAAGGTGCCCGAGGCCGACGTGGTGGTCACCAACCCCACCCACTACGCCGTGGCCCTCCAGTACGACCAGCTCAGGATGCGCGCGCCCCGGGTGGTGGCCCTGGGCAAGGACCAGGTGGCGCTGCGCATCCGCGAGATCGCCGGTGAGCACGGTATCCCGCTGTTCGAGGCGCCGCCGTTGGCACGGGCCTTGTATCACACCACGGACATCGACCAGGAGATCCCCGCCGGCCTCTACATGGCCGTGGCCCAGGTGCTGGCCTACATCTACCAGCTCCGGGCCGCCCGGGGCGGGCAGAGCGAGGCGCCGCGGCGCCCGGCGCCGGACATCCCGGCGGAATTCCGGGCCTACGCCGAGCAGGGGGCGCCCGGGGAGCGGGCGTCAGACGACTGACGGCGCCGGTGACAAAAACCCGGCAGGAGCGGCCCGCAAAGGGCCGGAGCAGAGGAGCGGATAAAAGACGATGAACGCCACCCTGATGGACAATCTGCGCAGTGTCGGCCCGCTGGGCCTGGGTACGCCCCTGCTGGTGGTGGCCCTGCTGATGATGCTGGTGGTGCCGCTGCCGCCCATCGGGCTGGATCTGCTGTTCACCTTCAACATCGTGCTCTCGCTGTCCATCCTGCTGGTCACTGTCTACGCCATGCGGCCGCTGGACTTCGCGGTCTTCCCCACCATCCTGCTCATCGCCACCCTGCTGCGCCTGGCGCTGAACGTGGCCTCCACCCGGATCATCCTGCTCGACGGCCATACCGGTACCGCAGCCGCCGGGCGGGTGATCGAGTCCTTCGGCGAGTTCGTCATCGGTGGCAACTACGCCGTCGGCCTGGTGGTCTTCACCATCCTGATCATCATCAACTTCGTGGTGGTCACCAAGGGGGCCGGCCGGGTGGCCGAGGTCTCCGCCCGCTTTACCCTGGATGCGCTGCCTGGCAAGCAGATGGCCATCGACGCCGATCTGAACGCCGGCATTATCGACCAGAAGCAGGCCAAGGAGCGGCGCGAGGAGGTGGCCCGCGAGGCCGACTTCTACGGCTCCATGGATGGCGCGAGCAAGTTCGTCCGCGGCGATGCCATCGCCGGCATCCTGATCCTGGTCATCAATCTGGTCGGCGGGCTGTCCATCGGCATGCTGCAGCACGACATGATCTTTGGCGATGCCGTGCGCAACTATTCGCTGCTAACCATCGGCGACGGACTGGTGGCGCAGATCCCCTCGCTGGTGCTCTCCACCGCCACCGCCATCATCGTCACCCGGGTAGCGGACAGCCAGAAGATGAGCGACGCGGTCACCGGGCAACTGTTCAGCAACCCGCGGGTGCTCTGGGTGGTGGGCGGTGTCATCTTCTTCCTGGGGCTGATCCCGGGCATGCCGCTGTTGCCCTTCGCCTTTTTCGGCACCGTCTGCCTCACCGCCGCCTACCTGATTACCCAGCGCCAGAAGGAGGTCGCCGAGGCCGAGGCGCAGGCCGGTGCCAAGGCCAGCGGTGAGCAGGCCGAGGCCAAGTCGCCGGAGCAGCGCGAGCTCAGCTGGGACGACGTACCGCCGGTGGACGTGGTGGGCCTGGAGGTGGGTTACGGCCTGATCCCGATGGTGGACCGCAACCAGGGCGGCCAGTTGCTCACCCGGATCAAGGGGGTGCGCAAGAAGCTCTCGCAGGACCTCGGCTTTCTCATCCAGCCGGTGCACATCCGCGACAACCTGGACCTGGGCCCCAACACCTACCGGATCTCCATCAAGGGGGTGCCGGTGGCCGAGGCAGAGGTGCAGCCCGGGCGCGAACTGGCCATCAACCCCGGCAGCGTTCAGGGCCAGGTCAAGGGCATCCCCACCAAGGACCCGGCCTTCGGCCTGGAGGCGGTCTGGATCGAGCCCTCGCAGCGGGATTACGCCCAGACCCTCGGCTACACGGTGGTGGACACCAGCACGGTGATCGCCACCCACCTGTCGCAACTGGTGCAGCAGAACGCCCACCGCCTGCTGGGGCACGAGGAGGTGCAGAAGCTGCTGGATATCCTCGCCCAGAGCCAGCCCAAGCTGGTGGAGGAGGTGGTGCCCAACACCCTGCCGTTGTCGGTGGTGGTGAAGGTGCTGCAGAACCTGCTGGAGGAGCGCATCCCGGTGCGCGACATGCGCAGCATTGTCGAGATCCTGGCCGAGTACGGGGCGCGCAGCAAGGACCCGGCCCAGCTCACCCAGGCGGCGCGCGAGGCACTGGGCCGCCAGATCGTGCAGAACATCGCCGGCATGACCCGGGAGCTGCCGGTGATGACCCTGGATCCGCAACTGGAACAGATGTTGCTAAATGCAATACAGGGCGGCGGGGAAACGTCGGGCGGCTTCGAGCCGGGCCTGGCCGAGCGCCTCCAGCAGTCGTTGGCGGACACCACCCGCAAGCAGGAGATGGCGGGTCAGCCGGCGGTCCTGCTCACCTCGCCGCAACTGAGGAGTTGGCTGCAGCGGCTTATCCGCCACAGCGTGCCCAGCCTGCACGTGCTCTCGTACAACGAGATCCCGGATGACCGCCAGGTTCGCATCGTAGCCACCGTAGGCCAGCAACAGCAGGTCGGCGGCGGCCAATAAAGGACAAGAGGGCAGGCGATGAAGATCCAGCGCATATTCGCCGAGGACATGCGGCAGGCCATCCGTAAGGTGCGCGAGGAGCACGGCCCCGAGGCCGTGATCCTCTCCACCAAGCCGGTTGAGGGTGGGGTGGAGGTGATCTCCGCCATCGACTACGACGAGCGGGCCGTGCAGCAGGCGGCGGGTGGCGCCGGCGAGCGGGGGGCGGGGCGTCCCGGCGGTTTGCCGCTGGGGGCCATCGGCGAGAACCGCCACCGCCGTCAGACGACCGCGGAGGCGGCCGCCGCTGGCGGGGCGTCCCGGCGGCAGGTGGACATCACCGTGGGCGACGATGACGACGGGGAGGCCCTGTTCGCCGATCTCCAGGCCGCCCATGAGCAGTCCAGTCGCGAGGCGGCGGCGCAGCAACCGGCGGCGGGGGAACGGCCTGTGCGGCGCCGGGGCCGAGGGGCTGAGACCGCGCCCCGGGTGGAGTGGGCCCAGGACCCGGCCATGAATGAGATGCGCGAGGAGCTGCGCCAGTTGCGCGGGTTGTTCGAGAGTCAGCTCAGCCTGATGGAGTGGGGCCGGATGGGGCAGCGGCACCCGGCCCGGGCCGGGCTGCTCAAGCGCCTGGCCGATATGGGGATGGGCAGTGACGTGGCCCGCCGCCTGGCCGACCACATCCCCGCCGAGGCGGAACCGGGCGAGGCCTGGGCCCGTGCCCTGGCGATCATCGAGCGCAACCTGCAGGTGGCCGAGGACGACATCCTGGAGCAGGGCGGGGTGATGGCCCTGGTGGGGCCCACCGGGGTGGGCAAGACCACCACCGTGGCCAAGCTGGCGGCGCGCTTTGCCCTTAAGCACGGCCGCGATCAGGTGGCCCTGGTCTCCACCGATACCTTCCGCATCGGCGCCCAGGACCAGTTGCGCAATTTCGCCAGCATCCTGCAAGTGCCGGTCTACAACGCCGCCAGCGGCGAGGAGCTGGCCGGGGTATTGGAGAATCTCGATGACAAGCGGTTGGTGCTGGTGGACACGGCGGGCATGAGCCAGCGTGACGTGCGCCTTGCCGAGCAGTTCACGGCCCTGCGCGAGAGCAGTCGGCGACTGCGCACCTGCCTGGTCCTGTCGGCGGCGACCCAGTTGAGCACGCTGACCGAATCCATGCGCGCCTTCGCGGTGGCGGAGCCGCAGGGCTGCATCTTCACCAAACTGGATGAGGCCACCAGCCTGGGCGGGCTGCTCACCGTGGCCCTGCGTAGCCGGCTGCCCATCGCCTGGCTGGGGACCGGACAACGGGTGCCGGAAGACCTTGAGGTTGCCAGGGGTGATAGACTAGCCGAACTAGCTAGTACCTTGGTGGAGGAGTGCCACCAGGAAGTGGACGAGGAGGCCCTGGCGCTGAGCCTGGGCGGTTCAAGGCATGCAGGCGAGTAACACGGATTCCGATCAGGCAGCAGGACTGAGACGCATGGCTAATCCCAGACCGGTCAAGGTCATTGCCGTAACCAGCGGCAAGGGCGGTGTCGGCAAGACCAACGTGTCCGTCAACCTGGCGGCGGCACTCAGTGCGCAGAAGCAGCGCGTCATGCTCATGGACGCGGACCTGGGGCTTGCCAACGTGGATGTGATGCTCGGTCTGTCGCCGCGAAAGAACCTCTCCCACGTCATTGACGGCACGGCCAGCCTGGAGGAGGTGCTGCTCCAGGCGCCCGGGGACTTCACCATCGTGCCGGCCTCGTCGGGCACCCAGCGCATGGCCGAACTCACCCCCGCGGAGCATGCCGGGCTGATCCGCAGCTTCAGCGAGCTCAATCACGAGCTGGACTACCTGCTGGTGGATACCGCCGCCGGCATCTCCGACGGTGTCATGAGCTTCGCCAAGGCCTCGCGCGAGGTCCTGGTGGTGGTCTGTGACGAGCCCTCCTCCATCACCGATGCCTACGCCCTGATCAAGGTGCTCAACCGCGACCACGGGGTGGAGCGCTTTCACATGGTGGCCAACCGGGTGCGTTCCCCCGAGGAGGGCCGGCAGTTGTTCCGCAAGCTCTCCGCCGCCACCGACCGGTTCCTGGACCTGGCCATCGACTACGTGGGCATGGTCCCCGAGGACGACTGCCTGCGCCGTGCGGTGCAGAAGCAGCAGCCGGTGGTGACCAGTTACCCGGGCAGCCCGGCCGCGCGGGCCTTCAAGGACATGGCCATGCGGGTGCGTAAGTGGCCCTCGCCGGCGCATCTGGCCGGCACCCTGGAGTTCTTCGTGGAGCGCCTGGTGCAACACAGCACCGGGGAGGTGTCCTCATGAACGGACATGCCATGTACGCCGAGGTGGCGGCTCAGCACGACAACGATCTGCTGGTGCAGCACGCCTCGCTGGTCAAACGCATCGCTCACCACTTGGCCGGCCGTTTGCCGCCCAGTGTGCAATTGGACGATTTGATCCAGGCCGGCATGGTGGGCCTGCTGGAGGCGGCGCGGCAGTTCGACCCCGGTCAGGGGGCCAGCTTTCAGACCTACGCCGGTATCCGGATCCGCGGCGCGATGCTGGACGAGATCCGGCGGCTGGACTGGACCCCGCGCTCGGTACACCGCAAGGGCCGCTCGGTGGCCGAGGCCATCCGGGCCGTGGAGCATCGGACCGGGCGAGATGCCCGCGACCACGAGGTGGCCCAGGAGCTGGGCATCACCCTCGATGAGTACCACCAGATCCTGCAGGATGTCTCCACATCCCGCATCTTCAGCATCGACCAGGAGGATCCGGCCACCGGCGAGCCCCATCAGTTGCCCGGGGATCATCCGGAGCCGTTCGCCGAGATCACGGACGAGGGCTTCCAGAGGGCACTGGCCGAGGCCATCCGCCGGCTGCCCGAACGGGAGCAGCTCATCATGGCCCTGTACTACGACGAGGAACTCAACCTGCGCGAGATCGGCGAGGTGTTGAATGTCACCGAGTCACGCGTCAGCCAGATCCACGGTCGGATTGTGGTCAAGCTGCGAGAGGCGTTAAAGGAATGGCTCGGCCGGAGCTGAGCCGTGCCGAACACCACTGGGCCGGATGCAATTAGGGGGATAGCCATAGCCATGAACAAGAATATGAAGATCCTCATCGTGGACGATTTCTCGACGATGAGGCGGATCATCAAGAACCTGCTGCGCGACCTGGGCTTCAACAACACGGTGGAGGCGGACGACGGCAAGACGGCGTTGCCCATCCTCAAGCGCGGCGGCATCGATTTCCTGGTCACCGACTGGAACATGCCGGGCATGAGCGGCCTGGACCTGCTCAAGGAGGTGCGCGCCGACCCGGAGCTCAAGGACCTGCCGGTGCTCATGGTCACCGCCGAGGCCAAACGGGACCAGATCATCGCGGCGGCCCAGGCCGGGGTCAACGGCTATATCGTCAAGCCCTTCACCGCGGTCACCCTGAGGGAGAAGATCGAGAAGATCTTCGAGCGGATCGACGCCGGGGGGGCCTGAATCCATGGGGCGTGAACAGGACGACACCCTGGCGCAGTACCGGGAGGCCGCCGAGCGCCTGCTGGCCGCCGTGGAGCAGGGCGATGCCCAAACCGCTGACGCCATCGTCGACGAGTTGACCCACCTGCGCGAGACTGAGCTCTTCCAGCAGCTGGGGCAGCTCACCCGCGATCTGCACGAGGCCATCAAGTCCTTCAAGCTGGACACCCGGCTGTCGGACATCGCGGCCAACGACATCCCCGATGCCCGCGAGCGCCTGAACTACGTCATCACCATGACCGAGCAGGCCGCGCACCGGACGCTGGGCATTATCGAGGAGGCCATGCCGCTCACCGATACGCTGCGCGACCAGTCCGCCGAGCTGGCCGAGCGCTGGCGCGCCTTTCGCCGCCGTGAGCTCTCCGCCGACGAGTTCCGTACCCTGTCGCGGGATATCGACGGCTTCCTGGGACGCACCCGGCTCTCCGCCTCCGACCTGCACAGCAAGCTCTCCGAGGCGCTGATGGCCCAGGACTACCAGGACATCACCGGCCAGATTATCCGCCGGGTCATCGGACTGGTGGAGGAGGTCGAGGAGAACCTGGTGCAGATGGTCGCCCTGTCCGGCAAGGCCCGGGGTGAAGAAACCCGCCGGGCTGCCGATAAGCCCCGGGAGAGCAAGGAGACCGACATGCGGGGCGAGGGGCCGCAGATGCCCGGCAAGGGCGAGGACGTGGTCAAGGGCCAGGACGACGTGGACGACCTGCTGTCCAGCCTCGGCTTCTGAGCCGTACGCCGCACCGCCCGCCGGCGGGCGCCGGCCGCTCCGCCACCGCATCACAATCAGGGGGCAGGCATGGGGATCGACATCGAAGACGACATCGTCCAGGACTTCCTGGTGGAGTCCCGGGAAATCCTGGACAACCTCGGTGAACAGCTGGTGGATCTGGAGCAGCGGCCTGACGACAAGGACCTGCTCAATGCCGTCTTCCGCGGTTTCCATACCATCAAGGGCGGCGCCGGCTTTCTCAACCTGGACCCGCTGGTGGACGTCTGCCACCGCACCGAGGATGTCTTCAACCTGCTGCGCAACGGCGAGCGCACGGTGACCCCGGAGCTGATGGACACCGTGCTGCAGGCGCTGGATGTGGTGGTCAATCAGTTCAATAGCATCGAGAACGGAGAGGACCCGCAGCCGGCCGCACCGGAGCTGTTACGCGACCTTGAGGCCCTGAATATCACCGACGAGCAGCGCCTGGGCACCGACGGTGATGAGGCAGCGTCGACGGCCACCCCCGCCGGCGATGAACCCGCCGCGGCCGGTGAGCCGGAGGGCGACATCAGCGATCGGGAGTTCGAGGCCCTGCTGGATGCCCTGGAGGAGGAAAAGGGCGAGGGCGACGCTGCGCCGGCGGAGGTCCGGGCGCCGGCGCAAGGCGCCGCCGGCGGTGATGAGATCTCCGACGAGGAGTTCGAGGCACTGCTCGACGAGTTGCACGGCAAGGGCCGGCACGCCGGGGTACCGGAGAAGGCGCTGCCCGAGGATGCCGGCGCGACCGCACCGGCGGATCAGAGCCTGGCGGCCGGTGACGACAGGATCAGCGAGGACGAGTTCGAGGCCCTGCTGGATGACCTGCACGGCAAGGGCGGGGCGCCCGGCAAGCCGGCCGACGAGGGCGGGCAGCCGGCGCCACCCGCCGGCGCCAGCGCGCCGGGGCAGGCCACCAAACCGGCCGGGCCGCCGCGGACGCAGGCCAGCGCCAAGCCGGCCGCCAAGCCAGCGCCGGGCGGCGGGGGCACCGGCCAGGGTGGGGGTAATGGCGGAAATGGCCCCGGGAGCGGCGGTGCGGGCAAGGCGCCGGCGCCCAAGCCCGAGGCCACCGTGCGCGTGGACACCGCCAAGCTGGACGACATCATGAACCTGGTGGGCGAACTGGTGCTGGTGCGCAACCGCCTGGCCACGCTGCGGGGCGTGTTGGGCGACGAACGCATGGGGCAGGCGGTCTCTGACCTGGAGTTGGTCACCTCCGATCTGCAGACGGCGGTGATGAAGACCCGCATGCAGCCGATCAAGAAGGTCTTCGGACGCTTCCCGCGGGTGATCCGTGACCTGGCCCGCGGGATGCACAAGGAGATCAAGCTGGAGATGCGCGGCGAGGACACCGACCTGGACAAGAACATGGTGGAGGCGCTCGCCGACCCCATGGTCCACCTGGTGCGCAACGCCGTCGACCACGGCATCGAGTCGCCGGAGGAGCGTGAGGCCGCCGGTAAGCCGCGCACCGGCACGGTGTTGCTGGGTGCCGAGCAGGAGGGGGACCACATCCTGCTCACCATCGCCGATGACGGCCGCGGCATGGATGCCGAGAAGCTGCGCAATATCGCCGTGGAGAAAGGGGTGATGGATCGGGAGTCGGCCAACCGGCTGGACGAGAAGGAGTGCTACAACCTGATCTTCGCCGCCGGGTTCTCCACCAAGGAGGAGATCTCCGACGTCTCCGGCCGGGGCGTCGGCATGGACGTGGTCAAGAACAGCATCTCGCGGCTCAACGGCACCGTGGACATCGACTCCGAGCTGGGTGTCGGCACCACCATGAAGATCCAGTTGCCGCTGACCCTGGCCATTTTGCCCACGCTGATGGTCAAGGTGGGGGGGCGGAAGTTTGCGTTGCCCATGTCGGTGGTGCGCGAGATCTTCGAGCTCAACCACAAGCGGACCAATGTGGTGAACGGGCGGCTGGTGGTGATGGTGCGCAACAAGGCCATGCCGCTCTTCTTCCTGGAGCGCTGGTTGCAGCAGATGGGTGAGGGCACTGTGCGCAGCATGCGGGAGGCCGGTACCGAGGACGAGCGCCAGGTGGTCACCGTGATCCTGGGCAACCAGGCCGTGGGCTTTGTGGTGGACGAGGTCATCGGGCTCGAGGAGGTGGTGATCAAACCGCTGGGGGCCATGCTGCAGGGGCTGCCGGGCCTGGCCGGATCCACAATCACCGGTGACGGCAAGATTGCGCTCATCGTGGATATCCCCAGCCTGGTGAAGGCCTACGGCGCCCGCCTGTAGGCCGGGGCTGCTCCCTGGCCCGGTGTTTCACGGACAGAAAGAGGAGGTAGTGGGTGAAAGTACGCGCGCTGGTGGTGGATGACTCCGGTTTCTTCCGCCGCCGCATCAAATCGATGCTGGAGGAGCACCCGGGCATCGAGGTGGTCGGTGAGGCGGCGAACGGGCGGCAGGCGGTGGAGCAGGCGCAGAAGCTGCGCCCCGATGTCATCACCATGGACATCGAGATGCCGGAAATGGACGGCATCACCGCCGTGCGCGAGATCATGCGCCGCCAGCCCACTCCGGTGTTGATGTTCTCCTCGCTCACCTACGATGGCGCGCGGGAGACCCTGGATGCCCTTGATGCCGGCGCCTCGGACTTCATTCCCAAGCGTTTCGCCGATATCTCCGGCGACATGGAGCAGGTCAAGCGGCAGCTCCAGGAGCGGGTGCTGGCGTTGGGGGGCGGCCGCGGTGCGCCGGCCGGGCGCGCGCCGCGGCCGGCGGCGCCCGTTGACCGCGGGGCGCGGTCGGAGCGGGCCCGGCCGGCGCCCGGCGAAGCCTCGGGGCGGGCACCGGTGCCACCCACCGGTGCCCGTGCCCGGCCGGAGGCTCCGGTGGCGCCCACCGGGGCACCCGCAGCGCCTGCGCCGGAGCGGGGTCAGCGCATCCGGCCCGGGGCGCTGAGGCTGGTGGTGATCGGCACCTCCACCGGTGGGCCCGTGGCGTTGCAGCGGGTCATGAGCCGGCTGCCGGCAGGCTTTCCGCTACCGGTGCTGATCATCCAGCACATGCCGGCAAGCTTCACCCCGGCGTTCGCGGAGCGTCTGAACGAGCTCTGCCGGATCGAGGTGCGCGAGGCGAAGAACGGGGACGAACTCCGGCCGGGCCAGGCCCTTCTGGCTCCCGGGGGTCGCCAGGCCGGGGTGGAGGAGCGCGGCGGGAAATTGACGGTGCGGATCTTTGACGCCTCCTCCGATCAGTTTTACAAGCCCAGCGTGGATATCGCCTTCGCCTCCGCGGCCAAGTACTGCCCGGGCAAGGCCCTGGGCGTGGTGCTGACCGGTATGGGCGCGGACGGCTGCGAGGGTGCCAAGCTGCTTAAGCGCACCGGCGCGCCGATCTGGTCCCAGGACGAGGCCACCAGCGTCATCTACGGCATGCCCGCCGCGGTGGCTAAGGCCGGGGTCACCGACCGCGTCCTGCCGCTGGATCAGGTGGGTGAGGAGCTGGCGAAGCTGCGCTAGCCCCCGGGGTTGGTCCGCTGATTGCATTCATCGGCCTGGAGACAGGCACCCGGAGGACCCACGGCCAAGCCCATGAGGATCTGGACAGTCGCCAATCAAAAAGGCGGGGTCGGCAAGACCACCACCGCCGTCAGCCTGGGTGGCCTGCTGGCGCTCAAGCGGCGGCGTTGTGTGCTGGTGGATCTGGATCCTCACGGCTCGCTGACCGCCTATTTTGGATACGATCCGGAGAGCGTGCAGCCGAGCATCTACGATCTGTTCGACGCCCCGGGCAAGGCCCCGCCGGCCCGGGAGCTGCTCCACGACACCGGGGTGGCCGGGCTGAAGCTCATCCCGGCCTCCACCGCGCTGGCCACCCTGGACCGACAGTTGGGCAGTCGTCAGGGCATGGGGCTGGTGGTGCGCCGCGGCCTGGCCACCCTGGAGGATGAGTTCGAGTTCGCCTTTCTGGATTGTGCGCCCATGTTGGGCGTGCTCATGGTCAATGCCCTGGCCGCCTGCCACCACCTGCTGGTGCCGGTGCAGACGGAATTCCTCGCCCTCAAGGGGCTGGAGCGGATGGTCCGCACCCTGGAGATGGTGCAGCGCTCGCGCAGCCGTCCGCTGCCCTACACCATCGTGCCGACGCTGTTCGATCGCCGGACCCGGGCCTCGGTGGAATCGCTCACGGAGATCCGGCGGGTCTACGGGGAGCGGGCCTGGGCGGGCGCGATTCCGGTGGACACCCAGTTCCGTGACGCCAGCCGCGCAGGGCGGCCGTTGACGGTCATGCAGCCCTGGTCACGGGGCAGTATCGCCTACCGCAAGCTCCTGGATACCTTGGATACCGGTGACCAGCAGGCCGGCCCGCCGGAGGTGGGGCATGGCTGAGCGACGGGATAAAACGGATCCGGAACTGGTCCGGCAGGACCGCGCGGTGAGCAGTTACCTGGAGGACCTGCTGGCGGCCATCCCCGAGGGCGACGGGGAGACGGAGGCCGGACAGGCGTCCGGCGGCGGGGAGACACCGCCGGCGGTGCGTCCGGCGGCGGAGCCCGCCGCTGCGCGGCCCGCGGAGAAGGGGGGCCGTCCGGTGCGGGAGTCGCCGGCGCCGCCGGTGATCCATCTGCCGGAGCTGAGCCCCACGCTGCCCGCCCCGGAGGAGATCCCGGCTCGGCACACCCGGGAGGTGGTCCGCAAGGCGCCCCGGGTCGAGGCGGCGCCCGAGCCGGCGGCCAAGCCGGCCCGGACGTCCGCTCCGGCGCCGGAAGTGCCGGAGGTACCGGAGCTGCCGGAGACCCCGGTCCCGGACTGGGCCTCCCCGGATTTCCAGGCCCTGATCTTCCATGTGGGCGGCCTGCGCCTGGCCGTGCCGCTCATTAAACTGCAGAGCGTGGTGCCCTTTCCGGAACGGGTCACCCGGGCGCCCGGCAAACCGCCGTGGTACCGGGGGCTGTTCCATTACCGGGGGCGCAACGTGAAGGTGGTGGATACCGCCACCCTGGTGCTGGACCGGCATCGGGATCGCCTGGAGGAGGCGGACCGGCGGCCGCGCAAACTGCTGGTGGTGGGTGAGGGCGAATGGGCCCTGGCCTGTCGGGAGGTGGGGGAGGTGATGCGGCTGCGCCCGGACCAGGTGCAGTGGCGCACCCGCCGCGGTCGCCGTCGCTGGCTGGCAGGCACGGTGCGGGAACACCTCTGCGCTTTGATGGACACCGATGCCTTCGCGGAATTGCTGAATCAGGGTGAGGCTTGAGTTATTTACCACGGCGCCGACATCAGGGGCAGGGCCGGCTCTGAGACAGAGCGGCTGAGCCACCTCGTGGCGCCGGCACGGACAGGAACCTCAGCGGAGCAAGACATGGCGCAACAGCACGACGACGAACAACAGTACGGGCAGGGGCCGACCAGCCAATGGGTGACGTTCCGTCTGGACGACGAGACCTACGGCATCAACGTGATGCAGGTCCAGGAGGTGTTGCCGCTCTCGGAGATCGCGCCGGTGCCGGGGGCGCCCCCCTTCGTCATGGGCATCATCAACCTGCGGGGCAAGGTGGTGACGGTCATCGACACCCGTCTGCGCTTCGGTCTGCCCGATCGCGAACCGGATAAGAACAGCCGTATCGTGGTCATTGAGGCCGGCACCCACATCGCCGGCATCATGGTCGACAGCGTGGCCGAGGTGGTCAACGTCGCTGAGCAGGAGATCGACACGGCGCCCAATGTTGGGAACGAGGAGTCCTCCCGCTATATCTACGGCGTGGTCAGCCGCAAGGAGGGGCTGTTGATCCTGGTGGATGTCAATCGCCTGTTGACCCAGGAGGAGTGGGACGACGTGGCCAGCGTCTGACGGGGCGCCCGCTTGCAGCGGGTTGCCTCATTGCCGGCAGGGTGCTAATTTTGATTGGCCTCGCAGGAAGCGGGGTTCAAGGACGGCTGTGGTCCATCCGGGCCCGGCCCTGGCCAACGGAATAAAGGAGTGCACAGGCCATGACACTGCGTAACACCATCCCCTTTTTGTTCGCGCTTATCCTCGCCCTCGTCTCGGGACTGGCCTTGGCGGCCGACCGTATCGACATCAACACGGCTGACGCCGGGCTGCTGGCGGAGGAACTGGTCGGCGTCGGCGAGAGCCGCGCCCAGGCCATCGTGGAGCACCGCGAGGCCAACGGGCCATTCGGTAGTGTTGATGATCTCACCCAGGTCAGCGGCATCGGTGAGACCACCCTGGAGGAGAACCGGGAACGTATCCGCGTCGAGTAGGTACGCCGACTAGGTGGAAAAAAACCGGCCCCGCCACGGCGGGACCGGTTACGAGGCCGCCCCCTGATGGGGCTGACGGGCCCCTTACATGTAAACACCACCGTTAATGTTGAGCTGCTGACCGGTGATGTAGTCGCCGTCCGAAGCCAGGTAGGCGACGCCGCGCGCGACTTCCTCCGGCTCGCCGAAACGGTTCTGCGGCACCGTGGACAGGATCTTCTCCTGCACCTTCTCCGGGATGGCGGCGACCATCTCGGTGGCGGTAAAGCCCGGCGCCACCGCGTTCACGGTGATGTTATTGCGGGCCACTTCCTTCGCCAGGCTCTTGGTGAACGCGATCACCGCGCCCTTGCTGGCGGCGTAGTTGGTCTGACCGAAGTTGCCGGCCTGACCCACGAAGGAGCTGATGTTGATGATCCGCCCGAACTTGTTCTCCAGCATGGAGGGCAGGGCGGCGCTGGTGACGTAAAATACGCTGTTCAGGTTGGTGTTGATGACCTCGTGCCAGGCCTCGTCGGTCATCTTCTTGAAGGTGGTGTCCCGGGTGATACCGGCGTTGTTGACCAGTACATCCACCCGCCCCCACTGGTCGATAACCTGCTTGACCAGATTGCGTGCAGAGTCCGCATCGCCCACATCGGCCTGCAGCACCAGGGCCTCGGTCCCCAGGCCACGAATCTCGTCGGCGACGGCCTCGGCCTTGTCCTTGCTGCCGTGGTAGTTAATAGCCACTTTGGCGCCCAGCTTGGCCAGCTCCAGCGCGATGGATTTGCCGATACCGCGAGAGCCGCCGGTGACCAGTGCGATTTTGTCGTCGAGTTTTTGCATGGGGTCTTAGCTCCTCCTGCTTTGCCCATTGTTATGGATGAGTGGCTCACCCGCAGTAAACAGTATAGGTACAATATCTTGCAAACTGCCTCCCCCGAAGCCGCCCCGGTGAGCGAAAACCTGGCATGCTCGAAGAATCTGTGAAGCAAGAGATCCGTGAGGCCCTGCGCCAAGTAGGGCAGAATGTGCCCGGTTTCCGCAGCCGGTCCCAGCAGCGCCAGATGATCGCGGAGGTGGCGCGCACCCTCGCCGGCGAATGCGAGGGCCGGCGGCTGCTGGCCATCGAGGGGCCCACCGGCACGGGTAAGAGCCTGGCCTATTTGCTGGCCGGCATCCCCGTCGCCCGCGCCGAGGGGCGGCAGCTTATCATCTCCACCGCCACCGTCGCCCTGCAGGAGCAGATCGTCGACCGCGACCTGCCGGCGCTGCAGGCCAACTCCGGGCTGACCTTCAGTTACGGTCTGATCAAGGGCCGGCGGCGTTACGTCTGTACCCGCAACCTGGAGCAGCTGGTGGGCGGTGCGGCCCAGGGCGAGATGGACCTGGGCGGGCCCTCCGCGGGGCCGGCACACTGGCCGCGCAAGCCACAGACGGGCGAGTTGGAGCACCTGCAGGCGCTCTACCGCGACCTCCAGGCCGGCGACTGGGACGGCGACCTGGACCGCCGCCCGCCCCCCGCCGCCGACCTGCAGGGGCCGATGACCACCGACCGCCACGGCTGTACCGGCCGGGGCTGCCCCCACGTCAGCGACTGCCCCTTCCACCGCGCCCGTCGCGGCATGGAGGAGCAGGACGTGCTGGTGGCCAATCACGACCTGGTGCTGGCGGACCTGGCCATGGGCGGCGGGGTCATCCTGCCGCCTCCGGAGCAGGTGTTCTACGTCTTCGACGAGGCGCACCACCTGGCCGCCCGCGCCACCGATGCCTTCCGGGCCGAGTCGCCGCTGTTGGCCTCGGTGCAGTGGCTCGAGCGGCTGCCGCGGCTCGCCGGGCAGGCCATCAGCCTGTTGCCGGAGGAGGCGGGCCGACACCTGGAGGCCCTGGAGCGGGCGGTGAACGAGCTGTCGGCGATGCTCAACGAGATGCACGGCATGATCCGGCGCGACTGGCAGCGGATGAACCGGGACGGGGTCTGGCGCTTTCCCGCCGGCGAACTGCCGGCGCCCCTGGGCGAGCTGGTGCCGGGGTTGCGCGACGCCAGTGCCGAGGTGGAGAAGCACTACGGGCGGATCGGTCAGGCCTTCGCCAAGGTCACCGCCGAGGAGGGGGTCACCCCGGGGAGCGTGGCCGAGCGCCTGGCCCCGGAGCTGGGCGAGGCGGCCTCCCGGGTGGAGCACCTGGCCGACACCTGGCGGCTGGTGGCCCGGGAGCAGCCGTCCGAGGCGCCCCCGGTGGCGCGCTGGATCACGGCCCTGGGGAGCGGGCGGCCTGATTATCTGGTTGCCGCCTCGCCGGTTTCCGCCGCCGCCATGTTGCGCAACGGCCTGTGGTCACGGGCCGCTGGGGCCGTGCTGACCTCCGCCACGCTCACTGCCCTGGGCCGGTTCGACCGCATGCGCCTGGCCTGCGGGCTGGAGGAGGACGACGGCACCCGTTACCTCTCGCTGGCCTCGCCCTTCGACTACCGTAACCGGGCGGTACTGCACGTGCCGCGCATGGCTTCCGACCCACGCGACCCGGAGGCCCACACCGGGGAGCTGATCCGGGTGCTGCCCGGCATCCTGGAGCCCGAGGGGGGGGCCCTGGTGCTGTTCGCCTCGGCGCGGCAACTGGATGCGGTCTATGAGGGCCTGCCTGCCGAGTGGCAGGGGCGTATCCTGCGCCAGCGCGAGCGCCCGCGGGTGGAGTTGCTGGCGGCCCATGCCCGGGCGGTGGAGGCGGGTGAGCCGTCGGTGATCTTCGGCCTGGCCGGCTTTGCCGAGGGGGTGGACCTGCCCGGCGATCTCTGCCGCCACGTGGTCATCGCCAAGCTGCCCTTCGCCGTGCCCGACAGCCCGGTGGAAGCGACCTTGGCCGAATGGCTGGAGTCCCGCGGGCGCAACCCCTTCATGGACATCACCGTACCCGACGCCGGCATGAAGCTGGTGCAGGCCTGCGGCCGGCTGCTGCGCTCCGAGGCGGACAGCGGCCGGGTCACGGTGCTGGACCGGCGCCTGCTCACCCACCGCTACGGCCAGGCCCTGCTCAACGGCCTGCCGCCATTCGGGCGGGAGCTGGGCACGCCCATCGTGGCGCCGGCGGCGCTGGGCTAGGCGCTAGCCCCAGACCGCCCGTTTGCACAGCTTACCGAAGGGGCGCCGGCCCAGCCGGCTGACCGCCGCCTGACCGTCGCTCTCGGCGGCGACCAGGTCGTAGAGCTCCGGGGCCGCGTCGACCAGATCGTCGATGCGCCAGGGGAAGCGCTCGAAGGCGGCCAGGATGGCGGCCAGGCGCGCCTCCACCGCCTCGGCCGGCGGCGTGTCGTCGTCCGCGGGCTGTTCGGCCAACAGTGTGGCGCTGGCGGTCAACGCCGCCCGGGTCCAGCATACGGTGGTGAGCCCGCGCGCGTGTTGCTCCAGCAGCGCCTCGTCCTCATCGCTGAGCCGGTCGAGGAGGTCGAACTTGTTGGTCACCCCCGCAGCGTGCAGGGCGTAGACCCGCCGCAGCACCGGCGCCAGACTGCGTCCGTGGCAGCCCTCACCGCCGGGGCATTGTTCACAGGATTCCACCAGACGACCTCCCTCACTTCGCGGATTTAATGCTCCCCTTTGGTGCGCAGTATACCGGCCAGGCGATTGCCCTGCTTCTGCGGGCCACCACGGGGGAAGAGGTCGTGCAGGTAGTGGTTGTTGCCCTTCTCCGGCCCCCAGTAGTTGCGAAAGTGTTTGATCATCACCCGCACCTGGGGCTGGACCTGGTGGCGGTAGTAGTAACTGCGGATAAAGCAGATGACGTCCCAGTGCTCGTCGGTGAGCACCAGCCCTTCCTCGTCGGCCAGGGCCTGCGCGAACGACTCGGACCAGTCGTCAAGATTGATGATGTAGCCCTCCGGATCCACAGGGATCTCCCGGTCGCCCACCCAAAGGGTTCTCGTGGTGGTGCTCATGGTCATGTGTTCTCCCGTTTTAATGGGGGGCCAGGCGCACCGGACTGCCCGCGCGGTCGAATACCGCGTAGCCGGACAGATCCGCGCCGTTCTCCACGGCCTCGGCCATTTGCTTCAGGTAGGGTTCAGCCTCGTCCGAGGTGGGGAGTCGGCCGTCTTGGGCGGACAGGCTGGAGACCATAATCAGGTCCCAGGGCTGGCCCACCTTGTCGGCCTCCTCCACCAGCACGTCCAGGCGCAGGTCCGCGGTCAGCTCCCGGTCGGTGGCCATCACCGGCACCAGGTGGCCGCGCCCTTCGATCACCTCGGTGCCCTCCGGCGGCGCGGTGTCGTCCTCGGGCTCGGCCCGCAGCAGGACCAGGAGCAGCAGCTGCGGGCTGTCCTGCTCCAGACCGACGGTCTTCAGGTCGTCGAAGCTCTTGATCTGCATGGGTAATCGGGCTCCTACTGCGTCAGCGGGGTGGTGTCCCCGTCCAATTGGATGCCTTTGATGTCCGCCTCACCGACGAGCAGGCGCAGGTACTGGTTCAACGCCCGTTGCCGGGAGACGGCCTCCAGGTACTCCGCGATGCGCTCGTGCACGGCCTCGAAGGGCAGGGCGGTGCCCGGGATGCGTTGCAGGACCTCCACCACGTGGAAGCCATAACGTGTCTTAATGGGTTGTGGGGCGAGGCCCACAGGCAGCCGCAGGACGGCGTCCTCGAACTCCGGCACGGTCTCGCCCCGGCTCACTTGGCCTAACAGCCCGCCCTGTTCCGATGAGGGGCAGCGTGAGTGTGCGGTGGCCAGGGCGGGGAAGGCCGCCGGGTCGGCCTGCAACTGGCGGATGAGCCCCTCGGCGGTCTGGCGGGCCTGTTCCCGTTCCTCCAGGTCCTCCGGGTGGCCGGCCACCAGGATGTGCCGGACCTCGGCCAGGTCGGGGGTCCGAAAGTGGTCGGGGTTCTGTTCGAACCAGCGCCGGCAGGTGGCCTCGTCCGCCTGCGGGATGTCCACCTCCAACTCGATGAGCCGGTCGATCACCGCGTCGAGTGCCTGGTCATCGCTGTCATCCTCGGGCACCTCGAGGTCGAGTTGCAGCGCGCGCTGACGCAGCAGTTCGCGGAGGGTCAGGGCCAGCGCGGCCTGCTCCTGTGCCTCACGCGGGTCCAGGTCCGGCCGCTTATGGTGCGCCGACTCGATATTGATGGCGTGGTGAGTGATCTCCACGCCGTTGACCTCAATCGTCATGCTACCTCCCGTGCCACCGGGGCGGGTCGAGTCGACCCGCCCCGGTCATGCGGCGGCCTTTCAGTTGACGGAGCGGACCCGCACGATCTGCCAGGCACGCCAGATATAGCCGTAGGGCACGCTCCAGATGTGCACCAAGCGGGTGAAGGGGAAGACCAGGAACATCACCATGCCCAGGAACATGTGGATCTTGTAGATCCAGTGGATGTCGTAGATGGTCGCTGCCGCATCCGCCTGGAAGGTCACCAGCCCCTGTGCCCAGGCAACGATCTGCAGCATGGTGCCGCCGTCCAGGTGGCCCATGGAGATTGGGATCGTCAGCAGGCCGGTGAGCAGCTGGGCGGCCAGCAGGACCAGAATGAACGAGTCCATGGGGTAGCTGGTCCGCCGCACCCGCGGGTCGGTGAACCGCCGGTGCAGCAGGATGGCCACGCCCACCAGGGTGATGATGCCGAAGATACCGCCGGCCACGATGGCCAGCACCTGCTTAGCGCCGGCGGTCAGACCCACTGCGCTGTAGATGGCTTGCGGTGTGAGCAGACCGAAGAAGTGGCCGAGGAACAGCCCGATGATGCCGATGTGGAAGAGGTTGATCCCCAGGCGGAAACGGGGGCCACCGGACATCAGCTGGGTGGTGTTGCTCTTCCAGGTGTACTGGCTCTTCTCAAAGCGCAGCAGACTCCCTATCAGGAACACCGTCCCTGCGATGTAGGGAAACACCGCGAACGCCAGGTCGTGAAGGTATGTGGCAAACATGATCAGAACTCCTCAGTGTCAGGCACTGTTGCGCGACAGGTTGGCCCAATTCACCGGCACGGCCTGTCCCTGATTGGTCTTCGGTGCGCCGCAGCCACCGGCCGTGGGGCCGAAGGTCACCGGTTCCTCGGCCCAGACGCGGTCCAGTGCCTCAGCGGTGTCGTCCCGCTCCTCCTGCTGCAGTTGGCGCTGCATCTGCTCGTCAGCGGTTTCCAACCCGGCCGTGTCGAGCAACGCCTTGAATAGCCACTGGTAGTCGCATTCCCGCTCCTGCAGGCGGCCGTGCAGCTTCTGCAGCAGGTAATGCGCCTCCATCAGCCAACTCAACGCCGCCGGGCGTTCCAGCCGTGAGCAGAACTCCAGGAAAAGGGGCACGTAGTCGGGCAGTTCCCGGCTATCGATGACCAGTCCCTCTTCCTGGTAGAAGTTGATGAGTTCCACCATGGCTTGTCCCCGGTCCCTCGACTCGCCGTGCAGATGCTCGAACAGGTAGAGGGAGAGGGCGCGGCTGCGGTCGAACAGGGCCGAGTAGTCGGCCTGCAGATCCAGCAGATCGCTGTCGCGCAGGCGACGGACCAGGGCCGTCAGGCCCTGGCGCGTCTCCGGGGTCAGGGACTCATCCGCCTGGAACAGGGCAATGAGCGAGTCCGCGTGGGCCTGGGCCGCCTCGGAGGGGTAGTCCATGAGCACGGAGATGGCCTTCAGGGTCTTCATGACGTGCCCTCCTTCTGCTTCTCGGCTTCCTCGGCCGGCGCCGATGGCTCCTCGCGGACGGGGTAGGCCCGGCGGGAGGCCCGGCGGCCACCGAAGATGTCCTGCGGGCTGACACCGTTGCTGGCGGCGTTGCAGCCGTCGCCGAAGCTGAAGCCGCAGCCGGAGCGCTCGCCGTAGGCATCGTCGGCGGCCAGTTCCCGGTTGGCGGCCGGGACGTCGAACCGATCCTCGTAGTTGGCAATGGCCATGATCTGGTACATGTCCTCCACCGTGGCCTCGTCCAGGCCGACCTGTTCGAGGACCTGGTGGTTGGGCTTGCCCTCCACGGTCTGGCTGCGTTTAAAGTGGCGCATGGCCAGCATTCGCTGCAGGGCCGTCACCACCGGACGTTCATCGCCGGCGGTCAGCATGTTGGCCAGGTACTTGACCGGAATGCGCAGCGAGTTCACATCCGGAATCAGTCCGTCGTTCTCGAGGGTGCCCGCATCGGCGGCGGACTGGATGGGGGAGAGCGGCGGGATGTACCAGACCATCGGCAGCGTGCGGTACTCCGGGTGCAGCGGGAAGGCGACCTTCCAATCCATGGCCATCTTGTAGACCGGCGAGCGTTTCGCGGCCTCCAGCCAGGCGTGCGGGATGCCCGCCTTCTTGGCCTCGGCGATGACCTCCGGGTCATGGGGGTCGAGGAAGACCGACATCTGCTTCTCGTACAGGTCCTGTTCCGAGGCGGTGGAGGCGGCCTCCGAGATCTTGTCGGCGTCGTAGAGGATGACGCCCAGATAACGGATGCGCCCCACGCAGGTCTCCGAACAGACCGTGGGCTGGCCCACCTCGATACGGGGGAAGCAGAAGGTGCACTTTTCCGATTTACCGCTCTGCCAGTTGTAGTAGATCTTCTTGTACGGGCAGCCGCTGATGCACATCCGCCAGCCCCGGCACTTGTCCTGGTCGATCAGGACGATGCCGTCCTCCTCGCGCTTGTAGATCGCGCCCGAGGGGCAGGAGGCCACGCAGGAGGGGTTGAGGCAGTGCTCGCACAACCGCGGCAGGTACATCAGGAAGGTGTTCTCGAACTGGCCGTAGATCTCCTTCTGCACCTTGGCGAAGTTGTAGTCCTTGGACCGCTTCTCGAACTCGCCGCCGAGGATCTCCTCCCAGTTGGGGCCCCACTCGATCTTGTCCATCGGGTAGCCGGTGAGCGCCGAGAAGGGTTTGGCCACGGGCTGATACTTCGACGCCGGGGCGTTCTGCAGCCGCTGGTAGTCGAAGTTGAACGGCTCGTAGTAATCGTCGATGGACGGCAGGTCCGGGTTGTAGAAGATGTTGGACAGAATCCGCCACTTGCCCCCGGCCCGGGGCTCCAGGCGGCCGTTACGCACCGCCCAGCCACCGTTCCAGCGGTCCTGGTTCTCCCAGTCCTTGGGGTAGCCGACGCCGGGCTTGGACTCCACATTGTTGAACCACACGTACTCCATGCCCTCGCGGGAGGTCCATACGTTCTTGCAGGTGATCGAGCAGGTGTGGCACCCGATGCACTTGTCCAGATTCAGGACTTTTCCGATTTGCGCCCGGACTCTCATGCCTGTTCCTCCGCGTCGTAGATGCTCTCGTCGTCACCGTCCAGCCAGTCCACGCGGTCCATCTTGCGCACGACCACGAATTCGTCGCGGTTGGAACCGACGGTGCCGTAATAGTTGAAGCCGTAGCTGAGCTGGGCGTAGCCCCCGATCATGTGGGTCGGCTTGATGACCGCCCGGGTGACCGAGTTGTGGATGCCGCCACGCTCGCCGGTGATCTCGGATCCGGGGGTGTTCACCAGCTTCTCCTGGGCGTGGTACATCATCACCATGCCCTCACGGACCCGCTGGCTGACCACGGCGCGGGCCACCAGGGAGCCGTTGCTGTTGAAGCACTCGATCCAGTCGTTGTCGACGATGCCGACCTTTTTGGCATCGATCTCGCTGATCCACACGCAGGGGCCGCCACGGGACAACGTGAGCATGATCAGGTTGTCCGTGTAGGTGCTGTGGATACCCCACTTCTGGTGCGGGGTGATCCAGTTCAGCGCGATCTCCTCGTTGCCGTTACCGCGTACACCCTGCACCGTCTGGGTGGTGCGCATGTTTACCGGCGGCCGGTAGCAGACGAAGCCCTCGCCGAAGGCGCGCATCCAGGGGTGGTCCTGGTAGAGCTGCTGGCGGCCAGAGAGGGTGCGCCAGGGGATCAGCTCATGCACGTTGGTGTAGCCAGCGTTGTAGGAGACGTGCTCCGACTCCAAACCCGACCAGGTGGGCGATGAGATGATCTTGCGCGGTTGCGCGGCCAGGTCGCGGAAGCGCAGTTTCTCCTCCTCGCGGGGCAGGGCCAGGTGGGTGTGGTCGCGCCCGGTCTGTTTGGAGAGCGCCGCCCAGGCCTTGACCGCCACCTCACCGTTGGTCTCCGGGGCCAGCGACAGAATGGTGTCCGCCGCCTCGATGGCGGTGTTGATCCGGGGCAGCCCCTGGTTGGCCGCCCCTTCCTTGCGGTGCTGGCCGTTCAGCCGGCCCAGCAGGTCCACCTCGTGCTCGGTGTTCCAGCTGATGCCCTTGCCGCCGTTGCCCAGCTTGGTCATCAGCGGGCCCAGGGCGGTGAAGCGGGCGTAGACGTTGGGGTAGTCGCGCTCCACCGGGACCAGTGCCGGCATGGTCTTGCCCGGGATGGGGTCGCATTCGCCCTTGTGCCATTCCTTGACGTCCAGGGCCTGGCCCAGCTCGGCCGGGCTGTCGTGCAACAGGGGCAGGGTGACGATGTCGGTCTCCTTGCCCAGGTGGCCCTCAACCAGTTTGGAGAAGGTCTTGGCCAGCCCCTTGTAGATCTCCCAGTCGGTGCGGGACTCCCAGCAGGGGTTGACCGCCTCGCACAGCGGGTGGATGAAGGGGTGCATGTCCGAGGTGTTGAGGTCGTCCTTCTCGTACCAGGTGGCCGTGGGCAGCACCACGTCGGAGTAGAGGCAGGTGGTGGACATGCGGAAGTCCAGCGTGGTCAGCAGATCGAGCTTGCCGCGAGTCTCCTCCTCGCGCCAGACCACCTCTTGGGGCTTCTCCGCACCCTCCTCGCCGAGGTCTTTGCCCTGTACGCCGTGCTTGGTGCCCAGCAGGTGCTTGAGGAAGTACTCGTGGCCCTTGCCGCTGGAACCGAGCAGGTTGGAGCGCCAGACGAACAGGTTGCGCGGGAAGTTGGCCGGGTTGTCCGGGTCCTCGCAGGCCATGCGCAGCCGGCCACTCTTGAGCTGCTCGACCACATAGTCCTTCGGGTCCTTTCCGGCCTTGGCCGCCTCCTTGGCCACCTCCAGCGGGTTGGCGCCGAGCTGCGGGGCGGAGGGCAGCCAGCCCATGCGCTCCGAGCGGACGTTGAAGTCGATCAGACTGCCCTGGAAGTCCTCTTTGTTGGCCAGCGGCGAGAGCATGTCCGCCACATTCAGCTTCTCGTAGCGCCACTGGTCGGTGTGGGCGTAGAAGAAGGAGGTGGAGTTCATGTGCCGCGGCGGACGCGCCCAGTCGAGGGCGAAGGCCAGCGGCTGCCAGCCGGTCTGCGGACGCAGCTTCTCCTGGCCGACGTAGTGGGCCCAGCCGCCGCCGCTCTGACCGATACACCCGCAGAAGACCAGCATGTTGATCACGCTGCGGTAGTTCATGTCCATGTGGTACCAGTGGTTCATGGCGGCACCGATGATGATCATGGACTTGCCACGGGTCTTGTTGGCGTTGTCGGCGAAGCGCCGGGCCACCTTGATCACCTTGTCACGCGGTACACCGGTGATCTGCTCCTGCCAGGCGGGGGTGTAGGGCTTGTTTTCGTCGTAGCTCTTGGGGGTGTTCTCGCAGTCCAGGCCGCGGTCCACGCCGTAGTGGGCGGTGATCAGGTCGTACACCGAGGCGGCCAGCACCTCCTCGCCGTCGGCCAGCTTTATCTTGCGCACCGGCACCTTGCGGTAGATCACCTCCTCCTGGGGGTTGGCGGTGAACCGGCCCAGTTCGTGCTCCTGGCCGCCGAAGTAGGGGAAGCCCACCAGGGCCACCTCGTCGCGGCTGTCCAGGTGCGAGAGCTGCAGCTTCGTCTCCTTGCCGCTGGCTTCCTTCTCCTCCAGGTTCCACTGGCCATCCTCGCCCCAGCGGAAGCCGATGGAGCCATTCGGGACCACCAGTGAGTCGCTCTTCTCGTCCCAGGCGATGGTCTTCCACTCGGGGTTGTTCTTCTGACCGAGCGCCTTGTCGAGGTCTGACGCCCGCAGAAAGCGGTCGGCCTGGTAGCCCTTGTCGGTCTTCTCCAGACGGACCAGGCAGGGCATGTCGGTGTACTGGCGGGCGTAGTCGCGGAAGTAGTCGCTGGGATTGTCCACGTGGAATTCCTTGAGGATCACGTGGCCCAGGGCCATACCCAACGCGGAGTCGGTGCCCTGCTGGGGGTTCAGCCAGATGTCGCCGAACTTGGAGGCCTCGGAGTAGTCCGGGCAGACGGTGACGATCTCGGTGCCCTTGTACCGTACCTCGGTCATGAAGTGGGCATCGGGCGTGCGGGTCTGCGGGACGTTGGAACCCCACATCATGATGAAGCCGGCGTTGTACCAGTCGGCTGATTCCGGCACGTCGGTCTGCTCACCCCAGGTCTGCGGGCTGCTGGGGGGCAGGTCGCAGTACCAGTCGTAGAAGCTCATGCACACGCCGCCGAGCAGTGACATGTAGCGGGAGCCGGCGGCGTAGCTGACCATGGACATGGCCGGGATCGGAGAAAAGCCGATCACTCGGTCCGGGCCGTGCTCTTTGATGGTGTGGATATTGGCGGAGGCGACCAGCTCGTTCACCTCGTCCCAGTCGGAGCGCACCATGTCGCCCAGGCCTCGGCGGCTCTTGTAGAGCTCGGCCTTCTTGGGGTCGCCGACAATGGAGGCCCAGGCGTCCACCGGGTCTTTGTGCTTCTTGCGCGCCTCGCGCCACATGCGCAGCAGCGTGCCGCGGATCATCGGGTACTTCAGCCGGTTGGCGCTGTAGATGTACCAGGAGTAGCTGGCGCCACGGCCGCAGCCGCGCGGCTCGTGGTTGGGCAGCTCCGGCCGGGTGCGCGGGTAGTCGGTCTGCTGGGTCTCCCAGGTGACCAGGCCGTTTTTCACGTAGATCTTCCAGCTGCAGGAGCCGGTGCAGTTCACCCCGTGGGTGGAGCGCACGACCTTGTCGTGCTGCCAGCGGCTGCGATAGGCATCCTCCCAGCGGCGGGACTCATCCCTGACCTCCCCGTGTCCGCCGGAGAAGCCGTCCTTGACCCGCTTGAAGAAGGTCAGTCGGTCGAGAAAGTAACTCATGGTGCGGTCTCCTCGCTGAGTCGAATCGTCGATTCGCTGTTATGGCCACCCGGGCCGGAGGGCCCGGGTGGCCTGGCATCGCTAATAGGCCTGTGTGGTCAGGGGTTCTTGATGTAGGCGTTCTTCCGCAGATAGAACCACCAGTTCAGGATCAGGCAGAGGGCGTAGAAGATGGCGAACCCGTACATGGACAGCTCCGGCGTGCCCGCCTCGATCTGCTCGCCCATCACGCGCGGGGCGATAAAGGCGCCGTAGGCGGCAACCGCCGAGGTCCAGCCCAACACCGGCCCCTTCTGGTGCTGGTCGAAGATCACGCCCACGGTGCGGAAGGTGGAACCGTTGCCGATGCCGCTGGCGGCGAAGAGCACAATGAACAGCAGCAGGAAGGGCCAAAACCAGGTGTTCGGGTCCGGCGAGTTGTAGGCCATCATCATCACCCAGCCGACCGCCGCGGAGGCGATGACCATGACCACCGAGATGGCCTGGGTGACGATGGAGCCGCCCACCTTGTCGGACAGCCAACCGCCCACCGGTCGGATCAGCGCGCCCACGAACGGGCCCATCCAGGCAAAGGTGAGGGCGCTGGGGGCGTTGGGGTTTTCCACCCGCTGGGTGGTGCCGTCGGGCAGGGTCTCCATCAGGCTGCCAAAGATGACCTCAATGGAGAGCGGCAGTGCCGCCGAGAACCCGATGAACGATCCGAAGGTCAGAATGTAGAGGACCGTCATCGACCAGGTGTGCTTGTTGCGGAAGATGGCGAATTGCTTCTTGATGTTGGGCTTGATCTCCTCGCCCGGCATCAGTCGCATCAGCCCCAGGGTGATGAGAATGATCAGCGGCAGGGTGATCCACATGTTCAGCAGCCCCAGGCCCACCGGTGGCGGCAGGAAGAGGTAGAGGCCGACAGCGGCGGCGATGAAGCCGATACCGTAGAGCGCCAGGATCTTGCCGAAGGCGGCGAACGGGGTCCCCGGGTTGGGGGTGATCGTCCGCAGGTTGTTCATGCCGAACCAAGTGGCGAAGGCCAGAGGGACCAGCAGCAGCAGCCAGACAAAGGCGGCGTTCTGGATAAAGGTCTCGGTACCGGCCTCGATGCGACCGATCAATGTGCCGCTGGCCCGCTCCAATACCATCGGATCACCGGCGAGGGCGCCGAAGATGCCCACCGTCATCGCCAGCGGGATGACGATCTGCATGGTGGTGACGCCGAAGTTGCCCAGCCCCGCATTCAGGCCCAGGGCCAGCCCCTGCTGGCGCTTGGGAAAGAAGGTGGAGATGTTGCTCATCGAGCAGGCGAAGTTGCCACCGCCGATGCCCGAGAGCAGCGCCAGCGCCTGGAAGACCCACAGCGGCGTCTCCTGGGACTGCAGCGCCAGCCCGGTGCCCAGGGCGGGTATGATGAGCAGGGAGGTGGTGAGGAAGATGGTGTTCCGCCCGCCGGCGATGCGGATCATGAAGGAGGCCGGGATGCGGAGGGTGGCGCCGGAGAGCCCGGCGATGGCGGCGAGGGTGAACAACTCGGTGTCCTCAAAGGGAAACCCGAGGTTGCGCATCTGCACCGTGATCATGCCCCACATCAGCCAGATGACGAAGCCGCACAGCAGGGCGGGGATGGAGATCCACAGGTTCCGATTGGCGACCCGTTTGCCGAAACTCTCCCACTGTTTCTCGTCTTCCGGATCCCAATGTTCGATGTCTTTGTTGGCTGCCACGATAGTGCTCCTGTCGTTGCCTCTACCCGGATGGGTGACCATGCTTGTGAAGCAAAGCTAATCGCGCCTGGGGGGGCGGTAAATGGGGTGGGACCGGGTTCGAAAGCCGCGAAAATCGGGCTATACCTCTCTAGAGGTAGAGAGGGGTAAAAGCGCAAGTGGTTGATTGGAAAGGCAACGGAATGCGGTAACTTATCTCTCGGCCCGCTGTCGGAAGGGGCAGTACTATTTAGTGGTAGCACGAGGTTTCCATGGCTATCAGCCGTCTCTACAATCGCCTGCTCCACCCCACCCTGGCCGGGTCGCTCTTCGCGTTGCTGGTGGGAGTGGCCACCATCGGCTTCCTGGGCATGCTGCATGGGGCGTTCGTCGCCAAAACGGCGCAGCATGATGCGGCGGCGATCAACGTGGCCGGGTCCCTGCGCATGCAGTCCTACCGCATTGCCACTACCCTGCTGGACGACCAGGGCCCGCAGGCGGGTGCCAAGACGTTGGATGCGGAGGTTGCTGCCTTCGAGCGGCGGCTGCACAGCCCGGAGCTGCTGCGACCCATACCGGCAAACCCGGACGACCCGGTTCGAGAGGCCTGGGAGGAGGTCCACCGGCAGTGGACCACTGAGTTAAAGCCGCTGCTCGTCGATGGGAGCAGCGCCGGTTCGCCGGTCCGCTATCTGGACCAAGTGGACCGATTCGTGGGCACGGTGGACAACCTGGTCACGGCGGCTCAGTCGGCCGCTGAGGCGCGCATTCACAACTCCCAGTCGGTGCGGGTGCTGGCCATGGCGTTGCTCAGTGGCCTGGTGCTGTACGGGCTCTACCGGCTTCACATGCGCCTGGTGCTCCCCGTGCAGCAGTTGAACTACGTGGCCGGTCGCCTGATGAAGGGGGATTTCGAGGCCCGCGCCCGCTACCTGCCGAACGATGAGCTGGGCATGTACGCCCGGACCTTCAACAGGATGGCGGACACCCTCACCGATATGCAGCGCAGTCTCGCCCACCGGGTGAGCGAGAAGACCGCAGAGCTTCGGCGGCGCAACAGTGCCTTGGAGCTGGTCTACAATGCCAGTCGTGATCTCAGTGCCGGCGCACTGGAGTCCAGTAACCTCAAGGCGATGCTCGACACCCTGGAGCGGGTGACGGGGCTGGGGCCGCTGAGCATCTGCCTGGCCCAGCCCGGTGCGGACAAGTCCTTCGAGACCCTCTCCACCTCCGCTGAGAGTCGCCCGGCCCGCTGCAGCGCTCCGGACTGCAAGGGTTGTATGAATGTCGTACCCCGTCACGGGGGCGGCGTGGTTTGCCCGGGTATGCTGGCTCTGCCCCTGGAGGACCGGAATGTCCGCTACGGTCTGCTGCAGGTGGAGTACACCCCCGGCGACCAGCCCAGGGGGTGGCAGCTGCACCTGGCGGAGACGGTGGCCAGCCATATCGCCGCCGCCTGTGCCCGCGAGCGCGAATTGGATGCCGAGCACCGCATTGTGTTGATGGAGGAGCGGGCGGTGATTGCCAGGGAACTGCACGACTCGCTGGCCCAGGCACTGTCCTACATGAAGATCCAGGTGGCACGGCTGCAGGGGTTGATGCGCAAGGAGCACGAACCCGCCCAGCTCGAGGCCATCCTCTCTGAGTTGCGTGATGGGCTCAATTCCGCCTATGAGCAGTTGCGCGAGCTCCTGACCACGTTCCGCCTGGGGATGGACTCCCCCGGGCTGGAGTCTGCGCTGCGCAAGGCCGTCAAGGAGTTCTCCGAGCGGGGTGATATCCCCATCCGTCTGGACTACCGTCTGAGCCACTGGCCCTTGAACGCGAACGAGGAGATCCATCTCCTGCAAATCGCGCGTGAGGCGCTGGCGAACGTGGTTCGGCACAGTCAGGCCACCCGGGCGGACGTGGTGGTGGCCCCGGGGTCGAACCACGACGTGGTGCTGGAAGTCCTCGACAACGGCGTCGGGCTGGCGGCTGTTTCCGAGGAACCGGGGCACCACTATGGCACCGCCATCATGCAGGAACGGGCGGAGGGCCTTGGAGGGATGCTGCGACTCGGTAACCGGGCCGGGGGGGGGATGCGGGTGATGCTGACCTTCCGGCCGGAGTCCATGGCGCGCGCTGTCGCGTTCAGCGCCAGCCAGAACAACAATCAAGGGGTTCAGGATGAGGACATTCGGGGAGCCTATGCAGACTACCGCTGATGCCAAACGTATCTTCCTGGTTGACGACCACCCCCTGTTACGGCGTGGCCTGGGGCAGCTCTTGGAGGCCGAGCCCGACCTGGAGCTGGCCGGCGAGGCGGGCAGCGGCGAGCAGGCCATGGCCCTGTTGCCTGGATCCGGGGCGGACCTGGTGCTGCTGGACCTCAACATGCGGGGGATGGGCGGTGTGCGGACCCTGGAGGCCATCCGGGCGTCCGGCATGAAGCTGCGGGTGGTGGTATTGACCGTCTCCAATGCCGCCGAGGATGTGCATGCGGCGCTGCAGGCCGGTGCCGATGGGTACCTGCTCAAGGACATGGAGCCCGAGGCGCTTGTCGCTGAGCTGCGTCGTGCCGCCGGCGGTGAGCTGGTGATCTCCCCGGAGCTGGCCTCGGTACTGGCCCAGGTGCTGACCCGACCCAATCACTCAGCGGCGGACGAACTGCTGGCGGAACTCACCAGTCGAGAGAGCGAGATCCTGCGCCATATCGCGAAGGGGCAGTCGAACAAGATGATTGCCCGAGATCTGGGCCTGATGGAGGGGACTGTCAAGGTGCATGTCAAGAGCATATTGAAGAAGCTGCGCATGCACTCCCGGGTGGAGGCGGCTGTCTGGGCCGTCCAGCACGGTTTTGGCAAGTAGCGCCGCCGGGGGCGCCTTAAGTCCCCCGGCGGGCCAGTCGGCGGTTATCGCGCCCAGGCCTTCTGGCGCTCCCGTTTCAGGTCCTCTTCCTCGATCATGCGGTCCACCGATGAGACGTGGTAGTCCTCGGCAAAGGCGCCTTCCGGCTCCTTCAGCAGGAGCAGGCAGATCAGCCAGCTCAGGAACGCGCCGGTGGCGATGATGAAGAAGAACTGGGTCGGGGTGACGAAGGTGAAGATGGTCAGGTAGACCACCGCACCCACATTGCCGTACGCCCCCGCCATGCCCGAGATCTGGCCGGTGATCCGGCGCTTGATCGACGGGATGATCCCGAAGGTCGCCCCCTCTGAG
This sequence comes from Alkalilimnicola ehrlichii MLHE-1, assembly GCF_000014785.1. NCBI lineage: Bacteria > Pseudomonadati > Pseudomonadota > Gammaproteobacteria > Chromatiales > Ectothiorhodospiraceae > Alkalilimnicola > Alkalilimnicola ehrlichii. Next base: position 1,147,002 of record NC_008340.1, read on the forward strand.
CCCTGTACGAAGAAGGAGGTGAAGATCGTGATGGCGATGGCAACGATCAGTGGCCAGTTGGAGTCCAACAGGCCCATGAGCACGAAGCCGATACCAATCCCGAACATGTAGCACAGCATCACGAAGCGCCGGTTGCCCATGCGATCGGAGACCAGGCCGCCCATGGGGCGTGCGACGAGGTTGACGAACGCAAAGGAGGCGGCGATGGCGCCCGCGGCGGCGGCACCCAGCCCCCAGGTCTGCTCGAAGAACATCGGCAGCATGGAGACCACCGCCAGTTCCGCCCCGAAGTTGGCGAAGTAGGTACTGTTCAGCGCGATGACGCTGTTGAAGTGGTACTTGTCGTCCTTGGGCACGCCTTTTTTCAGGATCGGGACATTGACCCGGAAGATCTGGACGACCTGGTAGAGCACGATGCCGCCGATGACCAGGTACAGGATGGTGGCACCGGTAGTGCTGAGGTAGCCCATCTGTTCGATGCGCCACACCAGGAGAGCAAGGACGCCCACCAGGGGAAGGGTGCAGATGATCAGCTTGATCATGTCGCCCCAACTGCTGACCTCCATGGCCATGGCGTTACGGGTGCGCTTGTGTGAGGTGGCGTGCGGGCCGTCGGTGATGGCGAACCAGTAGAAGACCCCGTAACCGGCCATGACCAGGGCACTCACCGCCATGGCCCAGCGCCAGCCGTCCTCACCGCCGAACAGGGTGAGGGCGATGGTGGGCAGGGTCATCGCGGCCGCGGCCGAACCGAAGTTACCCCAGCCGGCGTAGAAGCCCTCGGCGAAGCCGATATCCCGGGGCCGGAACCAGAGCGCGGTCATATGAATGCCCACCACGAAGCTGGCGCCTACCGAACTCAACACCAGCCGCGAGATCAGTAGCTGCGTCATGTTGTTGCCGAAGGCGAACGCCAGCGCCGGCAGGGCCATCAGGATCATCAGGATCGAGAACACCCGGCGCGGGCCGAAGCGGTCCAAGGCCATGCCGACGATGATGCGGGCGGGGATGGTGAGGGCGACGTTACAGATGGCGAATAATCGGATGTCATCCTGGGTCAACCAGTCCACGCTGCGTAGCATGCTGGTGGCCAGCGGGGCCATGTTGAACCAGACGTAGAAGGTGATGAAGAACGCAATCCAGGTGAGGTGGAGGGCCTTTATCTCGGGACTGCGAAATTTGAAGACGTCAACGACTTTCATAGGGGTCTCCCGGGGTCGTGAGGGGGGGCTGCCGGGGCGGGGTCAGGGGGCTGGATAGATCAACAACGGACACTCCACCCGCCGGGAGAGAAAGGCGCTGACGCTGCCAAAGGTCATGTAGTCGAGTTCGTCAACAAAGTAGGTGAGTGACTGGGCGATGATGCCGCCATCGGGCTTGGTGCTGTGGCGGGCGATGACCAACAGATCGGGGGTGCGTTTGCGGGTGGCCTCGAGGAGCATCTTCCGGGGGTCTCCCTCGGCGATGATGATCTCGCTCTCGAGCTTTTGTTCGGTGGCAAACTCCGAGGCCTCCTCCAGGGCGGCCTTGATCTCCTGGTACTCCTCTTGAAAGAGGTCTTCGTTCAGCTCGGTGGAATCCCTCGTCTCCTCGGCCACGCCGACCAAAAGCAGCTTCGGTCGCAGCCGGTGAAACATGTCGATGGTCTGCGCCAATGCCAGTTTGGCGTTTCGTGAGCCGTCGTAAGCGACCATTATTCTCATGGCTCGACTCCTGTAGTGGATTTGTCGTGTGCGCTCGTGGCCGGGGTTCGCACTCTGCCGTCGGGTGGGACCCGTGCAGGCGTCTCAGGCAGGGTGGTGCGCGATGGTCCGCGGCTACTATTCGATTCGTCGAAATTTGGATGGTTAAAAGCTAGTTCGTGGCGGATGGGCAGGTAAACAGATGCTGGTCGACGCAATACCTAGAGTAATAATCAGAAATACCACTATCGGGTTAGTTTGCTATCTCCTTGTATGTCGCTGAAACAAAAAGAGATATACGGCCGTTTTTGGGGTGGGGCACGGCGGCGCGGTGGCAGGAGACTTTTTGGAGGTAACCCCACCTTTTTCGCGGACGCGGGGCCCGGAGTGACCCGTTATGGCGAGAGGTCGGTGGACACCGGAAGGGCTGTCTGTGAACCCTGTCTATAAACCACCCTGGCAGGAAGTGCTATGTTCGGTGCACGAGATGACTCGGAGCGGACAATCGGGGGCGAATGGTGTCGGACAGGCGCAGTCGAAGGGTGAGTATTGGGGTGCTCCTGCTCTGGGCCCCGATGGCCCTGCTGGCAGAGGAACTGGTGCTTACCACCGAAGACTACCCCCCCTACAATTTCCAGGATGAGGACGGGGGGTTATCCGGTATCTCCACCGATGTGTTGCGGGAGGCGTTGGAGCGGGCCGAGATTGAGGCCTCTTTCCGCCTTCTGCCCTGGGCCCGGGCCTATGCGGCGGCACAACAGCGGCCCGGCGCCTGTGTCTATTCCACCGGCCGTACGCCTGAGCGCGAGCCGCTGTTCGAATGGGTTGGCCCGCTCTCCGACAACGACTGGGCGGCCTTCAGCCATCCCGATGCCGACGTGGAGGCCGAGTCCGTCGGCGATCTGCACATGCTGCGGGTGGGAGGGTTCCGTGGCGATGCCACCTCCGCCTACCTGGAGTCACGAGGGGTGGATATCGATTATGTCAGTCACGATGCCCTGAACGCCCGCCGCCTGCAGGCCGGCCGGATTGATGTCTGGGTCACCGGCAGCCGGGTGGCCCCCTGGCTCGCACGCCGGGAAGGCACCGGCCCGGTGGAACAGCGGTTCGTCTTCCGGGAGGTGGACCTTTACCTGGCCTGCCATCCCGACACCGATCCCGATACCCTGGCGCGTCTGCGGTCGGCACTGCAGGCCATGGAGGCCGACGGGGCGACCGAGGAGATCCGCGACCATTACCGTTGACCGACCTTTTCTGTGAGGATGAATCCGGTATAGTTAACAACTAGTACCAATAGGGAGTGTCGTCCCCCTCGGACGGCGCGCACACGGGCGCCTGATCGGGAGAGCGCATGCTGGCGAGCGATTACCTGCGTTTCCGGGATGATCTCGTAGGTAGGGGTATCATTTTCTCCTTTACCGGCTATGTTACCGAGAGCATTCTCACGGCGCTGGGTGAGGCCCTGCGCCACAAGATGCGTCTGGACGACGCGGATCCCCGGGTGACCCGGAAGGTCTTCTCTGTCTTCGTCGAGCAGGTCCAGAACATCATCCGCTACTCGGCGGACCGGGAGGGCGACGCTCAACAAGGTGGCGCGCCGGCATTGAGTTCCGGAATGGTGACCGTCGGCCGTGACGGCGGGCGCTTTTTCGTGGTCTGTGGCAACACGGTGACGCCGGAGGATGCGCGGCGTCTGCGCGAGCGGCTGGAGAACCTGGCCCGCATGGACCGCGATCAACTGCGCAAATACTACAAGACGAAGCTCCGCGAACCGCCCGAGGAGGACAGCAAAGGGGCCAGTATCGGCCTCATTGAGATTGCCCGGCGGGCGAGTGAGCCTATCGAGTTCGACTTCCTCGATCTGGACGCCGAGCACGTCTTTTTCTGTCTCAAGGCTTACATCTGAGATGACGATTGATCCTATCGACCTGGAAGCCACGGACCGCACCCCGCGGGTGCTGTTCGACCCGCAGGCCGGGCGGTTTGAGATGTCCGGCGAGTCCTACCCGGAGGACGCCGCGGCGTTTTTCGGGCCGATCATGGAGGCGCTGAAGGCGTTTCTGGCCGACCCGGAGGGGGCGGCCCTGCAGGTCCGTCTGGAGATGGCTTATTTCAACAGCAGCAGTGCCAAGGCGCTGATGAACATGTTTCAGCTGCTGGAGGACGCGGCCGGAGAGGGCCGAGAGGTGACGGTGGACTGGTACTACCAGGCCGGCGACGACACCATGGAGGAGTTCGGGGAGGACTTCTCAGAGGATTTCGAGCATGCGGAATTCCACCTCAACGAGCGGGACGACGCATCCGCCTCCAGCTGACAACCTTATGGGCCAACGCATGAATCGCTCACGCGAGAAGAGGCCAGAGGACTGGTCGTCACCCTCCGTCGCGAAGGAGTCTCCTGGTCCGCGCTTCTCGCTCTTTGACCAGGAGGAGGCCCTGCTTGCCCACGCCGAGGAGATGGTGGGGAAGTTGGATCAGGTGGCGGATGGTGTGCGTGCGCTGGCGGACGCCTACCGGCAGAGCTACCGCTCGCAGACGCGGTTGTTGCGGATGAGCGACCGTATGCAGCTGGACCTGCAGCAGGCCAACCAGAAGCTGGAGGCCCAGGCGGAATCGCTGCGCACGCTCAACGAGGCCCTCGAGAAGGAGGTGCAGGCGCGCGAGACCCTGGCCGAGGAATTGCACCGCCTGGCCATGATGGATGACCTGACCGGGGTCTATTCCCGCCGCCAGGTGTTGGAGGTGGGGGAGCGGGAGCTGGCCCGTCGCCGTCGCCAGGGGCTCACGCCGCTCACTCTGCTGATGATGGACCTGGACCACTTCAAGCGCATCAACGACAAGTACGGCCACGCTGCCGGGGACACGGTGCTGGTCGCCTTCTCCGAAGTGTTGCGGCGCAATCTGCGCGAGTCCGACGCCGTCGGGCGCCTGGGGGGCGAGGAGTTTCTTGCCGTCCTGCCCGATGTCGACCTGCAGGGCGGCCTGGCGTTGGCGGAACGGATCCGGTCCGAGATCGCCGAGTTGCGTATTCCCTGGCAGGAGGAGGCGATCCGGCTGACGGTCAGCATCGGGGTGGCGGGGATCCTGGCGGTGCATGAGTCCCTGGATGACACCATCATGCGGGCTGATGACGCCCTCTATCAGGCCAAGGTGGCCGGGCGTAACCGGGTGACGGTGGCCGGCAGCGGGGCTCAAGGGCCGGAGGGTTGATGCAGGAAGCGGCAGCGCCGGGCCGGCGGGTTTCGCGGGGTCTGACCTTTAAGCAGGCGGTCACCACCCTGGTGGTGGTCTTCCTGTTGGGTGTGCTGGCGGCCGCCGTGGAGATCTACGCCGACTGGCGCTCCATGCGCGACGAGGTCCGTACCCATATGCAGCAGACCCTCGCCATGGTCGAGGGCTCGGCGGTGGACGCCGCCTTCAACCTCAACCCGGACGGTGCCAATCAGATCGCCCGGGGGTTGGCCGAGTACGAATTCATCCAGCGCGTGGAGTTGCACGATAACTTTGGCGACCGGCTGGCGCTGTACGATCGCCCCCGGGCGCTGAATGAGAATGGGATGGCGGGCCGGCTGTTCGACGACCTTTCCCACTGGGAGGTCGAGCTGATCCGGCAGGACATCATTGGCCGTGCTGAGCCCGTCGGTGAATTGCGGGTGCGACTGGACCCGGAGGTGATCGCCGCCGGTTTCGTGCACCGCACGGCAGTGAACGCAGGGGTCAACTTGATCAAGGCGCTGGCCATTTCGTTGCTGGTCGTCGCGATCTTCCACTTCCTCATCACCCGTCCGCTGTTGCGGCTGAACACCGCCATCGCCGGTGTAGACCCCGCCCACCCGGGCGATTGGTCGAGGCCGGGTATGCCCGGCCACCAGGGCGACGAGCTGGGCCAGATCGTGGGCTCGCTGGACCGTCTGCTGGGGGCCTTTCAGAAGGGGTTGAACCAGCGGGATCAGGCCGAGGGTGAGTTGAAGGCGCTGACCGAGGAGTTGGAGCAACGGGTACAGGACCGCACCCGTAAGCTGCAGGATGCCATGGACGAGCTTGCCGCGGAGAAGGAAGAGACCGAGGCCGCCTATGGGCGCCTCAACGAGGCGCACCGGGAGTTGGAGCGGGCCAACCGCCTGGTGGTGGAGAGCATCCGCTACGCCCGCCGGATTCAGACGGCGATGCTCCCCGACAAGTCGGCACTGGGCGATGCCGTCCAGGAGATCCATGTCTGCTGGGAGCCGCTCCACCTGGTGGGCGGGGACTACTTCTGGCTGGAGCGTTTCGGGCGGCAGAGCCTGATTGTGGTGGTGGATTGCACCGGGCACGGTGTGCCAGGCGCCTTCATTACCCTGGTGGTGGCCTCGGCGCTGGACCGTATCCTCCACGAGCGCGATCTGCGCAGCCCGGCGGAGATCCTCACCGCCCTGGACGAGATGGTCCGGGCCCGCCTGCGTCAGGATGGGGAGGAGCCGGAGTCCGACGACGGTCTGGATGCCAGCATCTGCCTCTGGGACGAGGCCGATCGCAGCGTGACGTTCTCCGGTGCCGGCCTGCCCTTGATTTACGTCGAGGATGGCGAGGCGCATGAAATCAAGGGCAACCGGGCCGGCCTCGGCTACCATAGCCTGGTCCCGCGTAAACCGTTCGTGGATCACCGGGTACCGGTGAAACCGGGGATGTCCTTCTACCAACTCACCGATGGCATCCCCGACCACATGGGTGGGGAGCCCCGGCGACTGCTCGGCCGCCGGCGGGTGCGCCGGCTGATCGCCCGTAACGCCCATCTGCCCATGGCCGAGCAGATCCAACGCCTGGAGGCGGAGCTGGAACGCTACCGTGGCCCCGAACCCCGCCGTGATGACATGACCCTGGTGGGCTTCCGCCCCCTCTGATTGCCCGCCGCCTGGACTGCCACGCCCCCTTCGGGGGCTCGCAGTGGCGATGGAGGGGGCACACCCCCGTCATCGCGAGGGCCGAAGGCTTTGCCACCGTCATCGCGAGGGCCGAAGGCCCGTGGCGATCCAGAGCGGTAGACTGCCACGTCGGCTTCGCCTCCTCGCAGTGACGGTGGGGGTGGCCTTTCCCGCGGTGGCGGTGATAAGCCGTGGCGCCAAGGCGCGCCGTTTACGGATACTATCAGGCGCCTTATAATGGCCGGCTAACCTTTGCACGGCTATACCCGGGCCGCCCAGCCAGAAAGGTGTTACCACGTATGCGCATCGCTCAAGAAGCCCTGACCTTTGACGACGTTCTCCTGCTCCCCGCGCACTCCGCCGTCCTGCCGCGGGATGTTGACCTCAGCACCCAGCTGACCCGTGGTATCCGTCTGCGCGCGCCTATCGTCTCCGCCGCGATGGATACCGTCACCGAGGCCCGGTTGGCCATCGCGTTGGCCGAGCAGGGTGGTATCGGCATTGTCCACAAGAACATGACCGTGGCGCAGCAGGCCAACGAGGTGCGCCGGGTCAAGAAGTTCGAGAGCGGGGTGATCAAGGAGCCCATTACCGTATCCCCTCGCACCACCATCCGCGAGGTGTTGGAGCTGACGCGGGCCAATGGTATCTCCGGCGTGCCCGTGGTGGACGGTGAGGACCTGGTGGGTATCGTCACCAGCCGCGATCTGCGCTTCGAGACCCGCCTGGACGAACCGGTCTCGGTGGCGATGACCCCGCGCGAGCGACTGGTCACGGTGACCGAGGGCGCCGATCGCGAGGAGATCCTCAGCAAGCTGCACGGAAACCGCATCGAGAAGGTGTTGGTGGTGGACGATGCCTTCCACCTGCGGGGCATGGTCACGGTCAAGGATATCCAGAAGGCCAAGGATTACCCGAACGCCAGTAAGGACGAGCACGGCCGCCTGCGGGTGGGCGCCGCAGTGGGTACTGGCGGCGATACCGAGGAACGGCTGGCCGCGCTGGTGGAGGCCGGGGTGGACGTGGTGGTGGTGGATACCGCGCACGGCCACTCCCAGGGCGTGCTCAACCGGGTGCGGTGGATCAAACAGCACTATCCCGACCTCCAGGTGATTGGGGGGAACATCGCCACTGCCCAGGCGGCGCTCGATCTCAAGGAGGCGGGTGTGGACGCGGTCAAGGTCGGTATCGGCCCGGGCTCCATCTGTACCACCCGGGTGGTGGCCGGGGTGGGCGTCCCGCAGATCACCGCGATCTCCAACGTGGCCGAGGCCCTGGCGGGTACCGACATCCCCCTGATTGCCGACGGCGGCGTGCGCTTTTCCGGCGATATGGCCAAGGCCCTGGCGGCCGGTGCCTATTGCGTGATGGTGGGGAGCCTGCTGGCCGGCACCGAAGAGGCACCGGGTGAGGTGGAGCTCTATCAGGGACGCTCCTACAAATCCTACCGCGGGATGGGGTCGCTGGGCGCCATGTCCCAGAGCCAGGGCTCGGCCGACCGCTATTTCCAGGACCCCACCGCCAACGTGGACAAGCTGGTGCCCGAGGGCATCGAGGGCCGGGTGCCCTATAAGGGTTCCATGGTCACCATCGTCCACCAGTTGCTGGGGGGGATCCGCGCCAGCATGGGTTATGTGGGCTGCGCCAGCATTGAGGAGATGCGGACCCGGCCGGAGTTCGTGCGCATCACCAACGCCGGTATGCGCGAGAGCCATGTGCACGACGTGAGTATCACCAAAGAGGCGCCCAACTACCGCGTGGGCTGACGCCTGCCCAGCCCGGCCACGGCGGCAAAGCGTGCCCGTTGCCGGTGCGCTGCCCCCAGTGACGGTGGGCGTCGCGGGCTCGCTGCTCAGAGGGCTTGGAGCAGCAACGGTTCCAGCAACCTCCCCACCAGGAAGGCGGCCAGCGCGGCACTGCCGCCCAACAGCAGGGTCTCCAGCCCCGCGCGCCAGCGGGACATATCCAGGATGACCCCCTTGGCGTAACCGATGCCGAAGAGCGCCAGAGCCGTCACAACGGCGCTGATCAAAAAGTATTCGTCGCCGGCTAGGAAGGGCACCAGGAAGGGGGCCAGGGGCACGAAGCCGATGCCGACGAAGGCGGCGAAGGTGGTCAGGCCGGAGACCAGGGCCGAGGGGCCGTGCAAGGCCAGGCCGTGCTCTTCCATCAGCATGGTCTCCACCCACAGCCGCTGGTCCCGGGTGATGGTCTCGACGATGTGCTCCAGGGCGTCGCCGTCAAAGCCCTTGGCCTCGAAGATGGCGCGGATCTCCTCCCGCTCCCCCTCCGGGTCCACCGCCACGTGGTGGTGCTCCTGTTCGCGCAGCCGGTGTCGCGCCTCGTCGGTGCTCTTCACGGCCTGATAGTTGCTCACTGCCATGCTCAGGGCGTCGGCAATCAGGCTGGCCAAGCCGAGCACAAAGGCGACCATGCCGGGCAGGCCGGCGCCGGCCACGCTGGCCACCAGCGCCAGGGTGGTGATGCAGCCGTCGATGCCGCCGAGGATGGCGTCGGGCAGGTAGCTGCGGTGCTTGTCGCCGGCCAGCCGCTCGCGGATGTCTGCCGGGTCGTGGCTGTGTTCCAGGTCGTGCCGTTTCGGGTTCATTCCTCTCTCCCCCGCACACCACGGCTGAGCCGGGCCTCCCCTGTTCCAGGCTGGCCGGTCCCGGTGTGTCCGGCGCCTGGGTGCGCGCCGGTCGTTGCATGCGGTATGCTGTGGCGCCTCAATGGCCGGCATTCCGGCGGTTTTTTTTAGCATGGGGCGTGTCCCTGTGCCAGCCTTCGTTCCAGCGGATCTATCAATGACTCAGGATATTCACGCCCATCGCATCCTCATTCTCGATTTCGGCTCCCAGTACACTCAATTGATCGCCCGCCGTGTGCGCGAGGCGGGGGTATACTGCGAGATCTACGCCTGGGACGCCCCGGAGACGGCGATCCGCGATTTCGGTGCGGCCGGTTTTATCCTCTCCGGCGGGCCGGAGTCCATGACGGTGGACAACGGCCCGCGGGTCCCCGAGGCCGTCTTCCAGGCCGGCGTGCCGGTACTCGGCATCTGCTACGGCATGCAGGCCATGGCGGGCCAGTTGGGCGGCCGGGTGGAAGCCTCCGATCACAAGGAGTTCGGCTATGCGCGGGTGCGCGCTCGCGGCCACTCGCGCCTGCTGCGCGACATCGAGGACCACGCCAGTCCCGAGGGCTGGGGGCTGCTGGACGTCTGGATGAGCCACGGTGACCGGGTCACCGGCTTGCCCCCGGGGTTCAAGCTCATTGCCAGCACCGAGAGCTGCCCCATCGCCGGCATCGGTGACGACGAGCGCGGCTATTACGGGGTGCAGTTCCACCCGGAGGTCACCCATACGCCTCAGGGGGCCCGTATCCTCTCCCGTTTCGTCCATGAGATCTGCGGCTGTCCGGCGGACTGGACGCCGGGGAATATCGTCGATGATCTGATCGAGCGTGTCCGGCGCCAAGTGGGCGGGGACAAGGTGCTCCTGGGGCTCTCCGGGGGGGTGGATTCCTCCGTGGTGGCGGCGCTGCTGCACCGGGCCATCGGCGACCAGCTGACCTGCGTCTTCGTGGACAACGGCCTGCTGCGCAAGGACGAGGGCGATCAGGTGATGGCCACGTTCGCCCGGCACATGGGCGTGAACGTCATCCGGGTGGATGCCGAGGCGCGCTTTCTTGAGGCCCTGAAGGGCGTCGACGACCCGGAGCGCAAGCGCAAGATCATTGGCAATATGTTCATTGAGGTCTTCGACGAGCAGGCCGCCCGCCTGACCGAGGTGGACTGGCTGGCCCAGGGCACCATCTACCCGGATGTGATCGAGTCCGCCGGTTCGGCCACCGGCAAGGCCCATGTCATCAAGTCGCACCACAACGTGGGCGGGCTGCCGGAGGACATGACGCTGAAGCTGGTGGAGCCGTTGCGCGAGCTGTTCAAGGACGAGGTGCGCCGCATCGGCCTGGAGCTCGGGCTGCCCGCCGACATGGTCTACCGGCACCCCTTCCCGGGGCCGGGCCTGGGGGTGCGGATCCTCGGCGAGGTGCGCAAGGAGTACGCGGACCTGCTTCGGGAGGCGGACGCCATCTTTATCGAGGAACTGCGCGCCCACGACCTCTACGACCAGGTTAGCCAAGCCTTTGCCGTCTTCTTGCCCGTGAAGTCGGTGGGGGTCACCGGCGACGGCCGTCGCTACGAGTACGTGGTGGCGCTGCGGGCGGTGGAGACCATCGATTTCATGACCGCACGCTGGGCCCACCTGCCTTACGAGTTCCTGGATCACGTCTCCCGCCGGATCATCAACGAAATACCTGGCATCTCCCGGGTGGCGTACGATATCTCCGGCAAACCCCCGGCGACCATCGAGTGGGAGTAAGGACTTGGTCGGGACCGACTGCGGCGCGGTTGTCTGGCAACCCGAGGACATCCGCTGGATGCGGCGGGCGCTGGCCCTGGCCGATCAGGCCGAGGCGGCCGGCGAGGTGCCGGTCGGGGCCGTGCTGGTGCTGGACGACCGGGAGGTGGCCGTCGGCAGCAACCAGCCCATCACCGCCCGGGACCCCACGGCGCATGCCGAGGTGGTGGCCCTGCGCCGGGCCGGCGAGGTGCTGGGGGCTTACCGGCTGTCCGGTACCACGCTTTACGTAACCCTGGAGCCCTGCACCATGTGCATCGGGGCTATTATCCATGCGCGGGTAAAGCGGGTGGTCTTCGCGGCCAGTGACCCCAAGACCGGTGCCTGCGGTTCGGTCTTTGCGCTGGCCGATGCGCCGGAGCATAACCATCACCCGGAGGTGGTCGGCGGCTTGCTCGCCACCGAGGCCGGTGATCGTCTGCGACGGTTTTTCCGGGCCCGGCGCCGGGCCCGCCGTTAGTCGGCCGGCGGGTCCGCCGGCAACGGCGCCCCGGGCGGGGCGGGGGGTGTCGGCAGCGGGGGCTCGCCCAGCGCTTCCCCCGCGGGCACCTGGCGCCGCCCGGGCTCGGTAATGCGTTGCAGTAGCTGGTAATAGAGCCGGATGTTGCGCACGTAGTGCACCGGCTCCCAACCGCGCGCATAGCCGTGCCGGGTCTGCACATACCATTGGCGCTGGCTGAGCAGCGGCAGGTGGTCGCGGATGACTCGCCAGTCGTTCGGGTCGTAGCCGCGCTGGCGGGCGAGCCGGCGCGCGTCCTGCAGATGGCCGTAGCCCACGTTGTAGGCGGCCAGGGCCATCCAGGCCCGGTGCGGCTCTTCAATGTCCTCGGGCAGGCGCTCGAGCAGCCGGGAGAAATAGCGGGCGCCGCCAAAGATGCTTTGCTTGGGGTCGAGCCGATTGTCCACCCCCAGCATGGAGGCAGTATCCAGGGTGAGCATCATGATGCCCCGCACCCCGGTGGGTGAGACCGCCTGCGGATCCCAGTGGGACTCCTGATAGCCGATGGCCGCCAGCAGCCGCCAGTCCACCCCATACTCCTCGGCCGCCTCCTCGAACCAGTGCCGGTAGCGCGGCAGTCGATCCGCCACGTGGCGGTTGAAGGCCCGGAACCCCACGTAATCGAAACGGCCCAGGTGGCCGAAGTGCTCCTCCAGCAGCGTCGAGAGCGTGCCCTCCAGGCGCAGATCGGTGAAGTACCGGGCGGCCTCGTTATAGAGGCTGAGGTCCTCGGTGCGCGGGAAGGCCCACGCCAGTCCCTCCACGCCCGAGATCTCGAAGGCCTTGCGCAGCTCCGGGTAGTAGGCCCGGTTGATGCTCAGCTCATGGGAGTCGGCCACGGTGTAGCGCAGTTCCTCGTTCCAGACCCGGTAGAGCATGGCCTCGCTGTCTGCATGTTCATCCTCCGCCCAGGTCAGGTCGGGGTGGCTGCGGTTGCGCAGTTCCCGCAGCCGATCCGCGTGGCTGCTGTTGGCGATCACCGCCAACTCGCCCGGTCCGATCTCACTGAGGTCATCCGGTCGGGGGGTGCCCACCCGGTAGACCAGTTGCTGAGTAATGTCCTTGTAGGGCGGTGTGAACCAGTAGCGCTGGCCCCGGGATTCCGTGTAGGTGAGGCCGGCGGCGGCCAGGTCCGCCTCGCCATCGTCCAGCGCCGCGAAGATGGCCTCCAGGTCGGGGGCCACCAGCATGCGGAGCTGCACACCCAGGCGGTGGGCGAACGCCTGGGCCAGCTCGAACTCCAGGCCGGCCCGTCCCTTGTCCGTCTGGTAATAGGTGGTGGCGCTGATACGGGTGATCACGCGCAGCTCGCCGCGTTCCAGAACGCGTTCCAGAATCGTGATCGGCTCCGGGTCGCGGGCCCGCTCCCAGGCGAGCCAGGCATAGGCCATTAGTGCCAGCGTGATGGCCCCGGCCACCAGGCGCACCGCCATGATTCGCATGTGGGGGGTTCCTACTCAATCGCGGATCTTGGTGTTAGACTACGGCCCTCGATCGTTGACGTACAGCCTTTCTGTCTCAATGGTTGATATTGAACCGGCTCGCGGGCGCCTGCCCTGGCGGGTCGGTGAGCACCGCGGAGAGGTGCCGGAGCGGCCGAACGGGGCGCACTCGAAATGCGTTGACCCCTCGCGGGGTCCGGGGGTTCGAATCCCTCCCTCTCCGCCATTCCCCATCCCCGGGCGCGTACCGCGTCGATGCCGGGCACGCGCCATAGCTGCCCGGAGCCTTGGCATGTTCGTTGTCACCAATCGCGTCCCGGTCGCCGAGGGTCACGAAGCCGCCTTCGAAGAGCGTTTCCGCAACCGCGCCGGCCAAATCGAGCGCAATCCCGGGTTCCTCGGGATGCAGATCCTCCGTCCCGCCAAACCCGGCGTGCCCTATCTGGTGCAGACCACCTGGGAGAGTCGCGAGGCCTTTGAACGATGGGTGGACAGCGACGACTTCCGCCAGGCGCACGCCAACCCCCTGCCGAAATCGGCGTTCAGCGGCCCCAGCGCCATGGAGATGCACGAGGTGATCCTCAGCGCGGGTCGCCCAAGCCGGTGAAGAACTCGCGGGTGTTCTGTGCCAGCGTCGCCATGTGATAGCCCCCCTCCTGGATGATCAGCGTCGGCAGAGCGAGCTCGGCCAGGGTGCGACCCATGCGGTTGAAGCCGGGTGAGCTCACCGCCGCCTTGTTCTGCGGGTCATCCTTATAGATATCGAAGCCCAGGGTGACGATGAGCGCGTCGGGGGCGTAGAGCTCGATGGCGTGCGCCGCCTCCTCCAAGCGCTGGAAGTAGGTGGCCTCCGGTGAGCCGTGGGGCATGGGCAGGTTGATATTATAGCCCTCGCCGGCCCCGGCCCCGCGCTCCTCCTCGTGGCCGCTCACCACCGGGTAGAAGTTGGTGGGGTCGCCGTGGATGGAGATATAGAGCACATCGTCCCGGTCGTAGAAGATCTCCTGGATGCCCTGGCCATGGTGCATGTCCGGGTCGAGGATGGCGATCCGGGGGTACTGGGCCTTGAGGGCCTCGGCGGCGATGGCGGCATTGTTCAGATAGCAGAAGCCACCCGCGGCGTCGCGGCGGGCGTGGTGTCCCGGCGGGCGGCAGACCGCATAGGCGCGCTTCGCCCCCCGCAGCAGCTCGTCGCTGGCCGATAACGCGGTCTGGGCCGACCAGTAGGCGGCCTCGAAGGTGTGTTCGCCAATGGGGCAACTGCCGTCGGCCAGGTAGCGGGCGGCCTCGGCCAGGATGCCCTTCATGGGGTTGGGCGAGCGCACGAAGACATTGGACATCACCTCATCACCCCAGTCATCGGGGATGGCCTTCCAGCGCCGATGCGCCGACTCCAGGAACCGCAGGTAGCCCATGTCGTGGACCCGGGCAATGGCCTGCATCCCGTGATCAGAGGGTGTCTCCACCGAGATATCCAGCGTCCGCAGCCCCTCCAGGATATGCCCGGTGCGCTCGGGGAGTTCCAGCGGCGCCCGCATCTGACCGCGGGAGAGGTAGCTCCTGGGGATGTGCTTGTCCTGGCTCGGGTGGAAAAATGCCTTCACGTCGGATCCCCCATCAACGGCCCGTGGTGTCATCGCCGGCCGGCGCCCGACCAGCCCTACCCGCATACTAACCGCTAATTCCACCCTCTGGGGATCCCCTGCGGCTGATTTTTTCCGCGGCGGATGGGGCATCGAGCGGGGGCCGGGCAGGCACCCGGCGGGGCCACCGGGGCATGGCCAATGGGGCTGAAAGGTGGTTAAGCTGCCGGCTGCCACCCGGTCGTTTTCGGGGTAAACTGTATGTGGGACGCAGCTAATTGCATGCGCGGTGGGAACCGATCAGAGGTGAGGGCAGCGGACCATGGTGCTGTTCTGGCGAAGCCTGGGGATACTGTGCGTGGCCATCGGCAGTGTCGGTGTGGTGGTGCCGCTCCTGCCGACCACACCCTTCCTGCTGCTCGCCGCCTGGGCCTTCGCCAAGGGCTCGGAGCGTTGGCGGGCGTGGCTGCTCGACCATCCCCGGCTGGGCCCGTGCATTCGTGCCTGGCAGACCGAGCGCGCCATCCCCTACCGGGCCAAGGTGTTGGCCGTCGCCTCGCTGCTGCTGAGCCTGCTTATCGCGCTGTGGTTGGCACTGCCGCCGGTGGCGCTGGGCCTGCAGGCCACGGCGCTGGTGCTGGTCTCGGCCTTCATCCTCACCCGACCGACGGCCTGCTGAGCCGCGCCCCCTGCCGCGGTGAGCCGCGGAGGACGAGGGCGTGACGGGCCCGGAGCCATTGCTCGGGGTGGTCGACCGGCTGCTGGCCGCTGCCCGTGCCCGTGGCCACCGGCGATTGCTGGTGCTGGCCGGGACCGCGGTCTGGGGCCGTGCCGAGGCCCGCCGGGTCCTGCAACGCTGCGGTGCCGACGAACACCACCTGTGGGTGGGGGAGGGTGAGGGCGCCCGGGCCGCGGCGGAAGTCTGGCAGGAGCTGGGCCGGGAGTACCCGGCGCTGGTGTTTGACGCCCATTGCGGCTTCGATCCGGACGCCTTCGGGGCCGTGGCCGGCACGGTGCACGGTGGCGGCCTGCTGCTCCTGCTTACCCCACCGCTGGCGGATTGGCACCGGGCGCCGGATCCGGAGCGGGTGCGCCTGGCCGTCCACCCGCTGCGCCCGGAGCAGGTCCCCGGCCGTTACCTCTGGCGCCTGGCGCGGTTGCTGCGGGACAGCCCCGATGCCTGGGTGGTGGAGCAGGACGGCACGGCGGTGCCGGCCGCCCCGGACCGCCTGCCGCCGTCGCAATCCGCATCCGCGGTCGTCGGGCCCGCCGGGGGCGGGCCGCTCACCCCCGATCAGGCACAGGCCGTGGAGGCCCTGGTCCGTTCCGCATCCGGGCGCGGTCACCGGCGGCGGCCGGTGGTGCTGACCTCCGACCGCGGGCGGGGCAAGTCCTCCGCCCTGGGGCTGGCCGCCGCCCGCCTGCTGCGCCAGGGGCTGGCTGATATCCGGGTGACCGCGCCGGCGGCGGAGGCGGTGCAGCCGCTGCTGGAACATGCCGCCGCGGGGCTCCCCGGCAGTCGCCGTACCCGGACTGCGGTCGAGTGGCGGGGGCGGAGCCTGCGCTTCGCCGTGCCGCGTGCCCTGCTGGACAGCAGCGATACCCCCGACCTGGTGCTGGTGGACGAGGCGGCCGCCATCCCGACACCGGTGCTGGCGGCATTGCTGCGCCGCCACCCGCGCATGGCCTTCGCCACCACGGTCCATGGCTACGAGGGCACCGGTCGGGGGTTCGCCCTGCGCTTCAACGCGTTGCTCGACCGCGAGACCCGCGGCTGGCAGGCGGTGCGGTTGCAGACCCCGGTGCGCTGGTCGCCCGGCGATCCGGTGGAGGCGCTGGTGTTCCGGTTACTGCTGCTGGACGCCGAACCCGGGGAGGTGCCGCCGACGGCCTCCGGCGCCCCGCGCTGGGAGTGGTTGGTCCGCGACCGCCTGGCCGCCGACGAGCCGTTGCTCACCCAGGTGTTCGGGCTCCTGGTCCAGGCCCACTATCGCACCCGGCCACTGGACCTGCGCCACCTGCTGGACGGGCCCAATGTGCGGGTCGGGGCGTTATGGCTGGACGGGCGCCTGGTGGGAACGCTGATGGTGGCGGAGGAGGGGGGATTCGATGCCGCCTTCGCCGAGGCCGTCTGGCGGGGTCGGGCCCGTCCCATGGGCCATATGCTCCCGGAGACCCTGGCCGCCCATTGCGGTCTGCGTCAGGCGCCGGAGCGGCGCGGACTGCGGGTGGTACGCATTGCGGTCCATCCGGATGCCAGGCGCCGGGGGCTGGGACGGCGCCTGTTGTTGGAGGCCCTCGCCGACGCCCGGCGGCGGGGTCTGGACTACCTGGGCACGGCCTTCGGGACCACCGACGAGTTGCTGCGTTTCTGGCAATGCGAGGGGCTGGCCCCGGTGCGTGTCAGCCTGCGTCGCGGCGCGGCCAGCGGCGCCCATTCGGTGGTCATGCTCCGGGCGGTGAGTGCCGCCGGGGAGTCCCTGCTTGGCCGGGCCCGGGCCCGCTTTCTCGACGGCCTGCCCCACCTGTTGGCCGATCCGCTGCGCCGGCTGGAGCCGGCGCTGGCCGACCAACTGCTGCGCGCGCCGGATCAGGGTGCCGCCCCGCCCGTGGCGGATGACTGGGAGGACCTGCGGGCCTTCGCCGCCAGCGAGCGGATCTTCGAAGCCTGCCTGCCGGCGCTCCGCCGCTGGACGTTGTGGCTGCTGGCCGACCCGGAGCGAGCCGCGCGGCTGACCCCGGCGGAGCGCAATGCGCTCATCCTTCGCCTCCTGCAGCACCGGGACTGGGGTGAGACCGCCCGGGCCTTGTCATTGCCGGGCCGCCGCCAGGTGACCCGCCTGCTCCGTGAGGCAGTGGCGGGGCAGTTGCCGGAGCCGCTAGGCTAGGGGCCTGTCCCGCGGTTGGGTTCGCACACAATGCTGGTGATTCTGGTCCTGCTCTGGCCGCTGCTGCTGGCCGCCGCTCTGTTCACGGCGTGGCGGCCGAGCGCGTGGCGGTGGGCCCCATCGGCGCCGGTGCCGGCACTGCTGGCCGCCTTCTGGCCCGGCGGCCACTGGGAGGCCCCGTGGTTGTTGCTGGGCCTGCGCCTGGGGGTGGACCCGCTCGGCGCGCCGTTGCTGCTGCTGGCCGCGGTAGTGTGGCTGCTGGCCGCTCTCGCCGCGCGCCGCGCCATGGCCGGAGATGCCCATCGGGACCGCTTTCTGGCGCTGTTCCTGCTCACCATGGCCGGTAACCTGGGGGTGTTCATCGCCC
Source organism: Alkalilimnicola ehrlichii MLHE-1 (assembly GCF_000014785.1). Lineage (NCBI taxonomy): Bacteria > Pseudomonadati > Pseudomonadota > Gammaproteobacteria > Chromatiales > Ectothiorhodospiraceae > Alkalilimnicola > Alkalilimnicola ehrlichii. The sequence goes on from NC_008340.1 coordinate 1,164,785, forward strand.
TGGACGCGGCAGGCTTTTACCTGGCCTATGCGTTGATGACCTTCGCCGCCTACGGCTTGGTGATCCACGACGGCCGGGCGGTCTCGCGCCGGGCCGGGCGGGTCTATCTGGTGTTGGCGGTGCTGGGTGAGGGGCTGCTGGTGGCGGGCCTGCTGCTGATGGCCGCTGAGTTCGGCAACCCCGATCTGCGCGGGCTGGGCCCGATGCTGGCCGGGGCCGCCCACAAGGACTGGCTGGTGGTGCTGTTCCTGCTCGGCTTCGGGATCAAGATGGGTATGGTGCCGTTGCACCTCTGGCTGCCGTTGGCCCATCCCTGCGCGCCGGTCCCTGCCAGCGCCGTGCTCTCCGGGGTGATCGTCAAGGCCGGGCTGATGGGTTGGCTGCGGTTTCTGCCGCTTGGCCAGGGGGTGACCGACGCCGTCGCCCCGTGGGTGATGGCCATCGGCCTGTTTTCGGCCTTTTTCGCCGTGGTGGTGGGTCTGGCCCAGGAACGGGCCAAGACCGTGCTGGCCTATTCCACGGTCAGCCAGATGGGGCTGCTCACCCTGCTGATCGGTTTGGGATTGGCGCTGCCGGAGATCCAGTGGACCCTGGCCATGGGGGCGGTCGTGCTGATGGCGTTGCACCATGGACTGGCCAAGGGGGCGCTGTTCCTGGCCATGGGGGCGGACGCGCGGGCGCGGTTCTGGCTGATGCTTTGGCCGGCCGCCGCCCTGGCCGGACTGCCGTTGACCGCCGGGGCCCTGGGCAAGAAGGCGCTCAAGGATGCCGTCGATATGGCGCCCGGGGTCTGGGCGGAGCTGTTGCTGCCGCTGCTGGCGCTGAGCTCGCTGGCCACGACGCTGCTCATGCTGCGCCTGCTCTGGCTGGTCCGACCGCCGGGTGGTCCCTGGGGGGCGGAGCACAACGGCGCCGTGGGCGAGCCGGCGCGCGGCCGGGCCCCGGTGCTTGGCCTGGTACTGATCGGGGTGTTTCTGCCCTGGTTGTGGGCGGGGTGGCAGCTTCCCCAGGCGGCGGTGGCGGCCCTCGGGGTGACGGCACTCTGGGACAGCCTCTGGCCGGCACTGCTGGGGCTGGGGGCGGGGGGCGCCTGGTGGTATTGGGCGCCGCGCCGCTGGCAGGCCGTGCGCTTGCCGGAAGGGGACCTGGCCGCCCTGTTGCCCGCCGCGCCTTCGTTGCCCCAGCCGCCCGCCTGGCAACCGTTACTATCGGACAGCGGTGGCGGCAGCCGGCTGGTGTCCCGGATGGCGTCCGGGTTCAGTCAATTGGCGGTGGCCGGGGCGCTGTTCCTGGCCCTGGTGCTCCTGATGCTGCTGCTCCTGCTGCGCTGATCCGGTCGCACCCGGCTCAGCCGCCGCTCTCCATGGCTCCCTCAATGGCGGCACAGAGCCGCTTGATCACTTTGACCCGGGCGAAGCGTTTGTCATTGGCCTCGATCACGTGCCAGGGCGCGGCGGTGGTATCGGTGTAGCGCAGCATGTCGTTGATGGCGGCCTGGTAGTCGTCCCACCGCTCCCGGTTACGCCAGTCCTCCTCGGTCAGCTTGTGCGCCTTCCACGGTGTCTCCGCGCGCGCCTGGAAGCGGGCGAGCTGCTCGTCGGCGTCGATGGCGAGCCAGAACTTGGCGAGGATAATATTGCTCCTCAGGAGGTTCTGCTCAAAGTGGTTGATCTCGCCATAGGCGCGGCGCCAGTCGGTCCGCTCGGCGAAGCCCTCCACCCGTTCCACCAGGACGCGCCCGTACCAGGAGCGATCGAAGATGGTCATCCGGCCGTGCGAGGGCAGTTGCCGCCAGAAGCGCCAAATCCAGGGCTGCGCGCGCTCCTCGTCGGTGGGCGCCGCCACGCTGATCACCCGGTAGTGGCGGGCGTCCAGGGCGGCGGTGACCCGGTGGATGCTGCCGCCCTTGCCGGCGGCGTCGTGGCCCTCGAAGACCGCCACCACGGCGTAGTCGCGACGGAACACCGGATCCCGCACCAGTTGACTGAGCCGGTCCTGCCAGCGGGTCAGTTCTTCGTGGTAGGTGGTCTTGTCCAGGGTCTGGGTCAGGTCCAGCGCCTCCAGGGTCTGTGGATCGCGCGCGGGACGGCATTTGACCGGGGCGCGGGCGCTCTCCACCTCCTCCCGCCGACCCCTCAGCCGGTCCTGCATCCGGTCCAGGATGATGGCGGCGGTCTGCAGCGTTTGCCGCTCCGGGTGCCCGCCCTCCAGCACGTGCCAGGGGGCCCAGGCGCTGTCGGTGGCCTCCACCACCTGGTGGGCGGTCTCGTCGATGGCGTCAAACTGCTCGTGGCGTAGCCAGGACAACTCATTGACCCGCCAGCGGTTGACCGGGTCGGACTCCAGCTGGTGCAGGCGCTCGGCCTGCCGCTCGCGGGAGATTCGGTACCAGAACTTCAGGATCAGCGCGCCCTCGGCGGCCAGGGTCTTCTCGAACTCCCGGACCTCCTCCACCCGGGTCTCCAGGACCGCTGGGCCGATCAGACCCTGCACACGGTCGATCACCGCCTCGCCATACCAGCCGTTGACGTAGATCCCTATACGGCCGGCCGGCGGCAGGCTACGCCAGTACCGCCACATGGGCGGGCGGGCGCGTTCCTCGTCATTGGGCGGCCCGAAGGCATGGGTCTCCATGCCCCGGTTCTCCAGCCACTTGTTGAGCAGATTCACCGTCTCGCCGCGGCCGCTACCGACTTGGCCGGTGACCATGATCACCACGGGGATCTCGGCAGCCTCGGACAGGGCCAGCTGGCTGCGCAGCAGCTTCAGGCGCAGCTCCTGCAGCGTCTTTTTCCGCTCCTTTTTGTCCGCCTGACCCTCGATCAGGCGGTTGATGCGTTTTTGCACGGCGTCGCTCCCTGTCCGGTCGGTCCCCCCCCGGGGGGTACTGATGTCATCAGTCTGTCATCGCATCGGTACAATTCCAAAGGATTATTCCAGGGCGTACCCCCGTCGTGGCGAGGGCCGAAGGCGTTCCCCCCTCATTGCGAGGTTTGGAGTGCCGTGGCGATCCATACGCCGCTTGGACTGCCGCGCCCCCTGCGGGGGCTCGCAGTGACGGTGGGGGGCACTCCCCCGTCATCGCGAGCCCGACCCCCCGCTGCGCGGGCCCGAATCAACGAGGAACGGGGCACCCCCGTCATCGCGAGGGCCGAAGGCCCGTGGCGATCCAGGGCGGTAGACTGCCACGTCGGCTTCGCCTCCTCGCAGTGACGGTGGGGGGGTGGCCCTTCCCACAGTGACGGGGCAACACCCCCGTCATCGCGAGGAGCGAAGCGACGCGGCGATCCATAGCCCGCCCTGGACTGCCACGGCGGCTGTGCCTCCTCCTCGTGACGGTGGGTGGGCGCCTGCCCTGCGACGATGGCCTATTCAGCGCTCCCGTATGGCCGCCATAACCGGGATGTGATTGATCCAGCGGAAATGTTGCGCTGCACTTAAAACGAGTGAAGTTTGCGGTTATGCTGACCGCTGGGCGCGATCGCGTGGCGGCCCGGCCCCTCGGCAAGGAGTAATGATGGCGCAAGAAGAACAGCAGGACCCGCGGCAGGATTTCGAGGCAGCACAGGATACCGCCTGGCACAGTCTTGATATGAAAACCGCGCTCGAGCGGTTGCAATCCTCAGCGGACGGCCTGGATAGTGAGGAGGCCAAACGCCGGCTGGAGACCCACGGCCCCAACCGGCTGCGCCCGCCGGAGAAGGACGGGCCGCTCAAGCGCTTTCTGCTGCAGTTTCACAACGTCCTGATCTACATCCTGATCGTGGCCGCCATCGGTACCGCCTTCCTCCAGCACTGGGTGGACACCGGTGTCATCCTGGCCGTGGTGCTGATCAACGCCATCATTGGCTTTATCCAGGAGGGCAAGGCCGAGAAGGCCCTGGACGCCATCCGCGGCATGCTCTCGCCCAAGGCCATGGTCCTGCGCGACGGGCACCGGCAGACGGTGGATGCCGAGGAGCTGGTGCCCGGGGACATTGTGCTGTTGCAGGCCGGCGACCGGGTGCCGGCGGACCTGCGGTTGGTCGAGGCGCGCAACCTGCGCATCGATGAGGCGGTGCTCACCGGGGAGTCGGTGGCGGTGGACAAGGGGCTGGATCCCGTGGATGAGGCCAGCGAGTTGGGCGATCGCAGTTCCTTGGCCTTTTCCGGCACCCTGGTGGCCTTCGGCCGCGGGCTGGGGGTGGTTGCCGAGACCGGGGAACAGACCGAGATCGGCCGGGTGAGCACCATGCTCTCCGAGGTGGAGAGCACCACCACGCCGCTGCTGCGCCAGGTGGCGCAGTTTGGTCACTGGCTCAGTGTGGCCATTGTGGCCGTGGCTGTGGCCACCTTCCTGTTCGGGTACCTGGTGCGCGATTACGCCGCCATGGATATGTTCCTGGCGGCGGTCAGTCTGGCAGTGGCGGCCATCCCCGAGGGGCTGCCCGCGATCATGACCATCACCCTGGCCATTGGCGTGCAGCGGATGGCCCGGCGCAACGCCATCATCCGGCGCCTGCCGGCGGTGGAGACGCTGGGTTCGGTGACGGTGATCTGCTCGGACAAGACCGGCACCCTTACCCGTAATGAGATGACCGTTCAGGAGGTGGTGACCGCCGACCGCCAGTACCAGGTCACCGGCGTGGGCTACGAGCCGCACGGCGACTTCGAGCTGGACGGCCGGGATGTGGAGCCCGACGACAGCCAGCCGGTGCTCTGCGAGATCCTCCAGGCGGTGATGCTTTGCAATGAGGCGCAGGTCTACGAAAAGGACGGCCGCTGGCGGATGGAGGGTGATCCCACCGAGGGGGCGCTGATCACCGCCGCCCTCAAGGCGGGGATGGACGCCCGGCAGCTGGCAGGGCGGATGCCCCGCACCGATGTGATCCCCTTCGAGTCGTCCTACAAGTTTATGGTCACCCTGCACCACGACCATGAAGGCAACGGCTACATCATCATGAAGGGGGCGCCGGAGCGGGTGCTGGCCGTTTGCGCCGAGCAGCGCACCGCCGACGGCGACCAGCCGCTGGACCCGGACTGGTGGCAGGCGCGAATGGATGAGGTGGCGGAGCGCGGTCAGCGGCTGCTCGCCGTGGCCACCAAGCGGGTCCCGGCCGACAAGCGGGATCTGACCTTTGATGACGTGGAGGATGGGCTCGTCCTCCTCGGGGTGATGGGCATCATCGATCCGGCCCGCGAGGAGGCCATCGCTGCGGTCGGCGAGTGCCACAGTGCCGGTATCCAGGTGCGTATGATCACCGGGGACCACTCCCTCACCGCCCGCGCCATCGGCAAGCAGCTCGGGATCGGCGATGGTGAGCACGCCCTGGCCGGCCACGAGATCCAGGAGATGGACGACACCACGCTCCAGGAGCGGGCGCGGGATGTGGAGGTCTTCGCGCGGACCACGCCCGAGCACAAGCTGCGCCTGGTCAAGGTCCTGCAGGCGGACAACCAGGTGGTGGCGATGACCGGTGATGGCGTGAACGATGCCCCGGCGCTGAAGCGGGCCGATGTGGGGATCGCCATGGGCGTGAAGGGCACGGAGGCGGCCAAGGAGGCCTCCGAGATGGTGCTGGCGGACGATAATTTCGCCTCCATCGCCCATGCGGTGGAGGAGGGCCGGACGGTCTATGACAACCTGAAAAAGGCCATCCTGTTTATCCTGCCCACCAACGGCGGGCAGGCCTTCACCATCGTCTCCGCGATTATGCTGGGTCTGGCGCTGCCGCTGGAGCCGGTACAGGCCTTGTGGGTGAATATGGTCACGGCGGTGACCCTGGCCCTGGCCCTCGCCTTTGAGCCGCCGGAGCCGGGGCTGATGGAGCGCCGGCCCAGGGAGCCGGGGCGGCCGCTGCTGTCGGGCTTCTTGATCTGGCGGGTGCTGTTCGTCTCGGCGCTGCTGGTGGTGGGCACCTTCGGTCACTATTTCTGGATGATCGAATGGGAAGGCGCCAGCCAGGAGCTGGCGCGCACCGCCGCCATCAACACCCTGGTGGTGGGGCAGATGTTTTACCTCATCAACAGCCGGTACATCCTCGAGTCGGTGCTCAACATCCGCGGGTTGCTGGGCAGCCGCCCGGTGCTGATTGCGATCGCGCTGCTGCTGGTCCTGCAGATGCTCTTCACTTATTCGGGGCCGTTCCAGTTCCTGTTCAGCACCGAAGGGATCGGCTGGGATGAGTGGTCGCGGATCCTGATCTTCGGGCTGGCCCTGTTCTTCATTGTCGAGGCCGAGAAGGCGGTGCTGCGGCCGAGGCTGGACCCGACCCGGGCCTGATCGGGCCCGGGGCCTGCGCCCTGCACGCCGTCGCGGGGTTCAGGGGTGATCGCACTCCGCCACCACGGTGGACAGGGCCTCCAGCAGCACATCGGTGGTCTCGGCCCCGATGATCTCGATGCGGCCGTCCATCAGGTAGAAGGGGACCGCCCTGACGTTGAGCTCACGGGCGTGCGCCAGGTCGGCGGTCAGGCCGGCGGTACCGCCGTCCCCGGCCAGGGTCTCACGGATCAGCTCCCGGGGCATCCCGGCCTCGGCGCCGGCCATCTCCAATACCTGGTGATTGGACAGGTCACCCCCCTCGACAAAACCGGCGTGAAACAGGGCGTCGGCCACCCGTAAGGGGTCCAGACCCTGTTCGCGGGCCACCTGAACCAGCCGGTGGGCGTCGTAGGCGTCCACCAGCGGCGGGGGGTGGCGGGCCAGTGGCAGTGCGTCGGTGTGCGCCTGGTCGAGAAAATCGCGGTCCAGCTCCTGCGAGCGCGGGGGCAGGGGCGGGCGATGGCGAGAGCGCGCAGGAAACAGCTCCAATGACCGCCATATAATGCGTACCGGCGGACCGTCCGGCAGTTGCGCCAGGGCGCGCTCCAGCCTGTGTTTGCCCAGGTAGCACCAAGGGCAGACCAGATCCGAAAACAGCTCGATGTCGACACTCATAAGCCCGACTCGGCAGCTGGGTGAATCTCCCAGTATCCTCCCCGTATCGCTGGATGTCATCCCCCGCGTGCGGAGGGCAGTTCCGGTTGCAGCCTGGGGGTGTAACGGCGATCCTGAGAATGGGCAGTGACTGAGGGGGTTGAATGCGTCGAGTCACCCGAATCTTCGGGCAGTTCTCCACGGCGGGGCTGCTGTTGGGCACCCTGTTTTTCGCCTTCTCGCTGACCCCGAGCCTGTTGCCCCGGCCTTTCCTGGTGCAGGGTGTCATCTCCGGGCTGTCGTTCGCCGCAGGGTATGCCCTGGGCTTCGCCGGCCAGTGGCTGTGGGCCTATTTGGAATTGCCCGCCCCCCGCGCCCGCCTGGGCAGTGCCGTGAAACTGCTCGCGACCCTGGCCTGCGTGGTGATCGCGGGCCATTTCCTGGCCCGGGCCTCGGAGTGGCAGAACTCCGTGCGGACCCTGATGGGGGTGGAGCCTGTGAGCGGGATCCGGGCCTACAGCATCGCGTTGATTGCCCTAGCGGTCTTCGCCCTGTTGTTGCTGCTGGCACGCCTTTTCCGTCACACCTTCCTGCTGCTCTCGGCGCGGCTGCAGCGCCATGTGCCCCGCCGGGTGTCGCACGTGGCCGGGATCGGCGCCGCGCTGCTGCTGTTCTGGTCGGTCATCGACGGGGTGATCTTCACCCTGGGCCTGCGCGCCGCCGATAACTCCTACCAACAAGTGGATGCCTTGATCCAGGATGACTTGGATCCGCCGGAGGACCCGATGCGTACCGGCAGCGCCGCCTCCCTCATCACCTGGGAGGAGTTGGGCAGCCGCGGGCGCCGGTTCGTCAGCAGCGGGCCGACAGCGGAGGACCTGCGCTGGTTTCACGGCGAACCGGTGCCGGAGCCCATTCGGGTCTATGTGGGGTTGAACGCGGCGGAGACCCCGGAGGCCCGGGCCGAGCTGGCCCTGGAGGAGCTCAAGCGGGTGGGTGGTTTCGACCGCTCGGTGTTGCTGATCGCAACCCCCACCGGGCGGGGTTGGGTGGACCCGGCCGCCCAGGAACCGGCCGAGTACCTGCACCGTGGCGATATCGCGACGGTGACCGCGCAGTACTCCTACCTGCCCAGCCCCTTGTCGTTGCTGGTGGAGGGTGACTACGGGGTGGAGACCGCCCGCGCCCTGTTTCAGGCCGTGTACGGGCATTGGAGCCGCCTACCGGAGGACGAGCGGCCCCGCCTCTATCTCCACGGTCTGAGCCTGGGGGCGCTGAATTCCGATCGCTCCTTCGATGTCTACGACATCATTCAGGATCCGTTCGACGGGGCGCTCTGGAGCGGTCCCCCCTTTCGCAGCGAGACCTGGCGTACCGTCACCCGCGGCCGGGACGCCGGATCACCGGCCTGGTTGCCCCGGTTCCGTGACGGCTCGGTGGTCCGATTCATGAACCAGTACGAGGGCCTGGAGGATCAGGGTGATGAGTGGGGGCCCTTCCGGATCGCCTTCCTGCAGTATGCCAGCGACCCGGTGACGTTCTTTGATCCCGCCGTGCTCTATCGTGAACCGGAATGGATGCGGGAGCCGCGTGGCCCGGATGTCTCCACCGAACTGCGCTGGTACCCGGTCGTCACGATGTTGCAGCTGCTGGCCGATATTGCGGTGGGAGGGGCACCCCGGGGGCATGGCCATGAGATCGCCGCCGAACACTATGTCGATGCCTGGGTGGCGCTGACCGAGCCGGAGGGCTGGTCTGAGTCGGAGCTGGACCGGCTGCGCGGCCGGTCCCGGCCGGAGGAGTGAACGGCGCCGGGCGGCCTGTCACGGCGCTGTGCGTCGGCGCCGGGGGATGGGGATGTGCTGTTCCTGGATGCGGCAGTAGAGCGTGGAGCGGGCGATGCCCAATTGCCGGGCAGCCCGGGAGACATTGCCCTCACACCGGCGCAGGGCCTGCTCGATGGCGGCCCGCTCCACCGTGGCTAGTTGCAGATTGCCGTCCTCGCCGGGCGTGGGGGCTGGGGCGGGGGTGAGGATCTCTTCCGGCAACGCCTCCACGTCGATCGTGGCGGCGTCAGTCAGAGCGGCAGTGGTGGTGATAGCATTGCGCAGTTGGCGCACATTCCCGGGCCAGTGGTAGCGCAGCAGGGCGTCCATGGCCTCCGCGGACAGTGACTGGGGCGTTCGCCCACTGCGGGTGGCCTGTTGCCGCAGGTAGTACTCCGCCAGCAGGGCGATATCGTCTCCGCGTTCCCGCAGCGGGGGGATGCGCAGGCGCAGGGCGGCGATCCGGTAGAAAAGATCCTGACGGAAGCGTCCGGACTCGATCTCCTCCGGCAGATTGCGGTTGGTCATGGACAGCAGCCGGGCCCGGACCCGTCGGGGCTGGTGGCTGCCGATGCGATAGACGACCCCATCCTCCAGGATGCGCAACAGGGTGGGTTGCAGGTCCAGCGGCATCTCGCTGACCTCGTCCAGGCAAAGGGTGCCGCCGTCGGCGGCCTCCAGTTTTCCGGGCCGGCCCTCCTGACTGGCGCCGGTGAAGGCCCCGCCCACGTAACCAAACATTTCGCCGCCGATCAGGTCCTTGGGAAGCGCCCCGCAATTGACCGGGATAAAGGGCCCGGTCAGCATGCTCAGGGCGTGGATGCCCTGTGCGAAGAGCTCTTTGCCGACCCCGGTCTCGCCCTCGATCAGGATCGGGGCGTCGGTGGCCGCGAGTCGGCGGGCCTTATCGCAGGCGGCGCGCATGGCCGGGCTGTCCCCGATCAGGGTGTCCAGCGAGAAGCCGTCCGACGGGTGCTCGCCCATGTCCCGATTACGCGGCCGGATGCCGGTCCGACCCTGACGCGGTGCCAGGATAACCCCCAGGTGCTCGCCATCCACGGTCACCGGTTCAATGTCCGCGGTGGGCAGCTGGGCGTGGAGCTTGTCCAGCCATTCTTCCGCAGGGGTGTCCCGCAGTAGCGGGATGGTGTTCTCGAAAAACAGGTTACGGGAGGCGCGGCTGATCTGGCGTCGCACCTGTTCGTTGCCATGCACGATGACGCCGCTGCGACTGACCACCAGGACGTCGCGGTGCTTCCAGCGCCGTCCCATCCCCAGAAACCGGTCTATCAGCCGCCGGTGGTCGGCCTCGGTGGCCTGTATCAGCCCACCCTCAATCTGGCGGGCCACTGCCACCACGTAGGCCAGGCTTTGTGGGTTAAAGCTCTCCGCGGGTCCGGAGAGGTCCACGACACCGAGAATGCGCCGGGTCGTTGGGCTGAACACCGGCGCGGCGGCGCAAGTCCAGCGCTGTACCCGGCAGCAATAGTGTTCGTAGCCATGGATCTGGACCGGTTGCTGGCTGGCCAGCGCGGTGCCGATGGCGTTCGTGCCGATGTGGCCCTCGTCCCACAACCCGCCCCGGCACAGGCCGATGTCCTGGCCATGTTCGATCACCCGCCGGTCGCCGACGGTCTCCAGGACGGTGCCATGGGCGTTGCTCAACATGACCATGGCCCGGGCCTCGCTGAGAAACCGGCGCCCCTGTTCCAGTGCCGGGCGTGCCGCCGTCAGGAAGGGGCCGCTTTGCTGCCGGACGCGCAGGAACTCGCCATCGCTGAGCGCTTGGGTCTGGGAGCGGTCCACCGGTACGTTGTTGTCCAGGGAGCGCTGCCAGGAGGCGAGGACTTCGTCACGCACCCCTGTCGGCGTTTCCCCCTGACTGAGGAAGCTCTCCCAGGCCTGATAAATGCGGCGATCCTGCATGTCGTCTCCTCCGGTGCGGGTGGCCGTCGGGCCGGGTGCAGGGCCCCGATCCGTCGCAACCCACGGCGCGGTGCCGGCGTGTGCGCACGAGGGGAAGTGGCCCGGAGCCGGCGCCGTTTGGCGGCGCCTGGGCTGCGGTATGGCAGCGGGGACGTTGTACGTGGTTCGGCGGGTTGGGCACGACGCCCCTGCCTTTGATTATGGGTGTTGTTGCGCCACCGACACGATGTTGGCGTATTGTCTTCTTTATAGCAGTCATCGTGCCGGGCTGCAGCGCTGTCATGAGTGAGAATGCTGCGCTTTGGAAAACCAGGTGCGTGGCTCAGACCCCTGGACATGGCCGGACGGCGCGCCGCCCGGCCATGTCATGCACAAGGCGGTATCAGCCCTCGGCGCGTTCGGGCACCTCGAGGCCGAGCCAGTCCCGATAGAACGTCTCGATATCCGGTTCGAAGTCATGGATCACCGGGTACCAGGCGGTCGGTGCCTCCACGTCCAACAGGTCACCGCTGAGTGGACAGTAGTACTCACGGATGGTCTGCCAGCCGGACGAGGGTGCCATCAGCTCCGGGTAGATCTCGTCGAGGGCCTCCTGGCTCTCCCGTACATAGATCAGGGCGTGCAGCTTCCAGTTCTCACGGTAGTCGCAGAACACGTGGCCGGCCTCGGATTTGATCACCCAGCGATGGGTGTCCTGCTCCTGGACGATGTAGAGCTTGGGGCCCAAGGGCAGGATGATGCGGTCGTCCCAGGGCACCCGTTCCTGCAGGATGCTGATATAGGTCTCGAAACGATCCTCGTCCTTGGGGCTCGAGAGCATCTTGTGCAGGGTGTCTGGGTCGATGGTGCCGTCGATGAGATCGGCGATCTTGGTACGTTCGTAAGACATGGGTGTACTCCGTTTATGTTGTCCGCAAAGGCAGGGAGCCCGGTGGCCGTGACCACCGAGCCGCAGCCTATTCCTCTTCCACCAGTTTCACGGTGCGCACATCGGGCAGTTCAGACAGGTCCATGTGGTAGTGCGAGCCGTAATGGGGGATGCCCAGCTCCTCCTCGTGCAATTCCCAGTGCTCGGGCAGGTTCCAGAAGGCCTTGAAGTGGGCCAGGAAGCGCGGGCTGAGTTTGAAGGAGGAGGCGAACATCTGTTGCACTTGGGTGCTGGCCTCCTTTTTGAGGATGCGCGCGCGCTCCTGCTTCATCCATTCCATCGTCGGCATCGCCCGGTCCAGCCGCTCCTTGCGTATCGCCTGGCGGCGGGCCTCGGTGGCTTTGCTGTCCACCCGCGGGCCGTCGTCGGTCTCCTGGGTCACTACACCGTAGATCCTCTCGGCGAAGCGGGGCAGGATGTGTCCCTCCGCCAGGTCGTGGGCCACCATGACGGGGTCACGCTCCAGCGGGTCGCCGAAGCCCGGGCCGCCCTTCATGGTGTTGAGGTAGAGGTCATAGTCCTTGTACATGGCCTCGGTGGTGATGGCCTGCTTGTCCCGCTTGACCCGGGCGTCCGGGATCAGCTTCTCGTAGGCGTTCTCCCCCGGGTCCACGTCGCCGCCGAGGGGAATGGGCTTTCCGGCCTCGATCAGCTCCTTGATGCCGGTGTCGTGGGCGGTGAAGCGGTAGCCGGATGCAGCCGGGAAGCCGCCCATCAGGCCCCAGTCGGAGCTGATGTGGCCGTTGCCCATGAAGAACATGGTCCAGTCCTTGGCGTTCCAGACCATGCGCAGGCTCTCCCAGCCGCTGCCGCCACGGTACTTGCCGGAGCCGCCGGAACTGGCCTTGATCTGCCGGCCCAGGTAGACCAGGGGCTCGGCCAGCTCCCAGATCTCCATATCGCCCATGTCGCCCTCGGGGTTCCAGATCGCCGCCGCGTGGCTGATGCCGTCGCCGAAGGCCGAGGCGCCGACGCCGTTGGCGGCGCACTCGAAGCTGTTGACCGCGTGGATCTCGTCGTACTGGTTGAACCCCCCGCCCTGCAGCCAGTTGGAGGTGTTAGCGTTGCCGGCGTTGACCTCCTCAAGGTAGCCACGCCCGAAATAGGATCGGCTCAAGCCCCGCCACAGGGCGGTCCAGCTGGAGACCAGGAAGTGCCAGGAGTAGGAGAAGGCCACCCTGCGGTCGTCCGGATTCATCCACGTGCCCTTGGGCAGCCGGAACTCGGTGCCGTAGGCGGCGCCGTCGTTGATCATCTCGGTGGGTATGAGCGTCTGGGTCATCATTACCCAGATGCCGGAGGTGAAACTCACCTGGTGGGCATTGTAGGTATGCCAGCCCCACCGGGTGGCGCCCTCGAAGTCCAGTTTCCAGGTGCCATCCCCGCGGATCTCGATCTCCGATGGGGTGTGCATAATGGTGTCCACCTTGGCGAAATCGGAGGGCACCCGCACATCCTCGTGCTTGTAAGGGACATCCACGAAGCCGACCTGGCGGTACTTGCCGGGGATGGTCATGGCCTTGATGCGGGCCTGCAGACCGCGCCGGCCGTGCTCCACGGACTCGTAGCAGAACTGCCAGTAGGCATCGATGCCCTCATCGCGGATCAGCTCCTCGACCATGTCGCGGATCATGTGGCAGCCGGCCACCCGGGTGCGTTCGTCCAGCATCCAGTAACGGGTGGTGCGGACCATGCGCTGGCTCTCGTGCAGCCAGTCGCGGAACAGGGTGTCGTTGGCGCCGATTTTGCGGCAGGTGACCGAGTAGCCGTCGCCGAAGCGCTGGATCTGCCCGGTGGCCATGGAGCCGGGGCCCACCGCACCGGTGTCGATGACGTGGGTGACACCCCCCACCCAGCCCACCAGCTTGCCCTCCCAGAAGATGGGCACGATGGTGTGGATGTCGCAGGGGTGAACGTTGCCGATCAGCGAGTCGTTGTTGCAGAAGATGTCCTTGTCCTGGACGCCGGGGTTGTGCTCCCAGTCGTTCTCGATCATGTACTTGATCGCCGCGCCCATGGTGCCCACGTGGATGATGATCCCCGTGGAGGTCACGATGGCGTCGCCGGCGGCGTTGTAGAGGGTGAAGCAGAGTTCGCCCTCCTGCTCGACAATGGGTGAGGCGGCGATCCGTTTGGCGGTCTCGCGGGCGTCCACCACCCCGGCGCGCAGCCGTGAGAACATCTTGTTGTAGCGAATCGGCTCCTCGTCGCGCAGGGCCAGGCTCTGTAGACCGGCGTAGTGGCCGGTGCCCCGGGTCGCGTCCAGTACGCGGTCGCGGTGTTGTTTCAGGCTCTCACCGCCGCGGACGATGCCGGTGGTCTGTTCGCCGCCCCCGGCATATTGGGGTTCGATACGTTCGTAGGACATGGTGATCTCTCCGGATTGGGTCTGCCTATCGGGTTTCGGGTCACAGGGGCTGTGGCCTACAACTCTTTGAGGTGGAACAGCCGGTGCTCGTCCAGCCAGGTGCGGAAGCCGGTGGGCACGACGAAGGTGGTGGCATCGGACTCGATGATCGCCGGTCCCTCGATCTCATTGCCCGGCAGCAGCGACTCCATGTGATAGAGCTGGGCCTCGACCCAACGGCGCTTGTGGTAGAACCGGCGGGTACCGAGACGGGCCTTGGGCGCTGGGGTCTTATCGGCCAGTGGTTCCCTGGGGATGCGGGGTTTCGGGATGGGCACCGAGCCGCGCATGATGGCGCCGGTGACCGAATAGCCCAGCTCGGGTGAGCGGGCGGACTCGGCGTAGACCCGGCCGTAGGTCTGGTTGAAGGCCTCCTCCAGTTGCAGCCAGTCCTCCTCGGAGTCGGCCGAGGCGATCGGTGAATCGATCTCCAGGTCGTTAAGCTGGCCGCGATACTGCATACGGTAGGCCGGCTGCAGGCGCACCTGCTCGGGGCCGTAACCGTTCACCCGGAACTCCTCCAGGACGTTCTCGGTCAACTCGGCCCACGCGGCCTGCAGCGTTTTGGCCGCGGCCTCGCGCTCGGACGGGGATGCGTGTTGGTCCAGGTTGATATCCAGGCTCTTGTCATAGCGGTACTCAAAGTCCGCCGCCGCGCAGCCGAAGGCGGAGAACCCGGCCGCCCAGGCGGGGACGATCACGTCCTCGAAGCCCAGGCCCTCGGTGTAGCCGTAGGTGTGCACCGGCCCGGCGCCGCCGTAGGAGAAGCAGACGAAGCTGCGCGGGTCGTAACCCTTGGCGGAGATCATGGAACGGATGTAGTCGTGCAGCTCCGAGTCCAGCAGTTCGATCACCCCGGCGGCCGCGTCCTCCACCGACAGGCCCAGAGGGTCTGCGATCTGCGCCTTGATGGCGTCGTGGGCCCGCTGCGGCTCCAGTTTGATCGCCCCACCCAGGAAGTTGTCGGGGTTCAGGTAGCCCAACACCATGTGGCAATCGGTGATGGAGACGGTCTCGATGCCGCTGTCCGCCCAGCAGACCCCGACCCGGTAGCCGGCGGAGTCCGGGCCCAGCTTGATGGCGCGGGTGTAGGGGTCCAGCCGTACGAAGCTGCCGGCCCCGGCCCCCACCGAGTCCATGGCCACCAGCGGTAAGGACAGCACCAGCCGGGCCATGTCCGGATCGGTGCGGATGGTCAGCTCGTTCTGGGTGATCAGGGCAACGTCGAAGGAGGTGCCGCCGATATCGGAGCAGGCGATGTTCTTGTAGCCCAGGGTTTCCCCCAGGTACTTGGCCCCGATCACCCCGCCGATGGGGCCGGAAACGATGGTGCGTGCCAGCTCCTTGGCCTTCCAGGAGATGGTGCCGCCATGGGTGGCCATGACCCGGAAGTCAAACTGGGTCCCCTTCTCCTGGAACGATGTCGAGATCTTCTTAAGGGTCTCGCGCGAGGGCTCGGCCGCGTAGGCCTCCAGGATGGTGGTGTTGGTGCGATGGGACTCCTTGCGCACCGGGTAATAGTCCACTGAGGCGAAGACCTGGATGGTCTTGCCGGCGCGGGCCACCTCCTCAAGTACGATGTCGCGTACACGGCGCTCGTGCTCCGGGTTCTTGTAGGAATGGAGCAGGCTGATGACGATGCCGTCCACGTTACTGGCGATGACCTCGCGTGCGGCCTGGCGGGCGCTCTCCTCGCGCAGCGGGATCACCACATTGCCGAACATATCCACCCGTTCGACCACGCCACGGGTGCGTTGCCGGGGCACCAGTGGCTCGTCGTAGTAGTGGGTGTTCAGATGGATCCGGTCCTCGTAGGCGAAGCCTAGGTAGGCCTGGATGGCCCGGCCCATGCGGTGGAAATCCTCCATGCCCTGGTTGACGATCAGCCCACAGCGCAGTCCCTTGCGCTGGACCACCCGGTTGAGCAGGGCGGTCCCGGAGTACACGCCGGTCTGTAGCTGGGGCAGGGCCTGCTCCAGGGGGATGTCCCAGAGGGCGAGGGCATCCTCGCTGGAGTAGAGCAGTCCGACGGATTCGTCGTCCGGTGTGCTCTGGGCCTTGCCGACCACGAACTCACCCTGGCCATCCACAAAGAAGGTGTCGGTCATGGTGCCGCCGGCATCGATGCCCAGCACCTGCACATCTCTTGGTGTTGGTTGAACAGCGCTCACGGTTGTCTCCTCCTGATGGTTGTAATGACGCCCCGGGGGACGCGCAGGAGGAGGCGCAAACGCTGTGCCAGCTGCAGGCAGAGGGGTGCGGCTGCTGTTAAATCAAAGGCCTAGGGTTCTCGGGCGGGCCATTCTGGCTTCGGGAGAGGGGCGATGGCCGGATCCCGGACAGTGCCCGGTGTCCGGATGACGGACACCGGGGGCGGCTCTATGGCACACTTGGGTATATGCGTATTCTTATCCGTTATTTTTTCCGAGGAGTCCGTCTCGTGTTGACGCCGTTCATGATCGCCGGCAGCCGGTTGATGATGCCTAAAGGCATTGAGCGTGATCCCGAGGACCAGCGTGCCGTGGACGCCCAGACCCGTAGATTAGCGCTGTACCACTACCCGGCCTGTCCGTTCTGTATCAAGGTGCGTCGCGTGATGCACCGCCTGTCGCTGGATATCGAGTTGCGCAACGCCCAGGGTCCGGGCGAGTACCGTGAGACCCTGCGCCGTGAGGGCGGGCGGGTGATGGTGCCCTGCCTGCGCATTGAGCAGGAGGACGGCTCGGTGCGCTGGCTCTATGAGTCCGACGATATCATCGAGTACCTGCTGGACCATTTCGAGCCGGAGTAGCCTCGGGCGGTCCGCCCCTGCGGCCGGGGTGTGTAGAATGCACCGGTGGCGGTGTTGCGCATTCTAGGGGGTGGCCGTGGTCTGGTTCTGGCTGTTCGCGCTGTTGCTGGGCGTGGCCGCGGTGGTCGGCGTAGTGCGCCACCATCGGGTGGCGTTCGTTATCGCCTTTGATGGTAAGGGGCCGGCGGTGCGCAAAGGGGCACCGCCACCGGGCTTTCTGGCGGCGTGCCGGGACGTTGCCCGGATGTACGGGGTCGGGGCGGGTAAGGTCTACGGCGTGCGCGAGGCCGGCGGCCTGCAATTGGCATTCTCCCGGGATCTGCCGGAACGGGCCCGGCAGCCGTTACGCAACTGCTGGACACCGCCCCCATCCGGTGGCCCCGCCGGCGGGGCGGGGGGCGGCGCCCGTCGCGCGGGCTGAGCCCGGTTTACCAGCTGCGGACGTTGCCCACGTCCACGTGGACGAACTGCGAACGGGGGTAGTAGCCCACCCCACCTTTCTGCAGTGAGAGCGCGGCGTCGCGCACCTGCGACAGGTCTCGCCCCGGTACCCGGATATCGATGGCCTCGCCTTCCATGTGCAGGCTGTAGACCGCCACGTTCCGCCCCTGGGCGCGCAGCCGGCGGTTGGTCTCGGGCGAGCGGTACCCGGAAATCACCTCGAAGGTGGCCTGGGTGTCCAGCCGCTGCTGCAATGCGTCGAGGGTGTCGAGCAGGTCCGGATCTATGGGGTGGACCTCATTGGCGCGGTGGTCGCGCAGGACGTGGTTTACCTCGGACAGGGCGTCAGGCAGATACCTGCCGTGTTCCCAGTAGGTGACCGTCAGCTTCTCACCGGTGTGTAGGTTGTGGAAGGCCAGGTCGCGATGTTCTGTGCGGGCGGCCTGCGCGAGGGTGATGGGTGTGCTTGCCATGGCCAGGGTAGCGGCCGACCAGGCGAGAAAACGGCGGCGATTGATGCCGGTACCACGGGTGCTGTCCGTTCGCATGCGTTGGGATACCCCCCTGTGCAAATGCTCTCTCCGTAGCTGCCAGCGGCAAAGCCACCCCGGGCATCAGGCCGCGGCCGGATGAGTCAGGGCGGAGGAGAGTGGAAACCGAGGCGAACCTCGCTGCAGCGGATTTTATCCACAGTCCGGGCATTTACCAAGCCTAGTTCGTGCACGTTGTGACGGGCTGCCCCTGTTTGCCCGTTAAGGCGCTCGGAAAACCGGATGATTCCCTCTTTTTTTGCGCCCCTCGCATGGGCGCGGCAGTGGACGCCCCCACCGTCACTGCGAGCCCCGAAGCGGCACGGCAGTCCAGATGGGGTGTGGATCGCCGCGTCGCTGCGCTCCTCGCGATGACGGGGTGGGGCTCCCCGACACCGCATGACGGGGGTGGGGCTCCCCGACACCGCATGACGGGGGTGGGGCTCCCCGACACCGCATGACGGGGATGGGGCTCCCCGACACCGTCACTGTGAGGAGGCGAAGCCGACGCGGCAGTCTACCGCCTTGGATCGCCACGGGCCTTCGGCCCTCTTGATGAACATGGCCAGACGCTGCGGGCGCCCCCTACCCTCACTGCGAGCGCGGCCCCACCCCCACCGTCACTGCGAGGAGGCGAAGCCGACGTGGCAGTCTACCGCCCTGGATCGCCACGGGCCTGCGGCCCTCGCGATGACGGGGGTGCCCCGTTCCTCGCTGATTCGCGCCTGCGCAGCGGGGCGGGGGGCTCGCGATGACGGGGAAAAGCCTTCGGCCCTCGCGATGACGGGGGTGGCGCCCCCGCCGCCACTGCAAGCCCCCAGGGCGCGCTGGCTTAGCGCTTGAGGTCGCGGCCGGCGGCGAACTCCAGACAGACGGCGTCGGCCAGCGTGGCCTCCACCAGGGCCGGGTCATCCAGCCCCAATTGGGCTTCGATGGCCTCCAGGTTGGAGGGCAGGGTGCGGGTGCGGGGTTGGTGGTCCAACAGCGCGCAGCAATCCTTATAGGGCTGGATGGAGATGTCGTAAGTCCCGATGCGCCGGCCAATGGCCACGATATCCGCCTTGTCCAGCCCCACCAGCGGGCGCATGATCGGCATCCGCACGGCCAGCGAGGTGCTGACCATGTTCTCCATGGTTTGCGAGGCCACTTGGCCCAGGCTGTCACCGGAAATCAGCGCCAGCGCCCTTAAACGCTTGGCCAGCGCCTCGCCGGTGCGAGCGACGAAGCGGCGGAACAACACCACTTCGTGGCCGCGCTGGTCGCCGTGCAGCGCCATGTCGAAGTGATCATAGGGCACCATGTAGAGCCGCGAATGGCCGGTGTAGCGGGACAGTTGGCGCGCCAGCCGGATCACCGTGTGGTCGGCGTCGGCACGCTGCTGCGACGGGCTGGCGGTGAAATGCAGGAAATCCACCCGGCAGCCGCGCTTGGCCATCAGGAAGGCCGCCACCGGCGAGTCGATGCCCCCGGAGAGCAGGGTCAGCGCTCGACCCCCGGGCCCTACCGGCAGCCCGCCCAGGCCCCGGTGACGGGTGCCGTAGCAGTACATGCCGTCGCTGTAGATGTCCAGGTGGAAGGTCTGGTCGGGGCGGCGGAGGTCCACCCGCTGCCAGGGGCTGTGTTCGATGATGGTCTGACCGATCCGTGCCGCGATCTGGTCCGAGGGCAGGGGAAAGCGCTTGTCGGCCCGCTTGACCCGGACGGCAAAGCTCCCCTGGCCGGCGTTCTCCATACGGTTGGCCAGGTCGGACAGCAGCATGCGGGCCTGTTCCAGCATGGCCTGGCGGTCGGCGCTGGCGGCCAGGTAGTGCACCGGCTGGTAGGTGACGATCCCCGGGGTCTCCGCCGCGGCCTGGAGCACCTCCTGGCGCTGCGCCTCCGACAGGCCTTGCAGATCCACCCAGATGCGCTGGTGGCCCTGGTGGATCTCGGGGCGCAGGCCGGCGGCCCGCAGCCGATGGCGCAGGTTGTGGCGCAGCGCGCGCTCGAAACGGCTGCGATTCCGCCCCTTCAGGGCGACCTCGCCGTAATGGATGAGCAGGCGATTGGGCTGGAAGCGGCCCAGTACCGGGCGTTGATCCGCGGGTTGTGCTGCTGTCATGTAGGCATCGGGGTGGGGAGTGTAGGGCGCGTATTTAACGATTGCAGCGCGGGAATTTCAAGTGCCCCCCCAATGGCCGGGGGTGGCCGTGGGCCGCCATGCTCAACGGACCCGCTGATCCGCCCGGGGGCGGGTGTGCACGGGGCCGTGCTCCAGCAACCGGACCAGATAGCGGCGGCAACCGCCGGGGGTGGAGAGCTGGGTATAGTCCCCGTCCGGGATCTTGACCCCCAATGCCTGTTCCAGGCCGAGCATCAACCGCAGAAAGTCCACCGAGTCCATATCCAGGTCCTCATGGAAGCTGTGGTCGTCCTGCACCTCCGCCAGCACGGTCTCCGGGGTGATCTCTGCCAGCAGTCGCTCCATGGCCTCCTGAACGCGGGCTTCGGTCTTGGTCATGCGTGGCGAGCTCCCAGGCGTAGAGTGTGTGGTGGCGGGATGGAAACGGGTGAACGCCCCGATGGGGTTTCCATGATCGCACGGCGGCGCTTACCCTTGGAATGGTAGCAGCCCGTATCCGCGCCAACCCCTCGGCGCACGCCCCGTTCAGGGGCATGGCAGCGGGCCGCCGTATGCGGTCCGGCGGCTCATGCCCGCGGACCACCCACCGCGGAGACAAGGATCAGTGCATTCATGACGGTCAGAAACCTGGAACACCTCTTTCAACCCCGGGCGATCGCCCTGATTGGCACCGGTGGTGATACCGACAGCCTGCTGTTGCGCAACCTGGTCGGTGCCGGTTTCCGTGGTCCGGTGATGCCGGTCATGCCCGGTAAGCGGGCCCTGCATGGGGTGTTGTGTTACCCGGATGTGGAGAGCCTGCCAATGGTCCCGGATCTGGCGGTCCTGGATGTGCCGTTCAATCGGGTACCCGACGCCATCCGTGCGCTGGGCGAGAAGGGCACCCGGGCGGCGGTGCTGGTCGGCAAACCGGCACCGAACCTGAGCCCGGAGGACTACCGGGCCCAGATCCAGGCGGTGCTGGATGCGGCTAAGCCCTTCCTGCTGCGCCTGTTGGGTCCCGGTTGCATCGACCTGACGGTACCGCGCACCGGGGTCAACGCCAGTGTCGCTCCCTTCCGGCCCGGGGCTGGGCGCGCGGCCCTGGTCACGGAGTCGGCGGCCGTGGCCACCCGTGCGTTGGACTGGTGCCAGTCAGAGGGCTTGGGCTTGAGTCATCTGATCCACCTGGGTGGCGCGATGGACGTGGATACCGGCGACGTCCTGGATTATCTGGCTAGCGATGTGCACAGCCGCGCCATCCTGCTCTACCTCGAGTACATCGACGATGCCCGGAAGTTCATGTCGGCGGCGCGGCGCGCGGCGCGCGTCAAGCCGGTGGTGGTGCTCAAGCCGCGCCGCGGCAGCAAGGGGGCGGCCGAGGACGCCGTCTATGAGGCCGCTTTCCGGCGGGCCGGGCTGGTCCGGGTGGCCGACTTGGATGAGTTGTTCAACGCGGTGGAGATTCTCACTTCAGCGAGAAAACCGGGGCGCCAGGGGCCGTTGGCGGTGCTCGGTAACAGCCGCAGTCTGGGCCTGTTGGCGGCGAATGAGTTGGAGGCCTACGGCGGTACGCTGGAGGGCCTGTCGGAGGAGAGCAGTGAGGGCCTGGCGCTACTGGCCCGCGACCCGGAATCCACCGCCAATCCGCTGGACCTGGGCGGTGACGCCGACGCCGACGCCTACGGCAAGGCACTGGACACCCTGGCCGGGGACAAGCGCATCGGTGGCACCCTGGTGATCAACCAACCCAACGAGCTGGTGGACAACACGGCCATTGTCGATGTGCTGGAGGCGCATGCCCGTAAGAGCCGCCGTGCCGTGCTGGCGGTCTGGTCCGGTCCACGCGCTGGTGCCAGGGGCCGCGAGCGGCTGAAGCAGACCATGCCGGCCTTCGAGGGTCCGGAAGAGGCGGTGCGCGCCTATATGCGCCTGGTCCAGTACCAGCGCAACCAGGAATTGTTGATGGAGACCCCCACCTCCATGCCGGAGGCGTTCGAGACCGATCCGGAGTCGGCCCGGCTGCTGATCAGCGCGGCACTGACCGCCGGCCGCGATCAGCTCAACGAGTACCAGGCGCAGCAATTGCTGACTGCCTACGAGATTCCCTGTGTCCCCAGCCGGCGGGCCACCACCCCCGAGGAGGCCGGGCGGGAGGCGGCGGCCATGGAAGGGCCCCTGGCGCTGAAGATCATGTCGCCGGATATCGTGCACAAGTCCGAGGTGCGGGGGGTGGCACTGGACCTGGAGTCACCGGAGGCGGTGGTCCAAGAGGCCCACGCCATGGAGGCGCGGCTGCGTGAGCTCTATCCCGATGCCCGGGTGGATGGCTACCTGCTGCAGCCGATGACCCCCCGGGAAGGGGCGTTTGAATTATGTGTCGCTGTTATGCCGGGGGGGCGCTTCGGACCAGTGATCCGGTTCGGACACGGGGGCACCGAGGCGCAGGTTATTGCCGATGTGGCCTACGGCTTGCCGCCGCTCAACATGCATCTGGCCCGCGAGATGATGAGCCAGACGCGGATCTACTCCATGCTCGCCAGCAACCGGTTGCGGGCGGCGGATCTGGACGCCCTGGCGCTGACGCTGATCAAGGTCTCGCAGATGGTGATTGACTTCGAGGCCATCGAGTCGTTGGAGATCAACCCCCTCTGGGCTACCGCCGAGGGCGTGGTGGCGCTGGACTCACGGGTGGTCATCCGCCCGCCCTACACCGGTGATCCCGCCCGCCGGCTCGCCATCCGGCCCTATCCCAAGGAGCTCGAGGAGGAGCTGAACCTCCCCAACGGCCGGCGTTTCCTGCTGCGGCCGATCCTGCCGGAGGATGAGCCGGCCCTGACCAAGATGGTGGAACGGACCCCGCCCGAACAGCTTCGCCTGCGCTTTTTCCGCACCATCCGCACGCTGCCCCATGAGATGGCGGCCCGGCTCACGCAGATCGACTATGACCGGGAGATGGCGTTGGCGGTGACCGATCCGGGGTTGCCAGGCCAGGTGGAATTGTGGGGCGTGGTGCGGATCAGCGCGGACCCGGATAACGAGACGGCCGAATACGCCATCATGGTGGACAACAATGTCACCGGCATGGGCCTGGGGCCGCTGTTGATGCGGCGGATCGTGGAGTATGCCCGCCAGCGCGGCATCCGCGAGGTTTACGGGGAGGTGCTGCGCGAGAACCGGCCTATGTTACGGATCAACGAGGCCATGGGCTTTACGGTAAAGACGTCGGTGGATGATCCCAACGTCATGCATGTCACCCTGCGGTTGGATGGCAACGGTGACGACACGGCGGGCTGAACTCAGTCACCCGTGGCCAGCGCGGTGTGCAGGGCCCTCAGCCCGGGATGCCGACGCCGCAGGCTCTCCTCCGGCACCGCGGTGGGGCGGTCCGTGCCCAGGTAGCGCAGGTGGCTGCCACAGGCGGCACGGCAGTCGCTGGCGCCGAAACCGGGGATCAGCACCCGGCCGCCAACGGCGGCATTCTCAAGGCATTCCGGTCGTGCGCTGAGCCGCACGTGCACCACCCGCGCTTCCCGCCGGGTGAGCAGCCAGTCGATATGCCAGCGGCGCGGTTTGTCGCGCCGCAGGTGGCGTTCCACCCGAGCCGCCAGGTTGCGCCGGGCACTGCCTGTGTAAACGTACCAGCCGGCGGGCAGCCGGTGGCCGGGCAGGCGCCCGGCCCGGATCCGGCAGGGACGTCTCAGGCGGATGTAGAGTTGGTAGGTGACCTCATTCGCCACGGGCGATCCGGGCCATCAGGTCCGGCTGCACGATCTCGATTTCGATATGGCGGCTCATGGTATGGCCTCCGGTTTCCGCCGGTGGTGTGCGGGGTATCCCGATCCGGTGCTCCGATGGTATCACCGAACCGGGACGCGACCCCTTCAAGGTGTCAGCGGCCCGCTGCCGCCCCGGTCAGAATCGGGTGGCCACCTTCATCCAGTACTGGCGGCCGGGCTCGTTAAGGGGTGCGAACCTCCCGTTCGGGTCCAGGTCCGGGCTGCCGCCCTGGATGTGTTCCCGGTATTTCCTGTCGAACACGTTGTCCACGCCGATGGTGGCGTGGGTTTGCTGGGTGAAGCGGTGGCCGGCGTAGAGGCCCAGGGTGGCGAAGCCGGGCGTCTCACCGGTATCCACGCTGTAGATGGTGCCGAAGCCCTCATGGATTCTGTCCTGGCGCTCCACCGCCCGGACCACACCGCCGGCGAACCAGCGGCCGTCGTCGTAGTCCAGGCTGAGCGTGCCCTCCAGGGGCGGGGTCTGGGCCAGCGGCTCGTTGTCGCTGTCGTTGTCCGCACGCACCCAGGCGAGCGTGGTGGTGGAGGAGAGCGTCGGGCTGAAGCGGTAGGTCAGGTCCGCCTCCAGGCCGTAATGGCTGGCACTGATATTACGGGCATCGGGGTCGCCGGACTCGGCACCGACCAGGATGTAGTTGCTGAACTCGCCGTAAAAGGCGGACAGTGTGGCGTTCACCCGCGTGCCCCGCCACTGGACGCCGGCATCCAACTGGGTCAGACGTTCGGTCTCCAGGTCGAAGTCCTTCATCCGCTCCCAGAAGTCCGGGGCGCGCTCCGCGGCACCCACACCGATGTTGAGGGTGAGGGGCAGGTCGGCCAAATCTCGCTCGTAGCGGGCGAAGCCACTCCAGAGGGTGTTGCGGTCCGTGGTACCCGGAGTAGCGCCCCCATACATGGATTCGGCCTCGGCCCGGTTGCGATCGATCCGGGCGCCGAAGAAGACATAGTCGCGAGCCGTCAGCCCATGTTCTAACTCCGCATACATCCCGTAGTCGCGGAACTCCGCAGTATCGTTCCGGGAATAATCAGTGCTCAGCACCTCCTGCAGGGTGTTGGCACCCCCCATGGTGGTCCGGCGGCCCCGACCGTGCTCGTCCTCGGTGTAGTCCAGGCCGACGGTCAACCAGGTCTGTTCCGCCAGCACCAGCTCGGCATCCACTTTGGCGCCGGTGGTGCGCCGGTCCGGGAAGCTCACCGTCTGCTGAGGGGCGCTGCGCATGCGGAAGTTGTCCATCACGTGGTCCACATAGCTGTAGAACGCCTTGAACTCCACCGCGTCCAGCCAGGGGGTGAGGGCCTCGCGGCGGGCGGTGAGACTGTAGCCCGTCCGGTCGAAGGTGGTGCCGTCCATCATCCGGTCGCCGTAGGCTGCCTCGGCGTCACTGCGCTCGTAGGCGAACTCCAGGTTGGTGAATTCATCCGGCGTCCAGCCGAGGATGCCGGTCCCGCTCCAGCGCTCGAACTGCGAGTGCAGCTTGTCGCCGTCACCGTCCCGGTAGTCGTCCTGTTTGGAGATCGTGCCGATGATGCGAGCGTAGCCCTCGCTGCTGCCGGCGGTCACGTCGGCCATCAGATCGGTGCGGTCGAAACGGCCCACCGTCATGCTGGCGTGGCCGGTGACGGTGGGCTCATCGAATCGCTGCGGGTCCCGCTGGAAGTCCACCACCCCGGCCGGTGCGGCACCGTAGCGGACCGTCTGCGGCCCCTTGAAAATGCGCACCCGGTCGTAGCTCTCCGGGTAGATATAGGCGGTGGGCGGGTCCATCCGCTGGCCGCAGCCGCCGAGCACCGGATGGCCGTCCATCAGGATGTTCAGGCGGCCACCCCCCTGGCCGCGCAGCTCCGGGTCGCCGCTGGTGCCCCCCTTACGGCTGGTGGTGAACCCGGGAATGGACTTGAGGAAACTGCCACCGTCCTGGGCCGGCAGCGGCAGGCGGGCCTGGCGCGGATCGGTCTCCAGTTCGCCGGGGCTCGTCATTACCGGCGCGGTGATCACAATGGGGGCCAGGTGGCCGTGGCCACCGGCGTGCGTCTGCGGCGGGGTACCCAGCAGCCCGGCACCGGTGATGGCGCCCAGGGCGATGAAGTAGGTTGCATGGCGGGTGCGCGATGACGCTGGCATATCGTTTTGCTCCTGATTTTATTTGCTGCGCGGGATGGGTTGATTGGGCTATCCAGAGCAAGAAGCACGCCGGCGCTGGGTTTTTCCCAACACCCTGAATAATCACGCTGTTTTCTTTGGAACGGGACTGACTATCATCCCGGCCCCCGGCGGGGTGTGTTATTTCACACAGCCGCGTGGCAAATACCCGGGTGGCGGCCTGCCGTGGCGGTCAACGCCCCCGGTTGCAGCCGTCGCCCTGGCAGCGCAGCATGAGGACAATGCGTAAAGGAGGTGGGACCATGCAGTACCTGCACACCATGGTGCGTGTCAGCGATCTCGATGCGTCACTGGATTTCTACTGCAACAAGCTCGGGCTGGTGGAGATCAGCCGTAAGGAGAGCGAAAAGGGGCGTTTTACCCTGGTCTTCCTGGCGGCCCCGGACGACGAGGCGCGGGCGCGCAGCGCGGACAAGGCGCCGATGTTGGAGCTGACCTACAACTGGGACCCGGAGACCTATACCGGTGGCCGCAACTTCGGCCACCTGGCCTTCCGGGTGCCGGATATCTATGGGCTGTGCCAGCGGTTGATGGACAGCGGCGTCACCATCAACCGGCCGCCCCGGGACGGCCACATGGCCTTCGTCCGCTCGCCGGATGGCATCTCCATTGAGCTGCTGCAGGCGGGTGAGGCGCTGCCGCCCAAAGAGCCCTGGGCCTCCATGGCGAACACCGGCACGTGGTAGGTCGGCTGCACCGTCCCGGGCGTCAGCTGCGCTTGGCAAGACGGATTGCGCTCGCTACAATCAAGAATGATTCTTAAACGCAATTCAATAAGGGGGCTTGCCGGATGAAGGCGTGGAAGCTGGTGACTGTGGCCCTGTTGCCGTTCGTATTGATGGCTTGCGGCGGCGGCAACGCCGCCGAGGGGGAGCGCCCCCGGGTGGTGGCGACCTTCTCCATCCTCGGGGACCTGACCCGTGAAGTGGCGGGGGATGATGTCGACCTCACGGTATTGACACCCATCGGTGCCGAGGTCCACGAGTGGGAGTTGAGCCCCAATAACTTCATGGCGTTGGAGCGCGCCGACCTGGTGCTGTACAACGGTTATCAACTGGAGCAGTGGATGGGCCAGGTGGCGGCCACGGTCGCTGAGGGGGTGCCAATGGTGCCGGTGGCCGAGCGCAGCGGCCACGACACCCTGCCGATTGTCACCGGGGATTATGAGGGCGACCCCGACCCTCATCTGTGGATGGATCCACGCGCTGCCGCCGGTTACGCCCGGGCCATTGGCCGGGCCCTGGGTGAGGTGCACCCGGAGCGGGCGGACGCCTTTGAAGAGCGGGCCGAAGACCTGGCCGGGCGTCTGCTGGATCTGCACACCGAACTGACCGAGGCCTTGTCGGCCGTCCCCGAGGAACGTCGGCTGCTGATCACCAGTGAGGCGGCCTTCGTCTACTTTGCCGACGCCTATGGGTTTGTCCATGACGGCGTCTGGGGCACCAACGCGGAGACCGAGGGCTCCCCGCGCCAGATCATGCGCATCGTCGACCTGGTACGGCAGAAGAATCCGGGTGCCGTATTTTGGGAAAGCACGATCTCCGATCGCCATGTGCGCAGTGTCGCCGAGGACACCGGGGTCGATGTCGCCGGGCCGCTTTATGTGGATTCGCTGGGCGGGGCGGGCAGCGGGGCAGAAGATTATTTCTCGCTGATGCGTCACAATGTGCGGCTTATCAAGGAGTCGCTGTCGGAGCTGTAAGCGTGATCGAGCCCCCCTCCGGGAAAATCGTCGCCCCGGCCGCGGTGGAAGCTGAAAAGCTGTACGCGGCCTATGAGGGTGAGCCGGTGCTAGCGCATGTGGATGTGCGCCTGCCGGCCGGGCAGTGGACGGCGATCATCGGACCCAACGGGGCGGGTAAGTCCACGCTGTTCCGGATCCTGGTTGGCTCCATGCGCCCGGTGCGTGGCCGGGTCACCGTGCTTGGCGATACGCCCGCCCGTAAGCGCCGGCAGGGCGCGGTGGCCTATATGGCGCAACAGGAGGCCATTGAGTGGGACTTCCCGATATCGGTGCGGGACGCGGTATTGACGGGGCGTTACGGCCACATGCGCGGCGACCCCGCCTGGCGCCGCCTCATGCCACCGCGTTTTGTCCACCCTCGTCACTGGGTTGCGGTGGACGAGGCGCTGGCGGCGGTGGACATGACTGCTTATGCCGAGCGCCCCATCGGCGCCTTGTCCGGTGGTCAGAAGAAGCGCGTGCTGCTGGCGC
This sequence comes from Alkalilimnicola ehrlichii MLHE-1, assembly GCF_000014785.1. NCBI lineage: Bacteria > Pseudomonadati > Pseudomonadota > Gammaproteobacteria > Chromatiales > Ectothiorhodospiraceae > Alkalilimnicola > Alkalilimnicola ehrlichii. Next base: position 1,192,806 of record NC_008340.1, read on the forward strand.
GAGCCCTGGCCCAGCGGGCCGAGGTGCTGCTGCTGGACGAGCCGCTGGCGGGGGTGGATGCCGCCAGCGAGGCCCTGATCCTCGACGTGCTCGCCCGGGAGCGTGCCGCCGGCCGTACGGTGGTGATGGTGACCCACGATCTGGTCAGTGCGCGTGAGTACGCAGACCAGGTGCTGTTGCTGAATCGCACCGTGATCGGCATGGGTCGGCCTGAGGAGATGTTGGTGGATGAGATGCTCGCCCGCATGGCGGCTGTGGGCTGGCGGGGCCCGTCGCCGGAGCGCGCCGAGCAGCCCCGGGAGGCCTGGCGGTGATGGACATGCTGGAGGCATTGGGGCTGGCGCTGGTGGATGCCCTGCTGGCGGTGCTGCTGCTGGTGGTGGGGCTGCTGCCGGAGCCCCTGGCGGCCCCCTTTGAATACGGCTTCATGCAGCGGGCGCTGCTCACCTCCGTGCTGGTGGGCACCGTTTGCGGCATGCTCTCCTGCTATGTGGTGCTCAAGCGCTGGTCGCTGCTGGGTGATGCCATCTCTCACGCGGTGCTGCCGGGGGTGGCGGTGGCCTACCTCCTGGGTTGGCCCTTTTTTATCGGTGCATTCATCACCGGTGCCCTGACCTCCCTGGGTATCGGTGCCATTGAACGCCACACCCGGATCAAGTCCGATGCCGCCATGGGGCTGATGTTCACGGCCGCCTTTGCGCTGGGTATCGTGATCATAAGCAAGATCGCCTCCAGCACCCACCTGATGCACATCCTGTTCGGCAATGTGCTGGGCGTGCAGCATTCGGCGCTGCTGTTGACCCTGGTATCCGGCATTGTTGCCTTTCTGGTGGTCTGGTTATTCTATCGGCCGCTGCTGCTGTACACCTTCGACCCGCTTCAGGCGCAGGCCCTGGGGTTTCGCACCGGGGCCATCCACTATGGCCTGATCCTGCTGCTGACCCTGACCATTGTCGCCAGCCTGGAGACGGTGGGGATCATCCTGGTGGTGGCCATGCTGATCACCCCCGGCGCCACCGCCCACCTGCTCACCGAGCGGCTGACCACCATGATGCTGCTCTCTATCGGCGTTGGGGTGATATCGGCCGTGGTGGGGCTGTACCTCTCCTTCTTCTTCGACGTGGCCTCCGGCGGGGCCATTGTCCTGGTCGCCACCGGTCTCTTTCTGATCGCCCTGCTGCTGGCACCCCGCCACGGCCTGTTGGCCCGTTGGTGGCGGCGGCGCAGCGTTCCGACCCTCCCCGGGGCCTGAGCGCAACCGGCTCAGATTTCCCGCAGTGCGTGCCGGTTCATACGGTGCAGGGCCAGCAGGCCCAGCACCGGTCCGGGGAGCAGCCACCACATCACCCCCAGCTCCTGCTGCGACCAGAAATGGGTGGTTAGCGCAATGGCGGGCAGGGTCATGGCAAAGCCGATGGCGTTCATGATAGCCAGCGCCGCGCCCAGGCGCGCGCGCGGCGCCGTCGCCGATGCCAGGGCGGAGAACTGGGGCGAGTCGGCGATCACGGCCAGCCCCCAAACGGCAAGTAGTGCCAGAAGGAAGAGGGGTGGGGCATCCCCCAGCAGCGGATAGAGCAGGCACAGGGTGCCGGAGATGGCCAGGGTCAGGCGGGCCACATTGAAGCTGCTCAGCCAGCGGCTGATGCGCCCGCCCCAGACGCAGCCGGGCAGGCCCAGGGCGATGACCGCGAAGGCCAACCAGGGCAGCCAGCCCGGGCCCAGTGCCAGGCGCTCGATCTCGCGGCCGACCAGGAAAGGCACCAGGGTCCAGAAGGCGTACAACTCCCAGCAGTGCCCGAAGTAGCCGAAGGCCGAAGCCCGGAAGTTGCCGCAGCCGAAGGCTGCTAGCCCGGCCCAGGGCCGGCCACCCGGCGCCGGTCCGGGCAGCTCGGGGCCATCACCGAGGGAATGGATGAGCCAGGCCGCCACCAGCGCCAGGCCGGAGGCCAGCAGCAGCGGCCACTGCCAGGGCAGTTCGAAGGTGGCCCCGCGCAGCAGGTGAGGCAGGGCGGTGCCCAGGGTCAGCATGCCCACCAGCCAGCCCAGCGCCGCGCCGGCGTAGCGGGGCGTCCAACTGACTACCAGTTTCATACCCAGGGGATAGATCCCCGCCAGGCACAGGCCGGTGAGAAAGCGGGCTGTCACCCCCAGGTGGAGATCACCCGCCACCAGGATGAAGCCGGCGTTGATCACCGCGCCGGTCACCGCCGCAATGGCGAACAGCCGGCTTGCCCGCACCCGGTCGGCGAGCCCCGTGGTGGCAATGATCAGGGTGCCGGTGATGAAGCCGGCCTGAACCGCCATGGTGAGCAGGCCCAGGCCGGTGTCGCTGAGCGCCACCGCTTCGCTGAGGGCCAGCCCCACGCCGTTGACACTGAACCAAAGCGAGGTGCCGAACAGCTGGGCGATGACAATGACGGCCAGCGGATGCCGCGCGAGTCGGTTCCTTAGCATGCCGTATGGTGCCCACTGGGAAATGGAGCAGTGTAGCAGCAGACTGCGGCACAGGGTCGCGGAGCCCGCCCCCCGTCACGGAGAGCCGCGCGGCCGCAATGGCCGGACCGCCAGCCTCGACGCCGCATTCCGGTGAGAGTTAAGGCGTAAGTGTTAGTAAAAAACCCAAGAAAAACACTTGGTTGCAACAGTGATAAACCCGCAATAAAAAGGGGGTAAGACGCTTCCCGCCACTGGTGGCCGGGGCGTCCCGCCCTCAACGCACAGGGCAACGCTGTGGTTCTCAGCATCATATTCGCTACCGATTCAAGGAGGCTGGCGATGGCTGGACATGAAGAGTTCGACGGGGAGAAGCACCCCCTGCTGTGGTTGCTGATTGTGGTACTCGGGTTGTTGGTGGGCCTCGTTCCCGGCGTTACAGGCATCGTGGCCCTGGTCGCCGGGTAAGCGTTGTTGCCCGGGGCTCCGGGCGATGCCAGGGGGCTCCCCAAGCCCAACGGGGAGGCCCTCTTCCCGGCGGGCTTCGGCTCCCTGGTCAGGTACCGCAGAAGGTCTGATAGACCTGCTGCTCCGGCCGGGGCGGGGCGGCCAGTGCCTCCGCCTCCGGCTGCGGGTCGTAGGGGCGGGTCAGCACCTGCAGCAGCCGGTCCATGGGGCCGAAATCCCCCCGCTCGGTGGCGGCATCCACCGCCCATTGGGCCAAGTGGTTGCGCAGGATGAACTTGGGGTTTACCGCCCGCATGGCGGCCTGGCGTGCCGGCTCCGGCCGTCCCTCCTGGCGTAATCGCTGGATCCAGCGTGCGCGCCAGCCATCCAGGGCCTCGGGCCGGGCGAAGCAGCGTCGGGCGGGCCCTTCGTCGGGATCATCCATCCGCTCGTCGGAAAGGGCGCGGAAGACCTGGGTGAAGTCCGCCTGTTGCCGAGCCATGAGATCAAGCAACTCGTGCGCCAGGTCGATGTCCCCGCGGCGGCTTTCGGCAAGGCCCAGCTTGGCCCGCAGTCGGGCATGGTGGCAGGCCTCGAAGCGCGGGAGGAAGCCGTTCAGCGCCTCCCCGGCCCGCGCCACGGCCTCGTCCTCATCCTCGTGCAGCAATGGCAGCAGGGTCTCCGCCAACCGGGTGAGGTTCCAGTGCGCGATCCGCGGCTGTTGGTCGAAGGCGTAACGGTTTTCAATGTCGATGGCGCTGTAGCAGGTCCTGGGGTGGTAGGCGTCCAGGAAGCCGAAGGGCCCGTAATCCAGGGTCTCGCCCACCAGCGAGGTGTTATCGGTGTTCATCACCCCGTGGATGAAGCCCACGCTGATCCAGTGGGCCACCAGCTCGGCAGTGCGATCGATCACCGCCTTCAATAACGCGAGATGGGGCCGCGCGTCGTCTGCCAGTTCCGGGTAATGGCGGGCGATAACGTAATCGGCCAGGGTCCTCAGGGCGTCGACATCCTCCCGCCAGTGGAAGTACTCGAAGGTGCCCACCCGCACATGGCTGTGCGCCACCCGGGTGAGGATGCCGCCGGGCTCCACCCGCTCGCGCAGCACCGGCTCCCCGGTGGTCACCGCCGCCAGCGAGCGGGTGGTGGGGATGCCCAGGGCGTGCATGGCCTCGCTCGCCAGGTATTCGCGGACCACCGGTCCGATGGGCGCCCGCCCGTCACCACCCCGGGAGAAGGGGGTGATGCCGGAGCCCTTGAGCTGAATGTCCCGGCGCCGGCCGTCCCTGTCCACTACCTCGCCCAACAGCACCGCCCGGCCATCACCCAGTTGCGGCACCCACTGCCCGAATTGGTGGCCGGCATAGGCCAGGGCGATGGGTTCCGCCCCCTCAGGCAGACGGTTGCCGGCGAACATCGCCAGGCCCGCCTTACCGCGTAAGGCCGCCACCTCCAGCCCCAATGCTTCGGCCAGAGGCTCGTTGAGCCGCACCAGACCGGGCTGTGCCACCGGGGTCGGCCGCACACGGGCAAAGAAGCGCTCGGGCAGCCGGGCGTAACTGTTGTCAAAGGGCCAGATAGGTTCTGCCGGCATCGGGGCGGCTCCCTGTTGATTCCCTATGGCCGTCATAGTCTACTGAAGATGTTGATTGAATTGCTCAGTCATTGTGGGATCGCCCGCCGGGTGCGGTCGGGCGGCCCGGCATCGGGGGTGAGGGGGCCTGGTCATGCGCACGTGGATTGCCATCCTGGCGGTGGTGCTAGTCCTGTTGCTCAACGCCTGTACCGACGGGCCGGAGGACGGCCCCCGGCTGGAGCACCCCGACGAGACGGGGGTGCTGCGGGTGGTGACGCGCAATAGCGCCACCACCTATTACCTGGACCGTCACGAGCGGGCGGTAGGGCCGGAGGTGGCGCTGGTGGAGGCGTTCGCGGACCACCGGGGCTGGACGGTGGACTGGACCGTGGCGGCCACCACGGCGGAAGTGCTGGATTACCTGGAGGCCGGCGCCGCCCACCTGGCCGCTGCCGGGCTGACGCACTTGGATTCGCGCAACCAACGCTTCGAGCGCGGCCCGGCCCACACCGAGATTACCCAGCAGGTGGTCTGTCACCGGGACCGGACCGACAAACCCCGCAGCCCGGAAGACCTGGAGGAGGTGGTGTTAAAGGTGACGGCCGCCTCCAGTTACGTGGAACGGCTGGAGGTCCTGGCGGAGCGCTATGACGCATTGACCTTCCAGGAGGATCAGCGCGGTTCGGAACAACTGCTGATGGCGGTGGAGGAGGGGCGGTTGGCGTGCACCGTTGCCGACTCCAATATCGTGCGCCTCAACCGCCGCTACCTGCCCCACCTGGACGTCACGATGGATCTGACCGAGGGCCAGAACCTGGGCTGGTACCTGGCCGAGGGCCAGGAACGCCTGGCGCAGCAGGCCTTTGAGTGGATGAACAGCCGCGCCGGGGACGAGGTCATCGCGGCGATGGAGAACCGCTACTATACCTATGTCGGCGAGTTCGACTTCGTCGATCTGCGGGCGCTGAAACGGCGGATGGAAAGCCGCCTGCCGCGCTATCAGCGCCATTTTGAGCAGGCCGAGGCGGAGACCGATATGCCGGCGGACCTGCTCGCCGCGCTGGCCTACCAGGAATCGCACTGGGATCCACAGGCGCGCAGTCCCACCGGGGTGCGTGGCATGATGATGCTGACCGGCCGCACGGCCGAGTCCCTGGGTGTGAATGACCGCCTGGACCCGGAGCAGAGCATCATGGGCGGGGCCCGCTACCTCGCCGACCGGCACGAGCGGTTGCCCGAGCACATCCCTGAGCCGGACCGTACCTTCCTGGCCCTGGCCAGCTACAACGTCGGTCGCGGGCATCTTTTGGACGCCCGCCAGCTGGCCCGCGACCTGGGCCGGGACCCGGACGACTGGCAGGAGATGCGCGAGGTACTGCCCCTGCTCTCCGACGAGCGGTATTACCCGAACCTGCGCTACGGCTACGCCCGCGGCTATGAGCCGGTGCACTTCGTCGCCCGTATCCGCAACTACCGGGATGTGATCCGGCAGGCGTTCGAGTGAGTTCGTTTCCCCAACCGGTACGTGATGCCCGGGAACCCGCCGCGCCCTTGGATTGGACACGGTCCCGAGTCTGTACTAATTCTGAAAGACAGCCATAGTTGCCTAGTTCTTAAGCTTGGTTTCCCTCTCGGCGTGGGCCCTGGCGTCCTTCGACCCGGGTGGCGATGCCATCGCTTGAGTCCGCGGTAGGGATTGCTGCCTGGGGGAAGGTATGAAAAACGGGACGCAGGGGACCCGTCGGGGACGGCGCAGGCACAAGCCCGTTCCTGATCACCCGGTGGAGGGACCCGGGTGGCGCCGGGATCCTCTGGCGCTGGCCATCTCCGCGGCGTTGGCGTGCGGTGGGGCCTTCCCCTCTGCCAGTGCCGCCGGCAGTAGTATTACGGTCAAGGACAACAAGACCGAGACCGACATCTCCGACGCCCCCGGTGTCGATGGCGGCACCCGCTACACCATCACCACCGAATCGCTGACCGATTCCGGCCGGACCGGCCTCAACGCATTTGCCGAGTTCATCCTGGCCAGCGGGGACCGGGCGGACCTGGTGTTGCCCGATGGCACCCTGAACCTCATCAACCTGGTCTACGACAGCCGCGCTAAGATCCACGGGGAACTGTTCAGTCAGCTGGACGGCGAGTTCGGCGAAGGGCACCTGCTGTTCGCCACGCCCCACGGGATGCTGGTGGGGGCGGAGGGGGCGATCAACGCCGGGGCGCTGACCGCCATCGCCCCCCGCTCCTCGCAACTGGATCGGATCCTGGACGGCGATGTCGGCCTCGGCGAACTGATGCGGGGCGAGGTTGAACTGGACCCGGAAGCCACCATCGAGATTCAGGGGGAGATCGACGCCGACCACGTGCGCCTGATCGGTCATCAGGTGCTGGTCCAGAGCGGCGCCCGGATCGAGATCGCCGACCCCATTGACGACCACGAGGCGGTGTTCGGCTCGGCGGTGAATATCGACGGCCTGGAGAGCGGGGCAGGGATCGCCGTCGACGCCGGCGACCTGGTCATCGCCGGTGAGCGCCGCGCCGAGGTCTATGGTGACCTGCTGGCCCAGGATGGCGGCGTGGTGGTGCGCGCCCACAACGTCGGGCGGTCGGACCTCGGGGTCACCCGGGCCGACGCGGAGGTGGCGATCGGCGGCCGGATCGAGGCCGAGGACATCACCCTGTCCGCCCGGGTCGATGCGGAGGCGGAACTGGACCTGGTGGAGGCGCTCAAGGGCCGGGTCGAGGCGCTGGTGCCGGAGGGGCTGGAAGAGGTCGCCGAGTCGGCCATCGACAGCGGACTGGAGGCCGTCGACGACGAGCTCGACAACCAGGATCTGCCGGACTTCGGGCTTGGGCTCGGTCTGGTGGACGCCTCGGCCATCGTCACCCTGGAGGACGGTGCGGAACTGGACGCGGGCGGGAACGTGAACATCCATGCCGAGGCGCAGCGCACCGCCCGCGCCGAGGCGCATGCCGACGGCGACGGCCTCGGTGGCGCCTTCGCCCTGGCCTCGATCAGCGGGCAGACCGCGGTCACCGTGGAAGAGGGCGCGAGCATTGTGGCCGGCGGTGACATCGACCTGCGCGCGGCCAGTCACAATGAATTGGTGGCCGAGGCCGTCACCGAGGTGGGCGACGGTTTTGACGTCGGCCTGGGCGGCAGTGTGGCCCTGGGCTTCCTACAGTCGGAGCCGGAGGATGGCGGCACCACCGTCCAGGTGCAGGAGGGGGCGACCCTCGCCGCCGGGGGCGATCTCGGCCTGTCGGCGTTCACGGAACACGATGTCACCGTCGACGCCACCACCACGCTCGGCAGCGGGGGCGAGGCGGCTTTTGGCGCCACGGTGGCCTACCTGGGTCTGGACTGGACCACCCGCACGCTGCTCACCGGCGGGGCGGTCGCCGACGACACCGTTGAACCCCCCGTGGGCATCGTCGCCGGCGGTGACCTGCGGATGGTGGCGCGCACCGACCAGGCGATCCACACCGGGGCCTCGGTGGAGACCACCGGCGACATCAGTGTGGGGCTGGCGGCGGCGGTGGCCGAGTTGAACAACACCACCCGCGTGGTCCTGGACGGTACGGTGCGGGCGGGCGGGGACGCGACCCTGCTGGCGGAATCCATCACCCGGGCGCAGCACACCGTGGCCACCACCCGGGCCGCGGAGGACGCTGACAATAACGGCGGTAATGGCAACGACGGACCGGACGAGGCCGCCGACGATCAAGGCACCTCCGACTACGTGGCCGGTCTGGTCGGTGACGTGGATACCGGCGAGCCGGAGGAGACCCCGGGTGCCGGTGGCAATGGCGGCCTGGCCCTGGATATCGGGGCGGCGGTGGCCTACACCGATGCCCGGGACAGCGCCAGCACCACCCTCGGAGGCAATACCCAGCTGTTGCCACCCGCCGGCCCGCTGGGACCGGGTGGCCAGGTGGCCATCGTCTCCCGCCGGCAGTTGGACAATCTCTCCACCCGCGCCCGCTCCGGCACCGAGGCCACCGGCCCGGACGGTGACGACGGGGCCAACAGCATCAACGCGGCGGTCAGTTACGCCCGGCTTGACCAGATCGCCCGTACCGAGATCGCCGACGGTGCCCGCATCGAGGCCGGGCGCATCGGCGTTGGCGCCGAGGTGGATCTGCCCGCACGGGTGGCGTGGGGTGACGAGGACAACGAGGACGGGCCGGGCGGGCTGGACGACATTGCGGGCGCTGACAGCGATGATCTGGACGACTGGTTGACCAGCGAGGCCAGCACGTCGTCGGAGACCGGCGGCACGGTGAATATCGCCGGGGCGGTGAACCTGCTGGACCTGACCGCCACTGCCGAGGCGCTGGTGGGCACTGGTGACGATCCCACCGATGTGACCACCCTGCACGCGGTGGGTGATGGCGGTGACTGGGAAACCGAGCTGGGCGGTGACACCACCTGGCACTGGGACGATGCCGTTGCCGTGGCGGCCCGCAGCCGGGTGGAGACCGTGGACGTGGCGGGGCAGGCGGCGGCCGCCGGCACCGTGGGTGTTGGTGGCGGCGTCAACTGGCACCTGCGGGAGAGCACCGCCCGGGCGCGCCTGGCCGGCAGCGCGGATATCAGCGCCGACACCGGCGGCGTGTCGGTGTCCGCCGATCGTCGGGACAGGGCCATCGTGCTCACCCCGATAGCCGGAGAGTCTGATGGTGGTGCCGTTGGCCTGGGGGCGTCGGTGGCCTATGCCCGTATCGACGGGACCAGCCAGGCGCAGCTCGACGAGGGCGCCATGGTCGCCGCCGGCGGTGCCCTGGCGGTCACCGCTGGCGGCGACCTGCATGCCGAGATCCTGACCGCCAGCAAAACCAGCGGCGACGCCACCGCCGGGATCGCCGGCACGGTGGCCTTCGCTGACATCTCCCTGGATACCACCGCCGCAGTCCACGGCCAGCCCGTGGACAATGCCCTGGAGGTGGGCGACCTGTACCTCCACGCCCTCGACCTGCAGGACTACCAGGTGCAGGCCTCGGCGGAGGCCCAGGGCGATGTCGCCATCGGCCTGGCCGGCGCGGTACTGGATACCGAGGCCGGCACCCGGGCCCTGCTGTACCGGGATGTCACCACCGACGGCGACGTGGTGCTGATCGCCGACTCCGAGACCACCGGGCGCGGCGTGGCCGCGAGCACCCGGGCCGAAACCGGGGAGGCGGGTGACAACGGCAACGGAGAGAACAATACCGGCGACGATCGCGACCTCAACACCGTCGACTTTGTCCAGCAGCGGGGCGAGCGCGGCAACGAGGGGGTCGATGACGGCCTGCAGGACGTGGCCGGGGACCCCGGTGCCGGCCAGTCGGAAGAGGCCGGCTTCGACGTCAATGTCGGCGCGGCGGTCGCGTTTACCGGTGCCGACGACTCGGCCGGGGCGCACATCGGCGAGGCGGTGACCATCAGCGGCCCGGGCGGGGGTGCCGCGGGTGACGTGGCCGTGCTCGCGCGGCGCGCCGAGAGCGGCTATCGCGGGCGCGCCCAGACCGAGGTGGAGACGGCCCCCGAGGATGACGGCGTCGGTGTCGGGGTCGGCGCCGCACTCACCCTGACCTTCATGGACAACAGCGCGGAGGCACTTATCGGCGCCTCGGCGGTGGTTGACGCCCATCGCGTCGGGGTGGCCGCGGACGTCATCCTGCCGGACCACTTTGAGGGGCCTGCCTGGGACGGTCTCGAGACCCTCCGCGACCTGGCTCAGGACGACGACGATGAGCTGACCTACGACGAGGCGGAGTCCAATCTGCTGGACATGGCCGACGGTTGGCTCACCACCTATGCCAACGCCGCGGCCGAATCGGAGGACGGGGTCTTCGACGGCGCCGCCGCCGTCAACTTCGCCCGCTACAACGTCAACGCCGACGCCTGGATCGGTGAGGGCGCCGAGGTGACGGCCGGCGGCACGGCTGGCGATACCGGCTGGAGCACCGAGCTGCGCCCGGCGCAGGACAATGGCGATCCGGCCCTGAGCCGTCGGTGGAACGAGGCGATCACCGTCAGCGCCGGGGCCGATGTCCGCACCATCGACGTCGCCGGCAACGTCGGTGGCCTGCTCACCGCCGGCGTCGCCGGGGACGCCACCGTGGGCATCGGCGCCGGTTTCGCCTGGTTGGAGCGCGGCGGCCACGTCAGCGCCGGTATCGCCGACCACGCGGTGGTGAGCGCCAGCCACGGGCAGGGCACCATTGGCGTGCACGCCGAGCGCTTCGACCAGTCCATCGGCATTGCACCCAGTTCCGGCCACGGGGCCAGCTTCGCCGGCAACGGTACGGTGGTGGTCAACCGCCTGGACACCGATACCGTGGCCGCGGTGAGCCACGCGGCGGCGGTCGACGCCGCGGCACTGACCGTCAGCGCCGGCCGCGATCTGCGCTGGTGGTCGGTGGCCGGTTCCATCACCCTGGCCGAAAGTGTCGCTGTCGGCGTCGGCATCTCTGTCAACGAACTGCGGACCGATACCCGGGCCGTGATCGGCGATGTGGCCGGTCTCCGCCCGGCGATGGCCGGCGGCGGGGACGTCACCGAGCTGGATGACACCGAACAGGGGATTACCGCCGACCAGGTCACCGTGGCCGCACGCAGCGATGGCCTGGTGGGCAGTGCCTCCATCGCCGGCGGCGCCGCCGGTGAGACCGGCGAGCCGCCGGCCACCGACAACTGGACCGACTCCGGGCTGACCAATGACGTGATTGGTGTCACCTCCGATCGCACCGAAGGGGCGGAAGCCCCCGAGGATGAGACCATCGCCGAGGCCGTGCAGAGCGGGACCGGCGAGCCAGCCGGGGCGCTGGATGAGCAGGAGGCGTCGGCGGACGACCTGGACGAGGACGGCGACCTTGCCAACCCGGACCCCACCCAGCCCGACCTGGAGACCTTCCCCGACGAGGGTGCGGACATCCCGGACGCGGGCGCCGATGCCGACAGCGAGGAGACGGACCTGGGCGTCGCCGTGGCGGGGTCGGCCTCGGTCAACCTCAGCAGTCTGAACACCACGGCGCTCATCGAGGACGTGTCGCTGGCGGCGCGCGATGCCGACACCACCGACGTTACCGCCAGCGCGGTGGCCGCCGTTGACACCATCGCCGTCAGCGGCTCCGGGGCCCTGGTGCTGGGCGGTAACAGCAGCGACCCTCAGGTGGCCATCGCCGGCACCGTGGGCGTCAATCTGCTCGGCGACCACACCCGGGCGCGGCTGGTGGACACCCGGATCGAGCAACCCGGCCAGGTGACGGTGGAGGCCCTTCGCGACGGTGAGTTGATCAGCGTCGGCATGGGGTTGGCGATCACCGCCAGTGGCTCCACCAAGGCCGCCGCCGTGGCCGGTTCCGTCTCCCTCAGCGACATCAGTAATGAGACCGCGGCCACCATCGAGGGCGGCACCATCGGCGACCCCGGGAGCGATCCCGAACCCGACGACGGGAGCGGGGTGCAGGTGCTGGCCTATGACCGCTCCAGCATCGGGACCGGTGGGGGTTCGCTGTTCGGCGGCAAGGGCGGTGGCTTCGGCGCCGCGGTGACTCTGGCCCAGGTGCGTAACACCATCGATGCGGGCATTCTCGGTACGCGCATCACCGACGTGGCCGAGGTGACCGTGGATGCCCTCAGCGCCACCCGCATCATCAGTGCCGGCGCGGTGCTGGGTTACGGCGGAAAAGGGGCGGTGGGCGGCGCGGTGGTGTTGAACCGCATCGGCAACACCACCAAGGCCGCGATCGCCGACCGGGACGACGGCGACGACGTGGAACGCGCGGAGATCACCGCCAATGAGCGGGTGCGGGTGCGGGCGCGCAGCGCCAGTGACGATGAACGCGTGGCGCTGGACGACCGCATCGATGCCGCCGGTGGCGGTCACGTTTACAACTTCAGTGGTGAGGGCACCGCGCTGGCCGAGCCCGAGGCCGAAGGTGATCGCGACTGGGGCGATGACAGCTACGAAACCGGCGGCGATGAGTTCGCCGGCGAGGGCGGCGACCAGGCGGAGATCGACAGCGGCTACGATGACGCCGCCGAGGATGCCCGCTTCGACGGTGGCCCGCTGGAGGGTGATGCCATTGTCGGTGTGGCCGGCAGCATCAGCGCGAGCGGCAAGGCCAGCATCGGGCTGGCCTTCAGTGGCAACCAGATCGACAACGACTACATCGCCGAGGTGCGCGGCGCCCGGATCGACGGCGTGGATGGCGAGCTGAGCGTCGATGCCGCCGACCGGTCGCGGGTCATCGGCCTGGGGGTGGGCGGCGGCGCCTCGGGCAAGGTGGCCATCGCGGGCTCCGGCGCCGCCAATCTGATCGGTGGCGAGGCGCGTGCCACCATCGGCGGCAGCCGTGCGCAGGCGGACGACGGCCCGGTCCACCTGGCGGAGATCGACGCCGGGGCGGTGAATCTCGGCGCCGATCGCGGTAGCCGCATCGATGCCCTGGCCGGCAACGTCGCCTTCTCCGGCAAGGCCGGCATCGGTGCCGCCGTGGCCTACAACGCCATCGACACCGCGGTGGCGGCCGAGATCAACCACGCCGATCTCGCGCTGTCCGGGGGCGACCTGAGCATCGACGCCGGCAGCTCTTCCGACATCTACGGGGTGGCCGTCTCCGGCGGGGGCGGTGGCAAGGTGGCGCTCAACGGCAGTGCCATCATCAACTTCATCGATCTCGATGTCAGCGCCGGGCTGGGCAGCAGCCGGGTGCGCGACACGGGTGCCGTGCGAATCACCGCCGGCGACCATGGCGCCGGTGGCCAGGCCGCCATCTGGAGCCTGGCGGGAGCCATCAACGGTGCCGGCAAGGTCGCGCTGGGTGCGGCGGTGGCCTACAACGAGATCGAATCCCGCTTTGCCGCGGACATCACCGGCGCCGACATCGAAGCGCTGGGCCCGGTGGATGTGACCGCAGAGGTCAGCGGTGACATCAACACCCTGGGCGCCGCCGGCGGAGGCGCCGGCAAGGTGGCCCTGGGGGGCGCCGCCACCGTGAGCCGGATCGACAACACCGTCACCGCAAGCCTGACCGGGAGCCGGCTTTACGCCCCGGCGGCGCTGGTCACCGTGGCGGCGTCGCAGGATAGCCGTATCCGCGCCCTGGGCGCTGCCATTCAGGGTGGCGGCAAGGTGGGCGGGGGCGCGGCAGTGACCGTTAACCAGATCGGCTCCGGGGTGACTGCCGAGGTGACCGGCGGTGCGCCCGGTCTGCCGGCCGCCATCGATGATCCCGCCGGCGGCGGCGACGCCGAGGCCCACTACCATCTCGGTCACCTGGTGGTGGATGCCCGCTCGGACAACGAGATTCAGACCATCGCCGCCGGTGCCGCCGCCGGGGGTGTCGGCGGCGTGGCCGGTTCGGTCTCCACCAACCTGTTCGGCAACCGGACCAAGGCGCGGATCGCCGACGGTGCCGACGTGCTGGCCGAGGGCCACGTGCTGGTGGACGCCGCCAGCAGCGACAACGTGGCGTTGGTGGCCGGCAGCCTCGGCTTCGGCGGCAAGGCCTTTGGCGCTGCGGGCACCGTCGCGGTCAATATCGTGGAGAGCGAGACCCACGCCTGGATCGGCGGTGAGGACCCCGGCGACGCCACCGTGGTGGTCGCCCGGGCGCAACAGCCGGGCACGGTCAGTGGCCGTGACCACCGGTTGCACGCCATCCCCGGGCTGGTGGACAAGTCCGACGGCGAGAACACGTTTGATGACGAGGACGGTGTCGAGATCTACGACAGCGAGGTCGACGACGCCGCCGAGGACCGCGACGGCACCGGGGGCGGTAGCACCGGAGGCTTCTCGGTGGAGGACGAGGCGGGCGATTACCTGCTCAGCCGCCTGGTCCGGGATGATGATCGCGGGGTGGACGGCGTCCGGGTGAGTGCCCGCTCCGATCAGACCACCAGCGCCGCCCTGGCCACCGCCGGCATCTCCGCCAACGTGGTGAAGGGCGGGGTGGGGTTGGCCGCCACCGCGTTGGTCAACCGCATCGCCGGCGAGACCACCGCCGGTATCCGCAACAGCGAGGTCAGCTCGGAGACCGATGTGGCGGTCTCTGCCGGAGGGCATGTGCATACCCGCGGCCTGGTCATCGGCGCTGCCCTGGGCAGTGTCGGTGCCTCCGGTGCGGCGGTGGTGGATGTGGTCACCCGCCGGACCCGCGCCGGGATCGACGACGCCACGGTGACCGCCGGGGGGCGGATCGACGTGGACGCCGCCGGTTCTCAGAGCACCAGCGGCCTGGCCATCGGGGCCTCCGGCGGCACCTACGCCAGCCTGGCCGGCGGCGGGGTGGTCAGCCGGCTGGGGGCGCAGACCCTGGCGGAGGTCACCGGCAGTCGCCTGGAGGCGGGCGACGTGGGCGTGCAGGCGGACAGCGACACCGGGGTGACGATGCTCACCGGCACCGTCTCGGTGGGTGCCGCGGCCGCCGCCGGCTCCTTCAACGTGGCGGTGGTGGACGCCGTCACCGTGGCCCGCATCGCCGACAGCGATCAGGACCGTTCCCGGCTCTCGGTGGAGGGCGAGGTGGACGTGGCTGCGGAGTCGTTGAACCGCTTCGGAACCATTGCCGCCAGCGGTGCCGCCGGCGGCACGGCCATTGCCGGCACCCTGGGCCTGAGCCTGCAACAGAGCGTCACCCAGGCCCGGATCGAGGGCGCGGCCATCGGCCAGGGGGACGACGATGTCCCCGCGCAGGTTAACGTCCGCGCCCGCGACCACCTGGAGGTGGGGGCCTTTGCCGGTGGTGCCTCCCTGGGCATGGGGATGGGCCTGGGGGCCGCCGCCAATGTCTTCAGCGGCCAGGCCTCCGTCCTCGCCGAGGTCAGAGACGGCGCGGCGATCGAGGCCGGCGCGGTGTCGGTCTCCGCCGAGCGCAGTGCCGAGCTGAGCCTGTATACCGCCACCCTGGGTGCCGGCCAGACCGGCTTCAGCGCCGGGGTCGGCGTGATCCTCCTGGGGGTGGGCGCCGGCGAGGTGACGCCCACCCGGGGCGAGGATGATATCGCCGAAGACGACGTGGAGGGCGGTCTCGAGCGGGAGCTCAATGGCAACGGCGGCGGCACTCTGGACACCGCCAATACCTTCGCCAACTTCAGTTTCGAGGGGGATCCGGACAATGACGCCAACACCGAGGACGATGTCGGCGGCAGCCTCAGCGACGATCAGCGGGACAGCCTGGAGAGCGACCTCGAGTTCAACCTGACCGAGTCGGTGATCGATGGCGATGACCACCAGACGGTGGCCCGCATCGATGCCAGCGATCTCCGCGCCGACCGGGTGGACGTGACCGCCGATGACCGGGTGGCCACCCGCAACTACGTGGGCTCCGGTGCGTTGGGGGGTGTCGGCTTCGGCGCCGCGGTGGGCTTCACCCGGGTGGGTAACGGGGTGGTGGCCGAAATCGGGGGTGACGGCACCCTGGATGTCGGCGAGCTCACCATCCGAGCCGGTCACGACGACCTTGGTGGTGGCACTGCGGCGGAGACCCGCGCCTGGGCCGGGGCCGCAGGCGGCATCGGCCTGGCCGCCGCCTATGCCGATGCCGATGTGACCACCGGGGTGCGTGCCACCCTGGGCCCGGTGAACCTCCAGCGCGACGCGGCCGACGACGCCGGCGTCGAGCTCACCATCGACGCCTTCGACCACGGCGGGACCTATGCCGAGACCATCGGCGTGGCCGCGGGCTTCGTGGCCGGTGTGGGGGCGGCGATCTCCCGCGCGGCGCGAACCTCCACGGTAATCGCCGAGGTGGCCGACGACACCGCCGTCGGCAGTGACGACGAGGATTCGGCGGACTTCGATCTCTCCCTCAGCGCCGTCTCCGACGGTGGCGTGGCGGTCGATGGCATCGCCCTCGGGGCCGGCGTGGTGGGCGGCGGCGCCGCCGCCCTGGCGCTGGGCGAGGAGCGCTCGACGGTGCAGGCGCGCGTGGGCAACGGCGCTGACCTGCGGCTGGGCGACGGCGCGCTGACCCTGGATGCCCTGGCCCGGCCGGATGTGACCGCGGACGGGGTCGGGGTGGCGGCAGCGGTGACCGGGGCCATCGCTGCGGCGGTTTCCCGCGCCTACTCTTCGGCCACCGTTGAAGCGGCCGTCGGTGACTTAGACGGCCCCGGTGGCGCCGCGGTGCAGGCGCGCGCGGTGGATGTCCGGGCACGCAGCCTGCCGGTGGGCAGCTACGGTGCCGAGGCCGAGGCCATCGCGGGGAGTATCGCCAAGGGCGTGGCGGTCTCCGGGTCCTTCGCCTTCGCCACCGACACCGCCACCGTAAACGCCGGCCTGGGGCCGGGGGCGGACCTGACCCTGGGCGGCGACGGGCTGTCGGTGTGGGCCGAGGCCGATCCCGCGGCCCGGGCCCGGACCCACGCCCGCACCTTCGCCGGCGGGGTCGCCTTCGGTGCCAACCTCTCGCAGGCCGCGTCCAATGCCGAGGTGGCAGCGGTGGTGGGTGACCAGGCCTCGGTGCGGCTGGCCGACGGGGTGGACGAGGCCGATTTCACCATCCGCGCCATCGCCAATGACGACGGCAGTCGTACCGCCTACGCCACCGGCGCGGTGAGCGGTGGCGCGCTGCTGGTGTCCGCCAACGGCGGCTATGCCCGGGCCTATGAGCAGACGGCGGTGGACGCCCGCATCGGCACCGGCGCGACCCTGGACGCCGGTGCCGGTGAGGTGCGGCTGGGCGCCGACGCCACGCCCCACGCCCGGGCCGTGCTCGCCAGCCAGTCTTACGGTGGCGCGTTGGCCATCGGGGCCGCCATTACCGACGCCCGGGTGGCGGCCGACGTGACCGCTGCCATCGGTGACGGAACCGCCATTCTGGGCGGCGGTGACTTGACGGTGCACGCCCACGTCGCCCGCCCGGCGGGTGCCGACAGTGCCTTTGCCCGCTCCGAGGCCAGCAGCGGCGCGCTGGCATCGGCCAATGCGGCCCTGGCGGAGGCCCGCAATCACGCCCGGTCGCGGGCGCTGACCGGGGCCGGTGTCACCCTGCCCGGTGGCGTGGTGAGCCTGCGGGCGGAGAACCACAGCCGGCAGCACGGCCACAGTGCGTCGGAATCCTACGGCGCCTTCGCGGCCGGGATGACCGTGACCCGGGTGGAGTCCGACACCCTGACCCACGCCATCCTCGGCACCGACAACCAGGCCAGCGACAACGATGATCGGCCGGACGTGGTGGATGTCACCACCAACGCCAGCAGCCACGACCACGGCTTTGGCCAGACTGCCACCGGGGGCGCCATCGACGGGGCCGCGGCGGAGGTGCATACCTTCAGCACCGCCGATAACCGGGCCCAGGTGCTGGGCCACCACAGCGACCCGCTGCAAGTGGGTGTGCTGAATGTCCGGGCGCTGCAGGACACCCGCTTCTCCGGCGTGGTGGACACCAGCCGCGCGTCGGTGGCCGGTGCCAGTGGTGCCCGCCTGTACCATAACGCCAACCGGGTCACGGGCATCGTCAACGTCGACGAGGAGCGGGAGGCCTTCTACGGGGAAACCAGTGTAGTGGAGGCCGGGATCGGCGACCACGCCGATATCCGCGCCCTCTACGTGGACGTGATCGCCGAGCAGGCGGTGGAGCGCGTCGCCGACGCCGGTAACGACATCCGGGTTGCGGGCGGCGGGGTGCTGGGTGCCTCCGCCGGCCGCGGCGCCACGTATATTGAGACGATCACCCGGGCGGGTATCGGCACCGGGGCCACGGTCAACGTGGAGCTGGACCTGCTGGTCCGCGCCATCGAGGCGATCACCGCCGAACAGGTCGCCCGTCTGAACACCGGCAACGCCATCGATATCGCCCGGGCCGAGTCGGTGATGCACACCGATCACCAGAACGACGTGATCATCGGCGGAAACGCCAACATCACCGCCGGTGGCGATGTGGTGCTCTCCAACGCCACCGAGTTGGACCTGGTGGCTCATACCCGCGCCCGCACCTCCGGGGTGGCCAGTTTCGCCCGCGGCAACAGCGAGGCGGAGGCCGATGTGCGTGAGGGGATCACCGTGGGCAACGGCGCGCGGCTGGCCTCCGCCGGCAACGTGGTCATGCGCACCGGCCTGGGCGACGGCGGTTTGCCGGCTCGCAAGGGCGTGGAGGCCGATACCTACCTGTACAACAAGGGGGCCCTGCCGCTGGAGAACGACCCTCGCGTGCATGCGGACCTGGTGGTGGACAGCCGTATCGACGTGGCCGACAACGCCGTGGTCGAGGCCGGACAGGACGCCTATCTGATCGCGCCCGTGGGTTTCCGGTACCGGGCCCGGGGCGAGGGCGAGGGCCAGGACATCTACCGGCGCGCCGCCGAGTCCATCGCCAACTTCTTCCGCCGGCTGGTCCGTGCCGATGAGGTCTCGCTGGCGAAGGAGGTGCGTAGCGAGGACCTGGTCCGGGGTAGCACCATCACCATCGACGGCCAGGTGGTGGGCGCCGGCGGCATGCACCAATACCTGTGGGTGCGCCAGGGCGACGATGACGACGAACGCATCCTGGCCAGCCCGGGTGTCGGCTACTTCTTCGAGGAACGCGACGTGCGCGGTGACCTGGAGGCGCTGGTCGGTGCCTACCGGGATCTGCTGGGGGAATACGTGGAGCCGGATCCGGACGATCCGGAGGGCTCCGGTCTGCTGTTCTGGCGCGCCGCCGCCCAGATCGAGACCCTCGCCGGCCGCCTGGCTGCCCTGGGGGATGAGGATGACGGGCCCTATGACGGCGGCCGGGCGGTGCCCTTCATCGAGGTGGAGGACATCACCGCCACCGGTGGTGATGTGGTCGTCCGGGCGGATGCGGTGGAGGGTGGTGGCGAGGTCCGGTTGGGCCCGGACCTGGAGGCCATCTTCAGCGACTTCGCCGGTGGGGATCTCAACCAGGTGCCGGCCGAGTTCCTGGAGCCGGGCGGGCCGAGCATTCGCATCCTGGTGGAGTCCAACGAGTGGCTGCAGGTCAACGACCTGATCATCGACGACCGCCGTGACGGCAGCATCACCATCGCCCAGGAGAGCGGCGCCTTCGGCGGTATCGCCGTGCCGACCCGGGTCTCCGGGGTGGGTGAACTGCCAAGCGGGCTTCGCTACGACACCGGCGGGGTGGAGGCCACCCCGGAGATCCGCGTGGTGCACCAGTTCGAGGTCCCGCCCCAGGAGGACCACCTCTACACCAACCCGGAGATCCGCCTGGGCCACGAGCCGGACCCCGCCGACCAACTGGAAGGCGAGTCGGTGACCGCCCGCATCATCAACCCGCGCGGTCTGGTGCAGGTGGGCAACCAGGCCGGCAGCATTATCTCCTCGGCCAGCATCGAAGCCGCCGCGGTGGAGATCGTCGCCGGTGGTAATTTCGTGCAGAACTGGATTCCCGGGTTCTTCCACGCCGGCGGGCAGCCCGAGGCCGCCGGCGAGGCCAGCCGCATCCTGGCCGGGGGCGACATCTACATCAGCGCCGAGCACATCAATGTCAATGGCCTGATCCAGAGCGGGTTCGACGAGTGGACGCTGGATTTCTCCTCCGACCTGCTGGGGAATGCCGGGACCACCCTCGATTTCGACGCCGACAAGGGCCACAGCCTGGGTGATTACCTGGAGTGGTACGGCAAGGGTTATCGTGCCACCAAGGAGGTGGAGGAGGCCCCGATACCCTTCTGGGCGCAGTTCTTGCCGCCCTCCATTTGGCACCTGCTGGGCTATGGCTTCGCCCCCGACGTCGACGCGGCGGATGTGCCGGACGATTTCCGCACCGCCTACAACGCCGGCCGTAGCGGTGAGCAGTTCCTGCAGCTGACCGGCGGCGAGGGCTTCGACGTGGAACTCGGCACCGTGGCCAGCTTCTACGATGCCGAGGCCGACCGCATCGACATCCAGCGCGCCGCCGTGGGCGGTGGCTACATCTTCCTGGCGGGCGACGTGGTGAGCACCGGCGGAGGCGAGATCCGGGCCTTGTCGGGTTTCGGTGAGATCCGGGTGGATACCACCGGCGGCGGGGAGGACGCCTTCCGTACTCACCAGGATGTGGTGCTCTATGACCTGGACGCCGGGACCCAACCCCATGCGCCCAGTTTCGACCTGCCCGAGGAGGAGCTGATTTCTGCGGAGGGCCTAGCGCCCTGCCGGCCCTGCGTGAGGATCTGGGATACCGCCAAGCGTGACGGCGAGGGCAACCCCATCGAGACCGTCTTCCAGCACGACTGGAACCCGGACCCAGCGGCCCCGGACGGGAGCTTCGGCACCATCGCCAAGACCGTCTCCCGGCTCGACCGCGAGCAGCGTGACGATGACTTCTTCCTGCTGCGCACCGTGGTCGACGAGGATGACCCCTTCTATGGCCAGGAGCAGGACGCAGGCTTCGGCCCCCGTCCGGGGGCCACCGCGCAGTACCTGCCCCGCGAAGGGATGCGCTACCTCTACGGCGACAGCGTGGATGAAGACTCCGGGCGGCTGCTGTTCCCGGACGACGATGTGCCGTCAGGGCCGGGCTATCAGTCCATGCGGGCGGACCGGGCTATCGACGTCGGGTTCATCGGCAACCCGGTGGGTACCATCGACATCAAGAGCATCGGTGACGTGATCATCGACGGCAGTGTGCGCAACCCCCAGGGGCTGACCACGGTGGAGACCGTCGGTAGCATCCGGGAGCCGGAGCAGGGCGGGCTGTTGCAGGGTCGCCAGCTCACTCTGGAGGCCGGTGGCGCCGTCGGCAGTGAGGGCGCCCCGCTGCGGGTGATCGTGGGTGACGGCGAGGTCACGCCGGACGATGCCTGGCTGGTGGCCCTGGCCGGGGATGGCGGGGTCTTCCTGGACGGCCTGCGCGGCGATCTGCCGGTGCGCGAGGTGGGGACGCTCAGCGGCCATACCGTGGACATCGACGCGGCCCGTCACTTGATCGACCGCGGCACCGCCCCCGACCGGCCCACGGTCTACGGCGCCCGGGTGCATCTGCGTGCCCGGGACGGCTCTATCGGTGGCAGGGAGCAGGGCGAATTCGTGCTGCCGCTGACCATCGCCTCCGGGGTCGGGGTTGTGGTGGACGATCCGGACGCGCTGCCGGATTGGCTGAACCTTCCGCTGGGCAGCGCCAACGTAACCGCCCGCGCCGCCGGCCATGTCCTGCTCGCGGAAGATGCCCGCGGACTGGCCAGTGCCGGTGTGCCCGTCGACGGTGACATTCACGTGGAGGCGCTCCGCGCCGCCGAAGGCGATGTCCGGCTCTTTATCGCCGACGGCAAGCTGATCAGCGCCATCGACGCCGAGCTCGATACCGACCGCATGGTCCGCCTGGGCGAGATGTGGGACTCGCTGGGGATGCTCGACGACGGCTCGCCCAACAGCGGCGTAGCCCGCTTTGTCGAGGATCAGGTGGAGGCCTTCGAGGCCTCGGTGGAGAGCCGCTACCGTGACTGGTGGGAGCTGGACCGCCTGGCCGGGGAGGACGGCGGCTTCGACCTGGCCCCGGATCGGGCCCGCATTTACGCCCACCGGGCCGGCGTCGACGGCTCACCGGAGGCGTGGGACGAGACGGCGGACCCGCAGGGCGTGGCCGACAACACCGCCGCGGTCAATGCCTGGCTGGAGGGCCGTTACGGCGCGCTCAGCGATGAATTGGGCGAACTGCTGCTGGAGGGCAACGGCGACCAGTCCCTGGCGGACCTGGGTACGGTGGTCGAGGAACCGCTGGCCGAGGATCCGGCCACCGGGGAGATGCTGTTCTATGAACGGGTCGAGTTCGATTACCAGGCGCCGGACAGTGTCCGTGACCAGCTCGCGGAAGGGGCGGAGTGGACCGAGGAGCAGTTGCTCAACGTCCTCAGCGAGGACCGGATGCTGGAGACTGTGGACACCCAGTACCAGCGGGTGGAGACCATTATCCAGGGGGAGAATGTGGCCATCGAGGCGCCGCGGGGTTCCATCGGCTCGTCTGACGACCCGCTCTGGATCCCGGCCCCCGAGGACGAGGACAGCAACTTTGATTTCACCGAGGAGGAACGCGCCGCCCTGGTCAGCGCCCAGCCGGGCGATGTCCGGCTGATCGGCGAGGTGGTGTTGGTGGATGGCCAGGTCATGGACCTGGGCGATTTCCTGCGCCTGCTCGGCACCGGGGGCCCCGGCGGGCTCACCCTGGAGGATCTCGACACGGTCGATTTCGACGGCATCGAGATCGAGCAGGTACGCTACGCCGGGGTCATCGCCACGGAGGGGGGGCAGTCGCACCATGCCGCCGATGACCTTGGCGGCGACATCTTCCTGGGTGTCCCCGGCACCAGCATCGCCCTGGAGCGGCTCTGGGGTGGTGGCGACATCCGCGTGCGGGTCGGCGGCGGTATCGAAGCCCACGACGACCCGACACGGGGCGATGATCCGGAAGATGCCATCATCCGCGGCGGTGCGGCGGGGGTGCTGCTGGAGGCGGCCGGCGGCGGCATCGGCGCCGAGGGGTTGCCGCTCACCACCGCGTTGGACCCCCGCGCCCTGATCACCGCCCGGGCCGTGGGCTCGGTGCACCTGCACGCCCTGGGCGGTAACCTGACCCTGGACAGTGTCTTCAGCGAGCAGGGCGATGCCGTGCTGGCTGCCGACCAGGGGCATATCGCCCGTTTGGCGCTGCCGGGCGCGCCGCTGGCGGACTTCGGCACCCTGGACATCGCCGCCGATGAGATCCGGCTGGATGCCGGCACCTTTGTCGGCGCGGTGGATCGCGACGCCTTCCTGGCCCTGGACAGCACGGCTGAGCCGGGGGACCTGGAGGCGGTCACCGACGCCGCCATGCGCCTGCGCCACGGTGACGACGCCCGGGTGACCGGTTCTGCCGGGGACCGCTTCCAGGTGTTCGCGCCGGAAGGGGGGCTGGTGGTCCGCGATGTGGAAGCCGGCGGCCGGGTCGTGGCCGGCGCCTGGGAGGATGTCACCCTGGAGCGGGTGACCAGCACCGCTGGCGACGGCGAGGCGGCCTTCGTCTTCAGCGAGACGGGCTTCATCATCGGCAGCAATGAGGCCGGCCTGGAGGAACCGCTACACCTGCGGGCACTGGGCGGGGACGCCACCACGCGGTTGATCGCCCCGCTGGGCATCGGTCTGCCCGATGACTTCCTGTTCCTCGATGCCACCCGGATCAGCTCCGCCACCACCCTGGGCGGTCACGCCTTCCTCCACGGCACCACCGATTTGCGAGCCGATCTGATAGACGTGCCCACCGGGCGGTTGGAGGTGCGCGCGCCCCAGGCCATCGAAATCGATCGGTTGCGGGTTCACGACCGGGTGGACCTCAAGGGCGACGCCATCGAGGCGCACATCGAGCACACCGCCAACCCGGACCCGCTGCCGCTGGACGTGGTGGGCCTGGTCGAGCACTACGCATCGGAGGTGGACCTGTCCGTGGACACCCCGGCCGATCTCATCGTCGAGCGGCTCTATGCCCGCCGCGCCCGATTGGAGACCAACACCACGCGAGTCGACATGCCGGACAACGACATCTTCCACTGGTTGGAGGTGTTCACGCCGGAGGTCCACCTGTGGGCCGACAACCAGCGGCCCGACCGGCGCGACGTGGACGTCCAGCTCTATGAGCCGGGGTACCGCTTCTTTGTCGACCAGGACGGGCGGCACACCATCACCAACGCCTTCAGCGGCGCCTACCGGCCCGGCTACCGCCTGGAGCTGGTCAACTATCAACCGGGCCGCGACCGCGCCCGTTTCGATGTGGATGGTCGCAGCATTGTGCGCGATGCCGGTCGGCTGGAGCAGCGCATCGTGCCGATCCCCGACACCCTGCCGGGGCTGCGGGCCTTCTGGCCGGACGACGAGGTCTCGGTGCAGGTGGTCGGTGCCGGCCTGCCGGGGGCGCCGCCCGACTTCCCGGTTAACCTGGACTGGACCGGTCTGTTGCAGGGCGATGACGATCAATCCGGGGCAGAGGAGAATGGCGCTCAATGAAGCGGTGGGGCTCGGAAGAATCGCGGCGGGCGCCGCTGCTGGCGGTGGTCGTTTGCCTTCCCCTGCTGACGGCGGGTGCGGTCCATGCGCAGACACCGGGCGCCCAGCCCGAACCCGGGCCGGGCGTCGATCCGGCGCTCCAGTTGCGGGAGTTGTTGCGCGAGCGTGAGCGCCTGGAGGAGCGCGGGCCACGGCCGGAGGAACCCGAGCTGGATATCCCGGAGCTCGTCCTGCCCGACCTGGAGGATGAGACGGTGGAGTTCCTCCTCAGAGAGATCCGCTTCTCCCCTACGGAGCTGCTGGACGAGCAGTGGCTCACCGAGCTGGCGGAGGAATACATCGGGGAAGTGGTCAGTTTCGGTCAGGTGAACGAGCTGGTGGAACGCATCAACAGCGCCTATGCCAAACAGGGCGATGTCACTGCCCGGGCCTTCGTGCCGCCACAGCAGATCGTCGACGGCCGGCTGCAGATCCTGCTGGTGGAGGCCCGGATCGGTAGCGTGGCCGTGGAGGGGGCCGAGCACACCGAACCGCGGTACATCCGCGGCCGTATCCCGCTGGAGGAGGGCGAGGTGCTGCGGGTGCCCGATCTGCGCGCCTCGGTGCGTGAATTCAACCGTCGTGAGGCGCTGCAGGCCGGCGTGGCGCTGCGTCCGGGCGAGGCGTTCGGTGAAAGCGATGTGGTCCTGCAGATGCTTGAACCCCCGCGGCTGCGCTACCAGCTCTTTGCCGACAACGCCGGCGCACGCAGTACCGGTGAAGAGCGGATCGGCGGCATGGCCAGTTGGTATTCGCCCTTCGGCCGGGCCGACCGGTTCACCGCCTTTCTGGTGGGAAGTAGCGGGGCCACCGCCCTCGACTTGAGCTACGCCACCCCTGTCGGCCATCGCGGGGCGGCCCTCACCGCCCGCCTCGCCTACAACGAGATCGAGATCGTCCGTGGTCCGCTGCGCGATCTGGACATAGAGGGTGAATCGTTGCGTGGTTCCCTGCGCTATACCCATCCCCTGGCATGGAGCGAGCGCCGCACCTGGGATGCCGTCGGCAGCCTGGGCTATGTCCGCTCCAAGACCGAACTGGACGGGGTTACTTTCGCCGACAACGAGGTGACGCGGGTGGACGCAGGCGTGCGCCTGCGCCAGTACGGCCAACCCGGTCCCCACACCCACTTCCTCGAGGTCGAGCAACGCCTGGCCCACGCCCACTTCCGGGAGAGCGCCGGGGAACTGGATGAGACCGATGACAGCCTGCTCTGGGATGGCCGCCTGCTCTGGGAGCAGCGCCTGCCCCGGGCCTTTTATACCCTGTCGCGGGCCGAGTGGCAGTATGCCGACAGCCCGGAGGCGGTGCTCTCACCGCAGCTCTTCCAGGTGGGCGGCGCTTTCGACGTGCGCGGCTACCCGCAAGGGGCCACCGCGGGTGAGAGCGGCTATTACCTCAGCCTGGAGTTGCGCTACGCCGGCTTTGCCGCCGTGGAGCCCTTCGTCTTCGTTGATCACGGCGGGGTGCGCCAGGAGGACCAGGATAACGAGCGCCTGACGAGCTGGGGCGCCGGTGCCTTCCTGGACCTCGGTCGCGGCTTCTCCGGCAGCCTGACGGTAGGCGTGCCCGCCAGCGACGTGTTGCCGGACCAGGACGACTACCGGATCCATTTCCGGATCGCCTGGCAGGGCCAGCGCTGAGTGCTGCATGACCGCGGCCGGCACCGTGCCCCCAGCTGGATCCCACCCGCAGGCTATGCTGTAAGGTAGTACAGGCCCACCGCAGGGAGAAGCGGCCATGGCGATTCACCTGCACTTCGTCGGCCGCGAGGTCGAGTCGGACGATCCGGATGCCGCGGTCTTCGAGGTGGGCTCGCCCTCCCGGAGCTACGATCTCAGTTGGGTCCGCAGGGACGTCGAATGCGACGCCACTGCGCTGATCGAGATAGAGGATGACGACGAGTGCATCCTCTGGACCACGGCGGAAGATCTGGCCGAGGACGAGGCCGCCCGCCGGGGGCACCTGCGCGGAGAGGGCGACGCCGATATTGCGCTGGATGCATTGCTGGCGGGCGCGTCCACGAGCTCGCGGGGCGTGCTGCGCCGGTTTGGCCGGGTGGTCCTGCGGATCTTCGGGCGCCGGGTCGCCGACGAATTTGCCGGCAGGTCCGCCAAGGCCATCGCCGAGTACTGGGAGGGCCAGGTCACACCGGGCCACGGGCTGTACCGCTGCGACCGCCCCGAGGGCCCGGACGCCGTCGACGAGGCGCAACGTGTGCGCCAGGGCGAGGGCCTGCCCGGTGACGGGCCACTGCTGCTGCTCCTCCACGGCACGGCGTCCAGTATCGCGGGCAGTTTCTCCAAGCTCGGTGGGTCCCCCAGAGGTGATGAGCCCACCGTATGGGCCACGCTACAGGCCCATTACCGGGCACCGGACGGCCGCTCGCGCATCTGCGCCTTCCAGCACCCCACCCTCAGCGCCAGTCCCATCGACAATGCCCTGCAGTTGGTTGACGACCTGCCCCGGGGGGCTGAACTCCACCTGGTCACCCACTCCCGTGGCGGGTTGATCGGCGATCTGCTCTGCCTTGCCGGGCAGGATCCGTCTGCGCTCCGGGGTGGCCTGGAGCAGCAGTACCGGCGCGACGAGCAGTGGCTGGCGGCCACCGGTCGTGATCTGGACGATCCCGGGATCGCTGCCCTCGCGGAACAGGACCGGGCCGACCGGGAGGCGCTGCTGCAACTGCTGGAACGGCTCCGGGACAAAGGGATCCGGGTGCTCCGCTACGTGCGGGTGGCCTGCCCGGCGGCCGGCACCTCTTTGGCCTCCGAGCGCCTGGACCGACTGCTGAGCCTGCTGGGCAACCTCATCCGGTTGCTGCCGCCGGCCAACGGGCCCTTCTTCAACGGCGTGATCCGGCCGATGATCCGGGCCCTGGTCGCGCAGCGATTCAGCCCGGACCGGTTGCCGGGGCTTGAGGCGATGCTGCCCCACGGGCCCTTGGTGCGCTGGCTGAACCTGGCGGCCCCCGAGGCGGATGCCGAGCTGGCGGTGATCGCCGGCGACGCCGAGGGCAGCGGGTTGATCCGCCGGCTGGGGGTGCTGTTGCTGGACCGGCTGATCTTTCCCGGCCGGCACGATCTGGTGGTGGACACCCGCTCCATGTACGAAGGCCTGCGGCGCCGGCAAGGGGTGTGGCAATACTTCCAGAGCCGGCCCGACATCTCCCACTTCAACTATTTCGACAACCCTGACTCACAGCGGGCGCTGGTCGGTTGGCTGCTGGAGACCGACGACCGGGCGCTGTTCCGAAGCCGCGATGCCGAGGCACCCTCCCTGGCGGCCGAGACCTTCAGCGGTGTGCTGGGCGTGAGCCGGGGTGACCCCCACCGGCCGCTGCTCTTCCTGCTCCCGGGGATCATGGGCTCGCAACTGAGGGCGCGGGAAACCCGCATCTGGATGGTCCGCCGGCAGATCCTGCTGGGCCGCATCACCCGGCTGGCCTACGGCCGCAGTGGGGTGGAGACCGATGGGGTCTTCAGTCGGTATTACCAGCCGCTGGCCGAGTATCTGGCCGAGACCCATGAGGTGCATGTCTTCCCCTACGACTGGCGGCTCTCCATCGACGACGCGGCCCGGCGCCTGGCCGCAGAGGTGCGCCGGGCCCGCGGGAGCGGGGGGCGCCCGGTGCGGTTCGTGGCCCACTCCATGGGCGGGTTGGTGACCCGGGCCATGATGGCCAGCGACCCGACCTTGTGGGCGGAGATCTCGGAGCAGCCGGGCTCGCGGCTGCTGATGCTGGGCACGCCGAACCGCGGTTCGTTTGCCATCGTCGAGGCACTCCTCGGGCACGACCGGCTGGTGCGAATGCTGGCGCTGCTGGATCTGCCGAACAGCCTGAACCGGATCCTCGGCCTTTTGGCCGAGTACCCGGGGGTCATGGATCTGCTGCCCCAGGACGGCGAACTGGACCTCTACGACGTGGCCACCTGGAGCCGCCTGACCCACCACAACGGCCGCTTCGGGCACGTGCCCGAAGCAGAGCGGTTGAGGGGTGCGCGGCTGCGCCGCGACCGGCTGCCGGCGCGGGTCTCGGGGAATGACCCCATCGTCTACGTGGCCGGTCAGGCGCCGCTGACGCCGGCCGGTATCCGTATGGACGGCAGCGGCGACGGCCGGCTGCGCTTTGTCGGGACCACCGAGGGGGATGGCCGGGTCACCCACGCCGCCGGCGAGTTGCCGGGGGTGCCGCGTTGGTTCTGCGACGCGGTGCACGGCGATCTCCCCGCCACCCGCTCAGCCTTCCCCGCCTATCTCGACCTGCTGGAGACCGGGCGGACAGACCGTTTGCCCACGGAACCGCTCAGCCGCCGGCGTGGCCTGGGGGCAAGGGAGTTCCTCTACGACCCTTCGCCGGCCACCCAGCCGGATGAGGCGACACTGATCGCGGAGGCCCTGGGGGCCTCCGGGGACGCAGACGAGGAGGCGGGCCGCCCCGGCCTGACGGTCTCGCTGGTATATGCCGATCTGGCCCAGGCGCGCCACCCGGTGCTCTGCGGGCATGCCGTGGGCGATGTGATCTCCGGGGCCGAGGCGGCCCTAGACGAGGCCCTGGGCGGGGCACTGTCCCGGCGCTACCAACTGGACCGCATCCCGGGCCGGGTCGGCAGCACGGCGGTGATTCTGCCCGACGGATCGCAGCGCTCGCCGGTGCCCGGCGCCGTGGTGATGGGCCTCGGTGAGCTGGGCGAGCTCAGCGCCAACGTGATCGCCGAGGCCAGCTACGCCGCCTGCCTGGACTATCTGTTGGCGGTGGCCAGCCCGAGCGACGGCGCCTGGGTCGGGCTCAGCGCGATCCTGGTGGGCGGCAATAGCCCGGCCGCCCTGCACGAGGCGGATATCATTCGATCGATCATCCAGGGCGTGGTCCGGGCCAACCGCGCCATGGTCGAGCAGGCGAATGGCACCGGTGTGGCGATCACGGAGTTGGAGATCCTGGAGCACGACGGCCTTCGTTTCCAGGAGGCCTGCCAGTTCCTGCGCGCCGATACCGGCCAACTCAGCGAGGAGCTGGGCACGGACCTCGTGCTGCGCCGGGAGGAAAGGCATCCCGAGCCGCGGGTGGAGACCGGCAGCCTGGCAGCGCGGCGGGCGACCCGCCGTTGGCGCCGGCTGATCGTCACCGAGCAGGAGCGGCCCCCGCTGTTGAACTACGAACTGCTGGGCCTGCGTGCGCGAATCCCCGGTCGGGCGGTGGACTTCGATCCGGTCACGGTGGCGCGGCTACTGGCGGAGGCCATGAGCGATCCGCGCTTCGACCGCGAGACCGCCAATGCCCTCTACCATCTGCTGATCCCCAACCACCTGGGCGATCAGATCGATCATTTCGATGCCCTGATGCTGATCGTGGACGAGCGGACCGCGCGCCTGCCCTTCGAGATGCTGAGCAACAACCGCCGCCCCGGGGCGCGGCCCTGGGCGGTGCGCCAGGCCATGGTGCGCCAGTTCCGGACGCCCGAGTTCCGTCAGACCCTGAAGCCGGTGCGGGCGCAGAGCGCGCTGGTCCTGGGTGACCCGGTCACCCCCTTGCCGGAGTTGCCCGGCGCCCGGGCGGAGGCGCAGGCCGTGGCCACCGCGCTGCTGGGCCAGGGCTACGATGTGCGGCTTCTGTTACAGCCGCGCGGGGCCGATGTGCTGCGTGCGCTGTTCGCCAAGCCCTGGCGGATACTGCATGTGGCCGGGCACGGCATCCACGAGGCCCACGGGGAGGCCCCCGGGGCGTTGCGCAACGGCATCCTGCTGGACGACGGCGCCCTGCTGGGCCGCCCGCAGATCAGCGAGCTGCCGGAGACCCCGGACTTCGTGTTCCTGAACTGTTGCCACCTGGGTCGCATGGTCCAGCTCACCGCAGAGCAGCGGGTACGGTTTCAGCACTTCGCCGGTACCATCGCCCGCAGCTTCATCAACATCGGCGTGCGCGGCCTGGTGGTCGGGGGCTGGGAGGTCAACGACCGGGCCGCCCAGCGCTTCGCGGAGGTCTTCTACCAGGCCCTGCTCAACGGCGAAGCATTGGGCCTGGCCGTGTTGCGTGCCCGCGCGGCCTGCTGGGCTCAGTTTCCCGATTACAACACCTGGGGGGCCTACCAGTGCTACGGGGACCCGGACCTGCGGCTGGTGTGAGGCGGACCGGGCCCGAGGGGGCTGGCGAGCGTACTCGCCGCCTAGGGCACGAACACCACCTCACCGCTCTGCGGGTTGACCAGCGTCAGCCCGAAGTCGGTGGTGCCGCGGGTCACCCGCACGAAGGCCCCGGTATCCAGGCAGACGTGGGACAGGCGCCGGCGGAGGGTGCGACCGACGGTGTGGCCGCAATAAGTGGTGGACAGCGATTCACTGCGCTCGGGCAGGGGGCTGCGCAGCCGCCCCATGAGCCGTCGGGACCAGAGCAGCGGCGTCGGGTCGACGCCGGGCAGGCCGGCGTCGATGTCGGCGTCACTCAGCAGCCCCTGTGGCGCCCCCGGACTCACCAGTTCGGCATGGACCAGTTGAAAGCGCCCGGCGCCGCTGCCCACCACCAGCACATGGGGCAACTCGGCCTGCATGTGGAGCAGGGGCATCAGCGGGTGGTCCGCGGGGTCGGGATCGAGCAGCAGGTCCTGCGCCCAGGTGTCGGCGCCGTTGGCCAGCAACAGGTGGGCCGCCTCGATCCTGCGCAGGGACCCGGGCGGTGCCTCCAGCCAGTCCCGGATCATATCGTCGTGATTGCCCCGTACGCTGTGGAACCAGGACGCCAGCAGCAGTTCCAGGCAGGCCACCGACTCCGGCCCCCGGTCGGTCAGATCGCCCACGCACAGCAGACGGTCGCCCCCTTCCGGGTTGAAGTCGACCCGTTGCAACCCCTCATTGAGCAGGGAACGGCAACCGTGCAGGTCACCGACCACCCAGTCCCGGCGCTGGTGGTTAGGCGGCAACCGCTCAATGATGGTCTGGTGTCGAGCCATGACAGGTCTTCCGTTGCGTAGTATCAGGCTAGCAGCGGTGGCAGGGAGCTGACTCTTTAGGTAGTTCCCTCTAGGTAGAGAGACGAATTACCGCGCAGGGCCCTTCGGCATAACCTGACAGTGAATTCGGCGGGAGCACAACCGCCGGACCCGAGACCCAACTCAATGCCTGAGGTGACCATCATGAAGACCTTTGTTATCAAGACTGCGACGGCCCTGACGCTCGGTGCCGGCCTGGCCGTTTCCGGCCTGGCCGCGGCCGAGAACTGGACCACCCACGTGGGCCAGGTGCGGGCGGATCTCCCCACCCAGTCGATTGCTTCCAGCGGTGTGGGCAGCGGGGAGAACTACCAGCACTTCGTCGGCCATGTGCGGGCGAACGGCCCCCGTGAACTGAGCCCGGGCGAGGTCCTGGTCAGCGAGAACTACGTGCCTCACATCGAAGCGGTGCGGAATAAGGCGCGGTTCGACCAGGTGGCTGCGGACGAGCTGCGTGGCAAGCGCGAACAGGCGCAACGGGATACCCGCCACGGGATTCAAAGGCCCATCGGCGGCGGCCGGGAGGGATTCCGCTGAAGCCATGGTGTGTGACGGCGAACAGGGCCCCTGGTGAACAAAGGCGTTCCCAGGGCCCTGCCTTTTGATCACAAAAAATGAACATATTTCATCTATTGCCTTGTCCCATCGTTTGTCTGACTATATTGGTCAGACAATGACCCGGCGTGCCGTGCCCGCTGGAAGCGTGCCGGTTGTCCGGATGACTGATGTTCAGAATAAGTAGGCGCCAAGACATGGCGCACGGGAGACTGTGGATGGAGCAGGCAGACCGGAATCAACTGAACGAGGCGGTAAACCAAGCCTTTTTGCGCTATCTGGACACCTGGCTGAGGAAGCGTGATGCCGCTGCGTTGCATGACCTCAACGGGCCGCTGGTGCATGGCTTCGGGACCGGTGCCAACGAGTCGGTCTATGACC
Organism: Alkalilimnicola ehrlichii MLHE-1; assembly: GCF_000014785.1. Classification (NCBI taxonomy): domain Bacteria; kingdom Pseudomonadati; phylum Pseudomonadota; class Gammaproteobacteria; order Chromatiales; family Ectothiorhodospiraceae; genus Alkalilimnicola; species Alkalilimnicola ehrlichii. Next base: position 1,225,124 of record NC_008340.1, read on the forward strand.
CGGACGAGGCCCGCGAGGTCATTGAACGGGATATCAGCCAGGTGCCTGAGCCGTTTGAGTACGCCGTTCGTACGGCCAAGGTGACGCCGCTGTGCACGGACGTGGCGCTGGTGGCGGCGGATATCGGGATTCGCAACACTATCCTGGCGCAAGGGCAGGAGCTGGCCCTGGACCATCTGCGCCTTACCCTGGTCTTCCGATACATTGACGGGGCCTGGCGACTGGAGCACCTGCACGGCTCCTTTCCCGCCACCGAGCCTGATGGAGAAGAGGCCTGGCCGTTGCAAGCGCTTGAGGACCGTGCGGCGGTGCTTCAGCGCAAGGTGTGGGAGCGTTATCGCGCGCAGGAGGCAGCCCGGCAATGCGAGGAGGGGCAGGCCAGCACCGATGCGCTTACCGGCCTTCCCAATCGCGAGAGGATGGATGAGCTGCTGCACCGGGAGGTGGCGGGCCTGAACGGGCAGTCCGGGGCCCTGGCGGTGATCCTGATTGACATCGACCATCTCAATCTGGTCAACGAGGGCCTTGGCCAGGAAGCGGGCGATCGGGTGTTGGCCGACGTCGCCAATATCTTGCGCGATCGGATTCGCGTCACCGATGCGTTGGCGCGGTGGGGCGGGGGGGCATTCCTGTTGGCCTGCCCGATGACGGACGGCCTGGAGGCCGAATACCTGGCGCGGGCCCTGCGACGGGCCGTGGCGGAGACGGATTTCGGGTTGGGTTTCCCGTTGACGGCGAGTTTTGGGGTTACCGCCCTGCAAGCGGGGGATACCGTGCCGGGGCTGATTCGGCGGGCTGAGCGTGGCCTGCGCCAGGCCAAAGAGGCGGGGCGGGATACGGTGCAGGTGGTTTGTCGGGAGGAGATCGTGCCGGGCTAGCGCCGCCTGAAGGCGCTGACCAGCGTCTGGCCCAGTCGGCCCATCACCGATGGCTGCCCCAGCCGGTGCACCACCCTGAGGCCGTCCGGATCCGAGGCGACGAGCGCTGCCCGGCCGATCGCCTTGGCGTGGTAGGCCGCCTCATCCGCCTCGGCAAGCAGTTCGCGGGCTGACACCTCCGGTTCGCTGCGGGGGTCGACGCTGCGCATGCCTATAGAGGCTGTCACCTGCAGGGACTTGCCTTCGCGGACGGCATAGCGCGTCTCGGCGGCTTGCTTCAGCACCCGGGTCAGCGCCGTCTTGGCGGTTTCGCCACCGGTGTTGGGCATGACAATAGCGAACTCCTCGCCGCCGTAGCGGGCGACTAGGTCGTCGCCGCGCACCAGCCGGGAGAGTTTCTGGGCGAAATGGTTGAGGACAACATCGCCCGCTGCATGGCCGTAGTCGTCGTTTACCGGTTTGAAGCGATCCAGGTCGGCGAAGGCGACGGTGACCGGCGTGCCGGCGGTGCGGGCATCCTCCAGGGTGACCTCCAGGAAGGAGAAGAGCTTGCGGCGGTTCCAGACGCCGGTCAGTTCATCGCGCAGGCTGGATTCCTCCAGCTGACGGGCGCGTTCGCGTAAGGCGTCGGCCTGGCTGTTGGCCTCATGGGTCGTTTTGAATTGGGACAGATTCTGGAACAGTAGCACCTCCCGCGCCTGGTCCATTACGCCGACCATGATCTGCTCGTCGAATTGGCTGAGATCCAGCAGGGCAAGGTTGCCCTTGATCGCCTCGTCGGCCTCGGTGATCAGTTGGTAGAGTTGCTCTGGTGACCAGGCCCAGCGCCGGGCGACCAGGTCCCGGCTATTGTCCAGCTGCCCGCCGGTATCGTCGGCAAGCCAGATCCCCACCAGCTCGTCCGCCACCCCGACGACCTCTACCAGCGCTTGGTCTTCGTCGGGGATATGCGGCAGCCGCCGGTCCAGGTCCCGGGTTGCCCAACTGACACTCGCCAGGTAGTCCGGCAGCCGCCATTCATTGATCAGCCAGGCCCCGACCTCCGCCGCAAGCTGTGCCGCCGCCTGCTCATCACTCGTCCAGCCGGGGTGGTCGGCCGGGGTGATGCTGTCCAGCACCAGAACACCGATATCCTTTAACAGCCCGGCGAGCATTGCCTCTGCACCGGCCAACCCGCGCGATTTCGCAATCAGTGCGGCTACACTGGCGACGCAGGCGGAGCGGCGCCAGAAGTGTTCATAGTCCAGGCGACCGGCTTCCAGACGGCGGATGGTGGTGAACAGACAGAAGGACAGACTGAGGGTGAGGGTGGCATCGTAGCCCAGCACCATCTGGGCCTCGCGGAGCGAGCGCACCTCGCCCACCCGGCGAAAGGCCGGCGAATTGCTGGCCCGCAGCAGGCGCGCGGAAAGGGCCGGATCGAGTTGGATGGCCTCGTACAGTTCGCGCGGCTGGGGCTCGTTGCTGCGCGCAATGTCCAGGATACGGACCGCTGCCGGTGGGAGAGAAGGGAGAGCAGGGGTGGCTTTCAGGCGCCGTTTCAAATCCGGGTCCATTCGATCTCCCTTTATTATTGTTTACTCTTTAAAAAGGCAATATATGGGTTAGTTCACAAAATGTAGGTATCGATTGAGTCCTGCAGTATGATCGTATGGTGTGCGGCCACACCTAAGCTTAGGTAAATACTTCTGAAAGATTAATACCCTTTGGCGCGAGCGGTCCACCCTGCCCACCGACCGGTTTCGGCCTCAGGCCTTTATTGTCCCGCCCCAGTTCTAGCGCAGCATGGCCTGAATAGCCTAGCCGGTGTCCGCGGCCGGTGGGCGTGTGAGCACGTCCTTCAGGTATTCAAAGGGCTCCAGCCCGTTGGCCTTGGCCCTCTCATTCCGGCAGCGTATTCCCGCCCACCGTGGAGAGTGGTTCCGGGACCATGACCGCGATTCCGGCGTCAGGCAAGAGTTGGTTGCGCTCCGTCTGGAATCACCGGTCATGTTCGCCGGCGTACGCACTCGGACCATCTGCGCCTCCCTGCAACCGGGCGATGCGTCCCGGGGCTGATTCGGCGGACCGAGCCTGGTGTGCACCAAGCCAATAACGCGGGCCGGAATACGGTGCAGGTGGTCTTAGACCCTGAGACGGAGGTGGTAGGGCCCTAGCCAAGGCGCCCCGCGGGGTGTCCCGGTGAAACATATGGCCGCCGGTTGGGGCAGGGCTGCCCCACCGGTGGAGTAAGATCAATAGACCATCGATCAGAAGGCGGCGATGCGGGTCGCACCTTGCCAGAATTCACGCAACTCTGAAGGGTCAGTGACCCCAATACCGCCGATTAGCTCCTCGGCGGGGTCTTCCGTTCCGGTTAAGGCGTATTCGCAAATATCGACCCGGATGCCCTTACCCATCAGGTCCTGCATCAGGCTTTGAGACGTCTGGTCCCGGTCGGGGAGGGTGGGCCCATCGTATCCCTTCCTGGCCAAGGCCGCTCCGCTCCCGCAGAGCACAATGCGGACCTCTTCACCTCGGTCATGGAGTTGTTGGCCAATGTCCATCGCCAGGCCCTGAGAGAGGGAGCTGCTGGAGTTAACGCTCAGTATCATCCGTTTTACGTCGACGTCAGTGGCTTGAGCTGCTGCGGTGCCCATCGAGAGTAAGGCAACCGCTGCCACGATCAGTGTCGGGACAATGCGCATAAGGGGCTCCCGGCCGAATAGCCAAGTGTTTGGGTGGGTTGTTTAGCCACTATAGCAGGCGGATGGGGGTTCGGACCGACTGTGGATCAATGCATGCGAGCTGCTTCACGATAAGATGTGCATGTCCGCGAATGTAAAATATCGCGCGTTATTGCATAGGAATACAGTGGGTTTATGCGATATGTCATATGCACCGAATGATCAGTACAGCTCGCCCTCCAAAGTCCTGCATTGGTTGAGCGCTTTTCTCATCATTGCACTCATCGCCGTGGGGTGGTGGATGACCGGGCTGTCGGAGGACAACCCCATCCGCGGCAATGTCTATAACCTGCACAAAGCACTTGGTGCCATTACGGTGGTCTTGTTGATAGCGCGCCTGGCGTGGTTCCGGGTCCAGCCCCCGCCGGGGCCAGTCTCCGCATTGCCACGCCCGTTGCGGCGGCTGAACGTGACGGTGAAGGTTCTACTCTACGCCCTGATGCTGGTAGTGCCGCTCAGCGGTTACGTCATGTCCAATGCCGCCGGCCATCCGGTTTCGATGTTCGGGTTGTTCAGCCTGCCTTCGCTGGTGCCCGAGAGTCGTGGCCTGGCGGGAGCGGCGAGCACCCTGCACACCTGGTCGGCCTATGTGCTGCTGGCGCTGATCGGGGTCCACGTGGCCGGGTCGGTTAAACACCGGCTTACCGACCGTGGTGGCCCTACGGATGTTCTTCAGCGGATGACCTGAGGCGTCGGGCCCGGTGCTCGTCGAAGATCACGTACAGGGCCGGGATGACAAACAGGACCAGCACGGTGGACGTGGCCAGGCCAAAGACCACAGAGATGACCAAAGGTTTGATGGCGTCCGCCTGGGTGCTGGACTCCGCCAGCAGGGGCAACACTCCGGCGGTGGTGGTGCCGGACGAAATCAGGATGGCCCGCAGCCGGTCGCGGCTGGCCTGGCCGGCGGCACGCACGGCGGACAGCCCCGCGTCCCGGTGGGCCTTGATGAACAGGATGAGCAGGATGGCGTTGTTCACGACGATGCCGGCCAGGGAGGCGGCGCCGACCAGCGAGGGCATGGACAGGTAGTAGCCCATCAGCACATGGCCCCAGAGCGCGCCCATGAAGGCTAGGGGAATGGCCACCATGACCAGCAGCGGCTCCACATAGCTGCGGAACTGGAAGGAGAGGATCACGTAGATCCCGATCAGCCCGATCAGCAGGGCCCGCCGCACCGACCCTCCCGTCTCCGCCGAACGGGCCACCTGGCCCTCGAAGCCCACGGCCAGCGTGGGGTGAGCGGCCTTGAAGTCCGGCAGCCAATGGTTTTGTAGGTCATTGACGATGGCCTGGGCATTCGCCACCCGGGGGTTCACGTTGGCCTCCACGGTGACTGTGCGTTGGCCGTCCACCCGGGTAATGCGCGCCCACTCGCGGGCTGCCTTACGTTCCGTCGCCACCGCCAGCGGTATGCGTTGGCCGTCCGGCCCGAGCACGGTGAGCTCCTCCAGTGCATCCAGGCGGTTGCGGTCCCGCTCGGTGTGGCGGACCAGGATTTCCACATCGTGGGCGCCGATGCGCAGTGTGCCCCCCAGTTCCCCCAGTATGGCGGCGCGTAGCTGGCGGGCGGTTGCCTCCGCCGTGAGCCCCAGCCCATGCGCGCCTTCCGCCATGCGGAACTGGTATTGCGGCTTGCCGGGCCGCAGGTCGTGCAACACGTTGTACACGCCTTGGTACGTGCCCAGGGTCTCCTTCAGGTGCTCCGACGCCTGCTGAAGTTCGTCGAGGTCGTCGCCGCTCAGGCGAACCTCAATGGGGGTGCCGGCTGGGCCGAAGCCAGGCTCCTGAATGACCAGGCTGTGTACGCCCGCGATGGGGCCGATGGCCTCACGCCAGGCAGCGGTCAGAGTTTCCAGGTCCACCGTGCGGCGCTCCGCGGTGAGCAGGTCGACGCTGAGGGTGGCGACATGGGGGCCGGGCTCACCCGCACTGGGGTTGTGATTGAATCGCACCTGCAGGTTGCGCACCAGCGAGGCACCGTCCGGCTGCTCCGGTGTGAGACGCTCATTCAGTTCTGCCATGGCCTCGCTCACCTGTTTGGCCACCGCCTCGGTGCGGGACAGGGGGGTTCCCTGGGGCATCAGGATGCGGGCCTCCAGCACATCGCCGTCGATGTCGGGCATGGCCTCGGTACCCAGGTGGCCACCGACCAGGTAGCCGGCTGACGCCAGCAGTATCACCAGGGTGCCGGCCAGCACCCCATGGCGGAAGCGTATGGCGCGGTCGGCCAGGCTGCCGACACCTTCCCGGAAGCGATCAAAGGCGCGGTCAAAACCTTGCCGAAGCCGTGAGTTGCCTTTGGACTGAATCCGGTCGAGACCGCCCCGGAGGTGGTGGGGCAACACCAGGAATGCCTCGATCAGGCTGGCGGTGAGTGCGGCGATGAGCACCACCGGCAAGACCTGTAAAACCGCGCCCAGCTCACCGGCCAGGAAGGACAGCGGGGTGAATACGACTACCGTGGTCAGGAAAGAGGAGATGACCCCCGGCAGCACCTGACGGGCACCTTCCACCACGGCCTCCAGCGCACGGCTGCCGGCTCGGGCGCGGGCGGAAATGTTGTCGGTGATCACGATGGCGTGGTCCATTACCAGGCCGATGGCCATCAACAGCGCGACCAGGGTGATCATGTTGAGCGATAGTCCGGTCAAGGCCATGACCGTGAACGCGCCCAGGAACCCCACAGGCAGCCCGATGCCGGCCCAAAGGGCCAGACGCGGGCGGAAGAACAGGCTGAGCACTAGCAATACGAGGATCAGCCCGAGCAGCCCGTTGGAGACCAGCATTTGCAGCCGGTCACGGACGATCGAAGTGGCATCTTGGGTGACGGTCAGCGTCAGGGCCTCGCCCCAGCGTGCGCGCTCCGTTTCCAGCAACCCTTGCATAGCCTCCATGACATCCAGGGCATCGGCGTGGGTGGCCTTGTGCACCTCCAGCAGGACGGCGCGTCGCCCATTCATGAGCACCTTCTCCTCCGTGTGTTCCCGGTGCTCGCTCAGTCGGGCGATTTCGGACAATCGCAGTTCCCCACCACCTTCATCGGAGAGCACGACCAGCTCCCCCAGGCCGACGAGGTCGTGGCGTTCGTCGGTGAAGCGCAGCAGGATCTCCCGGTCAGGGGTTTCCAGCGTGCCCAGCGGGCTGTCGATATTCTGGGCGGCAACGCGGGCGGCCAACTCAATGGCGGACAGACCATGCTGTGCGAGGGCGTCATGGCCTACCTCCACCTGCCACTGGCGCTGGGAGAGCCCATGCGTGATGACGTCGGCCACCCCGGGCAGGGCGATCAGGCGATCCTCCAGCCGCTGGGCGTAGGCCTCGTGATCGACCAGGGAGAGGTCCCCGGTGATCGCGACAGCGGCCACGAGGTCGGTGCGGTGCAGTTCCCGGACCACCGCCGGGTCGGCGCGCTCCGGGAAGTCGGTAATGGCCTTGACCTCGGTGTCGATGTCACCCAGGAACCGCGCCATGGTGCCGCGGGGGGCCATGCTGGCGGTGGCCGAGGCGCGGTTGTCCTGGGCGGTACAGACGAATTCGTCCAGGTGTTCCACGCCTTTGACGGCATCGTGCAGACGCCGGCAGATGTTGTCCTCCACGTCGGCGGCGCTGGCCCCCCGGTACGCCACCTCGATGCTGACCTCGCCGGGACGGTAGTCCGGGAAGGTCTCCCGCTGCAGGGTGGGGGCCGCGAACAGGCCGACCGCCACCAGAATGACCAGCACCAGGTTGGCGGCGGTGGGGTGCGCGGCAAACCAGCGGATCATGGCTGTGTGCCCTCGGCCCGCTCACGTACCGAGGCCTCCAAGGCCTCGTCGCGTCGCGGGTCCAGCAGCATCCCGCCTATGGCTGGCACGACGTCGTCCACCACCACCCGGTCCCCCGGCGCCAGCCCTTCCGCCAGGACCGCCAGGCCCTCCTGCCAAAAGGCCACGGATACTGCTCGCCGCTGAAGGCGGTCCTCCTCGTTCACGAGGTAGACCTCATCCCGGTGAACGGCGTGGGCCGGGATCACCAGGCGCGGTTCGGTCAGGGGCTGGCTCAGTTCTGCCCGCAGGTACATGCCGCGTACCAGGGGCGGTCGGACGGGGGGCTGGGCTTGGCGATAGGGGTGATCCACCTGCAGGACGACCCGGGCGGTGCGGGTCTGTGGATCGAGGCCATCAACGACGCGTTTGACCTGGGCAGGCCAGACCACACCGTCCACACCCACCAGCGTTGCCTTGGCCTCCAACCCGGACAGATCCACCCGGGGCAGTGTGGCGTCGTTGGCCACCGTCAGCGGAGGCGGAGTGTCACCGCCCAGCAGCCGGCGCATTTGCTTCACCGGCACATGGGCGGTCAGTTCCGCGGCTGCAATGTTGTCCGCCCGGAACAAGCGCTGTCCGGCGTTGACATGCTGGTGGCGCTCCACCTCGACGTCGTGAACACGCAGGTCATAGGGGGCGAAAAACCGGGTGTCAGCCAGATCCTGCAAGGCGTGGTCCAGCCGGGTCTCGGTCCGCGCGCGCTGGGCCTCCAGTCGCTCGCGCCGGGCTGGAAAGAGCAGCAGTTGATTCTGCAGGCTCTGCACGGCGTGCTCCTGCTGCAATGTCACGCGCTCCTGCTCATCCCGTTGAGCGCTGGAGACCGCCCCACGCTCGGCGAGGCGGCGCACGCGGTCCAACTCCTGCTCCGCCAGGTCCAGCCGGCGTTGCTCCAGGGCGAGCAGCCGGCGGGTATTCCGTTCCTCGTCGTCCAGCTCGCGCCGTTCCGCCCGCAGGGAGGCGAGTTCGGCGCGGGCCTCACGCTCTGCAAATTCGTATCGGCTGGGGTCGATTCGGAGAAGTAAGGCCCCTTCCGGGAGGAGGTTGCCGCTCTGCAGCTCCGGGTGCCGGTAGATTACCCGACCCGGCACGTTGGCTACGGCCGCCCAGGTCTCGGCGGGGCGTGCGACCCCATGGCCCCCGACGCGGACCCGGAGGGGTAATAGCTCGGCCCGGATATAGCGTACGGCGTGTGAGGCTTCCGGCGTTTCGATCCGCTGAGGGGGCTCGCGCAACAGGACCAGGGTGACTGCGGTGGCCAGCCCGATCAGCAGACCCAGAAGGATGGCGGCCGGACCGGACCAGCGATGGCGCATGAGCGTCATGGCCGGGCCTCCGGCGGATCAACCTTTGGCGCATGGGGGGTGGCGATACCCTGAAGGTAGAGTGCGAAGACGCGCGGCGCGACGGTGGCAGCCTGCCGCATGTCGCCACTGATCAGTGCCTGGAGCACCAGCCCCTGGATTGCGCCGATGAACTGGGTGGCCGCTGCCTCGATATCCAGGTCCGGGCGCAGCAGGCCGGCCCTGCACCCGGCCTGAAGGAGCGTCTGCAGCCGTTGCCGGTATTTCCGAAGCAGGGCCTGTGCCATCTGGCGTGCCGGCGTCGGCTCGGGGTGTTGAAGCTCACCCAGGATCAGGCGGGGGACGCCGGGGTGGTGGACGATGAAGTCCACGTGGGTCAGGAAGAGCTGCTCCAAGGCGTCGGTGGGGCTGTCGGCCGCCTCGATGGCCTGGTCGGCCCGGCGCAAGAGCTGTCCACTGGCCCAGTCCACCACCGCTTCCCAGATGGTGGCCTTGCTGGGGAAGTGTCGGAACAGGGCCCCCTGGGTCACCCCCATGCGCTCGGCGATAGCGGCCATCGTCACTCGCGCCGGATTGTGTTCGCCACAGAGTGCGGTCACCGCCCGGATGATCAGGGCCTTGCGCTCCTCGGCGGGCAGACGTTGACGATCTGACATGTCGGACCTATTAAGATAGTAACTACCCACTATCCTAAGCGTGGCCCATGTGTTTGTCTATGGGCTTGATCCGGGAATGTTGTGCCCGCTCAGGATCATATGCAGGCGGCTGTGCGTCGCCAGGTGCGGAAGCCGGTTGCCTCGCCGGGACCGGGACAAAACGCCGCACGGGAGTTCTCCCCTGCAAGGCGCCATAATGTGGTATGCGGAATGACCGTTATCGGCGCCCCGCCGACCGTACGGTGCGACCGCTCCGAATGAACGGGAGCCCACCATGTCACCTGATGCGCAAGTTCCCCCCGAAGCCGGTGGCCCACAGGGACGCGATTTTCCCCTGGGTATCGCCGGCTTCCGTTACGCGGATCTCCACAACCCGGCGCAGCTTGCGGAACTGTTGAGCGTTTTCGACCAATTCCTGGCGACGGACGATCCGGTATTGTTCGAGGTCTTTCAGCAGTACCGGACGGCCGGGGCGGGGGATCTCTCGGCCACGGAACGCTCGGCGGTACTCACCGGGGTGGCCCCGCAAGTGAGCCGTTTTCTGGCCCGCCTCTTTGGGATCGAGAGCGAATGGGGTCGACTCCGGGAACGCGTTCAGCGGGAGTTGGATACCGTCATGGCCTACCGGGACCAAGTGGTCGCGAAGGTCCGGAAGCGCTTTGCCCCCGAGGATCTAGCCGACTGGGACCTGGAGACCCTGGACCGCGAGGTCTCTGTGCTCCAAGAGGCATTGTCCGGGAGCGATAACCCAGTCGAAGACCCGGAGCGGGCGCTTGCCGCGAGCGCCATGTCCGTGCTGCAGGCCATGGAGACGGGGCACGACCCCGATGGCGTAACGGCCCTTCGGCAGTCACTGGAGGCGCATCCCGATGGCCCCACATTGCTGGCGGAGGCGCTGTCGGAGAGCACCCCGCAGGCCTTCTTGGCCGCGCTTCTCAACCGGATAGAACGCTGGACTTTCGCCGCCGTTCAATCCACCGCAATCGGTGCCCAAACGCATGGTTGGACGGCGCTGCGGGGACGGGCCAAGACGGACTTTGAGAACCAAGTGCCGTGCGAGCCCGTGGCGCGGGAGGGGTATACGGCGTATCGCACCGACGTGACGCGAAGGCGGGATGGGTTCGCACTCACTGATCCGGGTCTGCCGCTAAGGCGGATCGTGGACGAGGTGGAGCACTGCCTCTACTGCCACGATCGCGACCGGGACTTCTGCTCCAAGGGTATGCGCGCAAAGGCGGGTGGTTTTCGCAACAACCCCTTGGGCACGCCCATGGTGGGCTGTCCGCTGGAGGAGAAGATCTCAGAGGCGCAATATCTCAAGCACCGGGGCGACAGCCTGGCCGCCCTGGCGGTGGTTATGGTGGACAACCCTATGGTGCCCGGGACCGGCCACCGCATCTGCAAGGACTGCGTCACCGCCTGTATCTATCAGAAGGTCGAGCCGGTGGCGATCCCGGAGGTGGAAACGGCCATCCTGCGCGAGGTGCTTGCCCTGCCTTACGGCTTCGAGATCTACAGCCTGCTCACCCGGTGGAACCCCCTGCACGTCCAGCGCCCCCACATGCTGCCCTACAACGGCAAGAATGTGCTGGTTGCCGGTATGGGGCCGGCAGGTTACACCCTGGCCCACTACCTGTTGAATGAGGGGTTTGGCGTTGTCGGCATCGATGGCCTGAAGATTGAGCCCCTGCCCGATGAGTTGACTGGCGTCGCCAGCGGCGTTCCCGCGCCGGTGCGCGATTTCGACACCCTCTACGAGCGACTGGATGAACGGACGGTACTTGGCTTCGGCGGGGTCGCCGAGTATGGCATTACCGCTCGCTGGGACAAGAACTTCCTCAAGGTCATCTATCTGACGCTAGCACGACGCCGCGCATTCCGCTGCTTTGGGGGGGTGCGCCTGGGTGGCACCCTGACGGTGGACGACGCCTGGGCCCTCGGCTTTCATCACATTGCGATCGCCGCCGGGGCCGGCAAGCCGACGGTCATCGGGCTTGAGAACAATCTGGTGCGCGGCATCCGTCAGGCATCGGACTTTCTGATGGGGCTGCAGCTGACCGGTGCGGCCCAGCGCAACGCCCTGGCCAACATGCAGGTTCGCCTGCCCGCCGGAGTGGTGGGGGGCGGGCTGACGGCCGTGGATACCACCACGGAGCTCCTCGCCTACTACCCCATCCAGGTGGAGCGAACGTTGGAGCGGTACGAGGCTGTGGTCAGCCGCTTTGGAGAGGAAGCGGTCCTGGCCGAATATGACGGCGAGGAACGCGAGATCCTTGACGAGTTTCTGGACCATGGCCGCGCCGTCCGGGCCGAGCGCGCCCGGGCAGAGCAGGCAGGGGAGTGCCCTGACTTCGCGCATCTGCTGTCGGGATGGGGGGGCGTCACGCTCTTCTACCGCAAGGGGTTGCATGACGCGCCGGCCTATCGGCAGAACCACGACGAGCTGGTCAGGGCCATGGAGGAGGGCCTGATTCTGGCTGATGGTATGGCACCGCAATCGGCCATGGCAGACGGGCATGGCCACCTGAAGGCCGTTCGTTTTGAGAAGATGCATCAGCAGGAGGATGGCGACTGGGTGGCCGGTGGTGAGACACTCACCTTGCCCCTTCGGACCCTGGTAGTGGCCGCCGGTACCTCACCCAACGTGGCCTACGAAAGGGAGCACCCGGGCACCTTCGAGCTGGATGGCAAATTCTTCCGTGCCTTCGAGCCCGGAGAGGACGCCCCACACCTGACGCCGGTGGGCGAGAACCAGCCCACCCCAAAAATTGGTAACCCGGCACCCTTCACCTCCTATGAACATGACGGCCGCCGCGTGTCCTTCTTCGGCGACAACCATCCCGTTTACGCAGGCAACGTGGTGCGCGCCATGGCCAGCGCCAAGGACGGTTATCCATACATCGTCGACCTCTTCCGTCAGGCGCTCGACAGCCTGGACCCGGCCGATCAGCCGCAACGGGATGCGGCCATAAGCCGGTTGCTGGCGCACCTGGATGATCAGCTCCAGGCACGCGTACAGACGGTGCGGCGGCTGGCACCCAGTATTGTCGAGGTGGTGGCGCGTGCGCCGCTGCAGGCGCGCAACTTCCAGCCCGGGCAGTTCTACCGGGTACAGAACTACGCGTCGTGCGCCCCGCGGATGAACGGCGTGCCGCTGGTCACCGAGGGGATGGCGCTGACCGGGGCCTGGGTGGATAGGGCGCAGGGCCTGGTTTCGGTCATCGTGCTGGAAGTGGGCGCCTCGTCCCGCCTCTGTGCCACTTGGCAACCCGGCGACCCGCTGGTGCTGATGGGACCGACCGGTGCCCCCACCGAGATACCGGCTGGCGAGACGGTGCTGCTGGCCGGAGGCGGCCTGGGTAACGCCGTGCTCTTCTCCATCGGCCGGGCGTTGCGGGCGGCGGGTAGCCGGGTGCTTTACTTCGCCGGTTACCGTAACCCCGGCGACATCTATAAGGTTGACGAGATCGAGGCGGCGGCAGACGTAGTCGTCTGGAGTGTTGATCCCGGTCCCGGGGTGCAACCGGTGGTGGCACGCCGCCCACAGGATCGCAGCGTCGTCGGTAACATTGTGGAGGCAATGACCGCGTATGCCGCTGGTGAGTTAGGGTCGACTGCAGTGCCCATGGGAGCGGTGGATCGCATCATGGCCATCGGCTCCGATCGCATGATGGCGGCGGTGAAAGCAGCCCGTCGCGGGGCGCTTGAGCCTTATCTGAAACCTGGCCACGTGGCGCTCGGCTCCATCAACTCGCCGATGCAGTGCATGATGAAAGCGGTCTGTGCCCAGTGCCTGTGCCGGCAGGAGGATCCGGATAGCGGTGAGGAGCGGTTTGTCTTCAGCTGCTGTGAGCAGGATCAGCCCCTCGATGCCGTGGACTTTGAGCACCTGAACGGACGGCTGCGACAGAATTCAGTCCAGGAGAAACTGACCAACCGGTGGCTCGATCTGCTCCTTGCGGAGGCCCCTGACATACCCAGGGTATAAGCCGCCCGGGGGGCACGGGTGGAAAAGAAGAGGCCCTCGGTCCGGCCGCCGAGGCGTGTGCCGGATGAGGGCCATAACCACTACGGAGAGGGTTGAATGGACACGGCCTTCTTAAAGCAGAAATCGGGCCAACTCATGAATACCGAAAAATCAATTGGTTACGAGGAGGGTGCCTGGTCCGGGTAGGGCAAATCGCCCACACGATCCGTTGCCTGCCACGATCCGACTCTGAGTGCCGGTGGCGCACCCGGTCCGGGTGACGCGGCGGGGAGGTGCGCGGTTGTCTCCCCCCCCCCCCACACCGTCACTGCGAGGAGGCGAAGCCGAAGTGGCAGTCTACCGCCCTGGATCGCCACGGGCCTTCGGCCCTCGCGATGACGGGGGGAAAGCCTTCGGCCCTGGCAATGACGGGGGTGCCCCGTTCCTCGTTGATTCGGGCCCGCGCAGCGGGGAGGGGGGCTCGCGATGACGGGGGTGTGCCGTCCTTCGTAGATTCGGGCTCGCGCAGCGGGGGTGGGGCTCGCAATGAGGATGTATTCAGTGCTTCCACAAAAACAAAAAAGGGGTTAGGCCGCTAGACCTAACCCCTCTTCGCTTCTTTGGCTCCCCGGGACGGGCTCGAACCGCCGACCCAGTGATTAACAGTCAAGCGTTTCTTTCTTTCCCGTCCATTTTTATCACTTGCTCCCTCCCTCCTGGATGCCCGTAAACCCTTGTACGGCCTGCATCCAAGGCGTATTATTCTATTCAGGTTAATGCAGTTGGGTGCACATCTTGTGACCGCCAGTGTGCACCCAGTTGTGCACCCAATCGGCCCAGTGATTCGGGTTCTGATCTAGTGATTCAGGAGGGCAGGGCGATGGCTCGCAAGGGTATTACGGCCAAGAAACTGGAGGCGCTCCAGGGCAAGCGCCGCAAGTCGGCCACCAGGGAGTGGGACGGTGACGGTTCAGGGTTCGGGGTGAAGGTGTCGGCAGCCGGGCGGCTGACATTCTTTCAGTTCTACTACTCCCCCGAGGGCACCACCGATAAAGACGGTAACGACATTACCGGCAAGCGGCGGTTCATGGGGCTGGGTAACTACCCTGAGACAACGCTCGCAGAGGCGCGGGAGAAGGCGCAGGAGGCGCGAGAGTTGCTAGAGCGGGGCATTGATCCGCAGGAGCACGCCCGAGAGCAGCAGGAGGCGCACAGGCGGGAGAAACGCAAGCGGGCGCAACGGGGCACGCTGGCAGGGGTGGCGGCGCTGTACCTGTGGCACATGCGCAAGCGCGGGCGCTCCAGGGAGTACATTACCGCCGTTCGCCGTGGGTTCCACCGCGACGTGTTCCCGGTGGTGCCCCGTGACACCAAGGCCGGGGACGTGGAGCCGGAGGACGTGCAACTGATCCTGCACCGGCCCCTAAGCCGTGGCGCTGACCATACCGCCCGAGTGCTGCGGGCTAACCTGCATCGCGCGTTCAAGTTGGCCATTCAGGCGGATAACGACCCGCGCAACCTGGGCAGTGCCGTTAAGTTCCGCGTGCGCCACAACCCGGTGGAGGACGTGCCGCTTGAGGTGCACGTTACGCCCGGAGATCGGGAGCTTTCATTTAGCGAGATCGGGCGCGTATGGCGGGAGGCCGACCACGCGACCCCTTACCCGCAGGATGCGTTGCTGTTGCGCCTGCTGCTGGCGCTGGGCGGCCAGCACATTACCGAGCTGAGGGAAGCACAGTGGCCCGAGTTCGATTTGCAGGCCGGACAGTGGCACCTGAAAGCCGCCCGGCACAAAAACCGCACCCGCGACCACCTGGTACCAATCAACAGCACCGCCGCCGAAGTGCTGGAGGAATTGCGGGCGCTGACTGGTGGGCAAGGGTACCTGTTCCCGCAGCTACGCAACGCGCACAAGCCCATGCGAGCCGAGAGGCCGGGCGCTATCGTTCGCGGTCTGCTGGCGCACCTGGAGGCGCAGGGCGAGCCGATGGAGAAGTTTACGGCCTCAGACTTCCGGCGCACCTGCAAAACGCGGATGCACGAGATAGGGATTCCCAAAACCACCACCAACCACCTGCACAACCATGACTTTGGTGGCGTGAGCGCGAAGCACTACGACCGCTACGACTATTGGGGCGAGAAACAGCGGGCCATGCGGGCATGGGATATTGCGCTGAAAGCCGCCATTGCAGGCGAGCCGGTGCCCGAGGCGCGTTGCCGGGCGGCGCTCCAGTGGGACGAGAATGGCGGGGCGCGGCTGGAGGTGGTGGGCTAGGTCAAAACACAACATCTAGTGGGGGTGTCGCGCTACACCCCTGATATATGGCTAAAATCGGCACTTGCGCGACCCCCCTCCAGTGCGGTTTAATCAGGTCTGTGCGTGACGGATTGCGCACAAAAAAGCCCGGCCGCTGTTGGAGCAGTGACCGGGCTGGTGGGGCAAAGCCCCGTTTCTTTCTACCTTTCGTGCTCCACCGTTGGGGGTGGAGTGAGGTCTACCGTTGGAGCGGTAGCCTCATAGGCAGTATAGCCAGAGTTGAACACATAGCGCAACACCTGGCCGTATCTTGCCGCCCCCCGCTGGTGGAGCCTCGAACATGAGGTTCTGACCAATGACCGCACAAAACGCGACCGCCTGCCCTTCCCGCCTGATGAAAAAGCGGGAAGTCATCGACGTTACCGGCCTTTCCGAGTCCACGATCTGGCGACGTGAGCAGGAAGGGCGATTCCCTCCCCGTATTCGCCTGGGCCAGCGCATGACCGTCTGGCGTGAGTCGGACGTTCACGAATGGCTTGCCGATCCGGTTGGTTATCAGCAGGCAGGCGGGGAGGGTGCGTAATGCTGACAGAAAAACGAAACCCCGCCGCCGGGGGCGAACCGGCGAACGGGGCGGGCGCACATTGGGATGGCGTGCAACAGAATTATAGCACTGCCGATAGCACTGCCGATGCCGCCGTTTCACTGTTCACCGCTACGAACCCCTCCCGCCTTTCCAAGCGGTACCATCTGGACCAACAGGGCCAGCTTCTGACCGCCCCCGGTGGTTCCCTAGTGCGTGGCGAATACCGGCGCATGGAATGCGGGGAGCCGTGGCAACTGGCAACGCTAATTGACGGGTTGCGGCCAGACCAAGCGTTGGCCTTTGGCGTGGCTAGGGCTGAACGTTCCCCCGTGGCATCCCGCAAGGCCGCAAAAGAAGGGGACATTACCCGCACCCGTGAGCACTTCGATTGGCCCGCCGCGCCCGGGTGGCTCATGCTCGACTATGACCCTGAGGCGACCGCCAAACCGCTAGACCGGGATGGCCTGTTGTCGGTGCTGCGGGAAGCGTGGCCAGACATCGAGCGTGCCCCGTTGGTGCTGGGTGATAGTGGCAGTTCCCATATCTACCACGCTGATACGGGCGAATGCGTTAAGGGCCGGGGCGGGTTGCGCTGCTATGTCCTGGTGGCTGACGCCCGCGACATACCCCGAGCAGGTGAGGTTCTGCATAAGCGCCTATGGCTTGCGGGTCACGGCTTTTACTTGGTGAGCAAGTCCGGTGCCCTGCTGGAGCGTGGCCCCGTGGATGCCGTGGTGTGGCAGCCCGAGCGCCTGGACTTCGCCGCCGGTGCCGCTTGCATCGCGCCCCTGGAACAACGCCGCCCACCGGCAGAGCCGCGCAACAATGACGCCGCGCCCATCGACACCCGCGCAACGCTGCCGGACCTGACAGCCGCAGAGCTGGAGGAACTGGCCGAGCTGCGCCGACAGGAACGCGAGGCAATGGCGCCAGACCAAGCATTGCAGCGGGAAGAGTGGGTAGAGCAGCGCCTAGACGAAATCCAGCCGAAGGATGTCGAGGAAGCCCGCGCCCGGCTAACTGATGCGGTGACGAACGGGCGTCTTTACGGTGACTTCGTTTTGCACCACCAAAGCGGCAAGCGCGTGACGGTCGGGCAAGTGCTGGACGATCCCGACCGCTGGCATGGGCAACGCTTCGCTGATCCGCTGGAACCGGATTACCGGGCGGACAGCCGAATAGCATGGCTGAACCTTCGCAGTGGTGGCCGCCCCTTCATCTACAGTCATGCCCACGGCGGGGCGCGTTATACGTTGATCCGCGCAAGCGCCACGTTGAAGGCCCAGCCCGGGGAAATGCCGCGCATTGTGCGCGAAGCCGACGCCCTTATGGCTGAAGCCGGTGTTGTGTTCCAACGTGGGGGGCAGCTTGTCCGGGTAGTGGAGGACGGTACCCTATTCGGGGTGCAACCGCCTTGGTTGCGGACTCACCTGGAGGAAGTAGCCGCATGGCTGAGGTGGGACGGGCGCGCCAAGGATTGGCTACCTGCCGACGCGCCCGGAGACCTTGCGCCGCGCATCCTGGCCAACCGGGGCGGCTGGAGCGTGCCCGAGCTGACCGGGGTAATTCGCGGGCCGATACTGCGCCCCGATGGCTCCCTGTTGAACCAGCCCGGCTATGACAAGGCAACCGGCCTGCTGCTGCTAGCAGACCACCCGGACGGCTGGCCAGCCATTCCAGCGCACCCGAGCCGGGAGCAGGTACGGGCCGCGTTGGCCACCCTTTGGGAGCCTTTCGCGCGCTTCCCTTATGTCGATGACGTGAGCCGAGCGGTTCAACTGGCCGCGTTGCTGACCGCCGTTCAGCGCCCACTGTTGGAGACCGCGCCCGCCTTCGCCTGGAACGCCTACCGGGCAGGAACGGGCAAGAGCAAGGGCGCGAAGGCTACAGCATGGCTAGGCGGTTCCGAGCCGGTCGAAAGCCCGTGGTCGGAGCAAGCCGAGGAACAGCGCAAGCGCCTAATGTCCGCGCTGATGGCCGGGCCGTCTAGTCTGCTGCTAGACAACGTAAGCGGCCCTATGGACTCGGACACGTTATGCGCGGTGTTGACCGCGAGCGAGTTCAGAGACCGCAAGCTAGGCGTATCTGAGGATGTGAGCGCCCCAACCCGCGTGTTGGTGGCTGCCACGGGTAACAACCTTCGACTAGTGGGCGACCTGTCCCGCCGGGTACTGGTTGCCACCATCGACCACGGAGTGGAGAACCCGGAGCGCCTGGCCTTCCCCTTTGACCCGGTGGCCCGCGTGCGGGAGCGGTGGTTGCACTACCGCGCCGCCGCCCTAACGGTGCTGCGCGGGTTTCTCGCTGAGGGCGCCCCAGCCCATGGCCTTGGAACGATGGGCAGCTATGAACAATGGGATGCCCTTATTCGCCAATGCGTGGTCTGGGTCAGGGCCGAAGGGCTGGCGGGGTTTAGCCTGGCTGACCCTGCCGACGCCGTGGCCCGCAACTACGACAACGACCCGGAAACGCAGAAGCTCCGGGCGCTGGTGGCGGCATGGCACGCGCAACACGCCGCCGCGCCCGTGCGGGTCGCCACGCTAATCAGCACAGCCGGGGGCGATGTCGACGGCTGCACCTTCCCGCAATACGACGAAGGACGGGCGGCGCTGCTGGAGGCCCTGCAAGAGATCGCGGGGGATCGTGGTTATGTGAATCGCCGCCGGTTGGGCCGTTGGATAGAGCGCCACGCCGGGCGCGTTGTCGATGGCCTGCGCATTGAGAGCGCGGGGGAGGCGTACAAGACCCGGCAATGGCGGGTGGTGCAAGTCTGAGTTAGTGGGGGTTTCGGGGGTTTCTGGGGTTTCTCACAACGATGGGTTCAAAACTGTCAGCGACAGTTCAGACCTATAGAGCGAAACAAACCCCAGAAACCCCACAAACCCCCACTAGCTACCGGACCCGAATATAACCTCGCTCAAATCAGGGGCAATTACCCCGGCCTACCCTCCAGCGCCCGCCTTTAAGCCGCCCCTGTGGTGGTGATTGAACCCCGCCAAGTGATAACTAATCACTCTCGTCAATTCATGTTAATGCAGTTTAATCAATCACTTGTAAAACATTGTCCCGCTAGTACCATAGGGAGTAAGGGTTTTAGGTGCACAAATGGGTGCACATTAGCGAGAGGTTAGGCGCGAAATGGCGGCCAAGCATCAGGACATTCCAAAGCAATACCGCCCCGGCTGGCTGGAATCGCTGGACGGTCGTTATGGCCTTGCCCGTGAGCTACGCGCCCGCTTCGATGAAGTCTGTAATGACCTTGGTGGTGCGGATCGCTTGTCTTACATGCAGCGATCCCTTGTAGAGCGTGGTCTGTGGCTCGAATACTGGCTGGCCCAACAGGAGCAGGCGTTGTCCAAGGGCGGTGACTTCGACGTGGGCAAGTGGGTGCAGGCCGCTAACAGTCTCCAGGGTATCTACTCCCGCCTTGGTCTGGAGCGCCGTCAACGTGACGTTCCAGACCTTGCGCAATACCTGGCGGCCAAGGCAGGGGAGGCGGGCTAATGGTCATCTGTGCCAACTGCCGCCACTACCCCGGTCCCGGCCAGCTATGCGCGGTGGCCAAGCGCCACGCCACGCACCACCGCCGTTCCTGCCGCTACCACCGGACGGACACCAGCGCCCGCCACGTCGCCACGCTCCGCCGCCTGGCGGTGGATTGGCTCCACCAGGGCGATCACAACCGCTACGCCGTAACCCTGGACCTGGCCCACCAGGCACGGGAGGCGATGCGATGAGCGTCACCATCCGCGACGTGATGACCGATCCCGCCCTGTTCGGTGGCCAGTTCGGTGGCGACACCTGGGCCGCCTGGCGTGCGCTCCTGAGCGGCTTTTATGGCCTCCCGCTGGACGATGCCGAGGCACAGCACTGGCACGCGCTCACAGACCGCGAGAGCGCCCCGCAGAGCGCACATGACGAGTTGTGGCTAGTGGTAGGCCGCCGCGGTGGCAAGTCCAATGCAGCGGCCTTGCTGGCGGTCTATGAGGCGTGTTTCAAAGACCACCGCGATGCCCTGGCACCCGGTGAGGTTGCCACCACCCGCGTCATGGCTGCCGACCGTGCGCAGGCCCGCAGCGTGTTCCGGTATATCTCCGGTCTGATGCACGCGAATCCGATGCTGGAACGGCTGATCGTGCGCGAGGATCGGGAATCCATAGAGCTGTCCAACCGGGCTGTTATCGAGGTGGGCACGGCCTCATTCCGCACGACACGCGGCTACACGTTCGCGGCGGTGATTGCCGACGAGGTGGCGTTCTGGCGCTCCGATGACAGCGCGAACCCTGACAGCGAGATCATTGCCGCCGTGCGTCCCGGTCTGGCCACGCTGAACGGCAAGCTGATCGCGCTTTCCAGCCCATACGCCCGACGCGGTGAGCTATGGGAAAACTACCGCCGACACTACGGCAAGGCATCGCCCATCCTGGTGGCGCAGGCTCCCAGCCGCACCATGAATCCCTCATTGCCTGAGCGCGTGGTCACGGAGGCAATGGAGCGTGACCCGGCCAGTGCGGCGGCGGAGTACCTGGCGGAGTTCAGGACGGACGTGGAGACCTTCCTGCAACGCGAAGTAGTAGAGGCCGCCACGCGGCCCACCCCGCTGGAGTTGCCCTACAACAAGCGCGTTACCTATACCGCCTTTGTTGATCCGGCAGGTGGTGGCGCGGATGAGTTCACCGCCGCCATCGGCCACCGGGAAGGGGAGCGCGTGGTCGTGGACGTGCTACGCGCCCGCAAGGGTACGCCTGCCGAGATCGTTGCCGAATACGCCGACCTGCTGAAGTCCTACCGGATCACCCGCGCTATCTCGGATCGTTATGCAGGCTCATGGCCTGCCGACGAGTTCAGCCGCCACGGGATCACCGTAGAGCAGGCCGCTAAACCGAAGTCAGACCTTTATCGGGACATGCTCGCCAGCATGAACAGCGCCCGCGTGGAGCTTCCGCCCGATGATCGGCTGATGACCCAGCTAATCAGCCTGGAGCGCCGCACAGCACGCGGTGGCCGGGACAGTATCGACCACGCCCCCGGTGGTCACGATGACAGAGCAAACGCCGTTGCCGGTCTGGTGGCGGCCAACTCACGCGCCCCAGGCGAACGGATGCGGGCGCTTTGCACTTGGTAGTACAGCGAGGTAACGACGATGGCAGTTTTCAGAAGTGACAGCCCACAGCATTGGGAACAACCGTCCAGGCCCATTAAGGAGTTCTGGAGTTCCGACCTTGAGCCGAAGGCCGACAGCAAGCCCACCCGACGCAAGGCAGACCCGAGCGCGGTGCAACGGCTGATGAACCAGCGCACCGCCACCCCGAAGGCCGACACCGCTCCGCCGCGCCGTGCTGGCCGGTATGACGCTGGTGCCGAGCGCCGCCGACAGGCCGCCGCGATGGCGGAAATCCGCGACCGTCACAAGTCTAGTC
Source organism: Alkalilimnicola ehrlichii MLHE-1 (assembly GCF_000014785.1). NCBI lineage: Bacteria > Pseudomonadati > Pseudomonadota > Gammaproteobacteria > Chromatiales > Ectothiorhodospiraceae > Alkalilimnicola > Alkalilimnicola ehrlichii. The sequence continues at coordinate 1,246,724 of NC_008340.1, forward strand.
GCGGCCTCACCCGCACCGACGCGAAGGCAAAGGCCGCTCCGGTCATGCCAGAGCCGACCACGGACAGCGCTCCGAGTGGTGGCGGGTATCAGGCGATGGTGGACGCGATCAAGGGCGCACATAAGCGGGGAGGTGATAACAATGGGTAAGCATGTAGACGCACTGGAAAAGCAGATTGCCGAAGAGTACCGGCTCAACGAGGAACACGCAGCCGCCGCCGACAAGGCCCGCGACGAGTATCAGGCCGCCGTGGCTGCCGGGGACATGGGAGCGGCTTCCAACTGCCGTGCCGAGGCCGAACGGCTGGACGGCCTTGCTCGTCAACATGGCGACCGCATAGACGCCCTGGAGGCGCAACGGCCCGAAGCCGAGCGCAAGGATAACGGCCCTGCCTTCCGGCAGGCGGTGAAGGTGATGGAGCAGGAGTTGCAGGAGGAAGCCGACACCCATGCCGAGCTGGCCGAGCTGGTGGGTAAGCTGGCCGATCTGCGTAAACGGCTGGACGAAGTACACGCCAGCGCCACCGCCGCCTGTCGCAAAGCCTTTCAGGCCGCCGACGCTGCCCATGAACCGCGACCCGAAGTTGACCGGGATCGCATGGCCACCACCGCCGACATGGATGCCCTGATGCGTACAGTAAGGGAGCTGATGAACGTGGCGGGGCACCAGGCAACGCTAGTCATGAACACGCGGGATAAGGCCCGCGCCGCCTAGACCTCGCTGGAAGTGGGGAGCGGTTATTGCCTGCACCGCTCGCGTCCGGCCCGATGGGGTGGCCGCCCACGAAACCCCTAGCGCCCCGGTGGCCTCACTCAGCCATCGGGGCGTGTTTTGTTTTTGGGAGCCGCCATCGCAACGGAAGCACTCGCCATGTATGAGGCGGAGGCGAAGGAGAGGCAGAGGTTGTCCCCTGGGCGGCCAGTCGCGAGCGCCGGAAAAGGTCCGGAAATAATTCCGGATGTTTCTGATGATCAGCCCATCACCACCAGTCAGAAGGCCGCCATCGCAGCCGAGAAGATGGAGCCGCCCAAGCCGTCCCGCTACGAGCAAGAATCCCGCGCCAAGGCCGCCGCAGACTTCGGCACCAATCCGCGCTATGTGTCGGATGCGAAGAGGTGGCGCAGTGCTAGGCCGCATTCTTGCATGTCATGCAAGGGGCATTCCCCCATGCAAGGCGTGCCAACATTGAAGTTTCCTATCGGTATTGGCGGTAAACGGCGTTTGTCCTATCGACCTGCGCGGGTGGTCTGGCATCCATCCGCAGAGTGGGGCGGGTTCTGGCGACCCGGTGGCCGACCGCTGGGTAAAGTGCGCTGCACCCAGTTATGCACCTAGCAACCGCCAATGTGCACCCACCTGTGCACCCAGATAACCCCCAGACAAACAAAAAGGGCCTAAGCGAATCGCCTAGGCCCTTGTTTTGTATGGCTCCCCGGGACGGGCTCGAACCGCCGACCCAGTGATTAACAGTCACTTGCTCTACCAACTGAGCTACCGGGGAACTGTGCGTTGCGTTGTGCTGGGCATTGTACTCACGCGCTGCCACCTGTCAAGCCCGTGCCAGAGAAGCCCGGAGCGGCATAACCGGCGCTCGCCGTCGGGTGTCAGCAGAAATCGCGGTTGGGCATTAGCCAGCCGGCAGATGGTCGGTGACCGGCCTGTTCCGCCTCACGGTAGCGTTGGATGAAGTCGCTCACCAGCGCCTCCAGTGCGGCATCCGGATCCTTCTCATCCTCCAGGTCCACCATGGCGGGTTCGTCCTGTAGCGGGGTCTGTATGAAGTGGCTCTGCTCGTAGCCCAACGCATGGTTGTGGATCTCATAGTAGAGCCTGAGCCTCACCGTGGTCGGGATCGAGCCGAGGCGAAAGTCCACCTCGGCGAGAAGCTCTCTGGCCTCCTCCACAATGGGGTCCTTCAGTGCCTTGACGTTAGCAGCTTGCATCAGCTTTTCCCTCCGGGAAGCCAGTTTGGGTCGTTTGTTGCCATCTATCAAAAAATAAAGATGTAAATGCCCCGTGTCTTTGCTTTGTATCAAACATAGAACTAAAGTCATAAGTAACAATATTCATAATATATGTATCGCACCAAAGCCGGAGGATTGTGATGGTGACTACCAATGTCATCAGGTTGCACGAGGATTTGGAGACTAGTCCGCTCTTCTCCGGGCTGGCTGAACGCCAGGTCTCCGAGGTTATCTCGCGCGGACACCGCCGTGTGGTACCCGGTGGCGGGACTTTGTTCAACTGCGGCGAGCCGGCAGATCAGTTTTTTCTGGTGGTCGAGGGTGCCGTGAAGTTGTTTCGCGCCATGAGTAATGGCCACGTGGTCGTCGTCAGGATCATCCGGCCGGGGGAACCCTTCGCCGCCTGCTCGGTCGTGGGCCGGCCGGACGCGACATACCCGGTGACCGCCCGCGCCTGGATGGATGTGACGGTGCTGGCGTGGTCCCGGGGGACGATGAGTAGCGAACTTCGTCGGTTACCTACGCTGCAGTACAACCTGCTTCAGCTCGTTAGCCAATACCAGGACCAGACCGTGGACCGCCTTTGTGAGTCCTCTACGCAGCCGGTCGCACAAAGGCTGGCCCACTGCCTGCTGCGACTCGCTGACCAGGCCTCCATACCCACCACGGATGGTTTGCAGCTGCGTGACCCTTTGACCCGCCAAGAGTTGGCGGAATTCTGCGGAACGACGCTCCATACCGTCAGCCGCCTGCTGGCGCAATGGGAGCGCGATGGCCTGGTGCGTGTCGGGCGCTGCCGGGTCACGCTCGCATCCACGAAACGCTTGCAACTCCTCAGCATGCAGTAACCAGCCGTCGATTGCACCTGCGACAGATTGTCCCAGGTCAATTTGTTCTCCGGCAAAGACCTTTCCAGTGTTTAGGCGTTCACTAGGTAACGAGCCGGTGGTAAACAGCGCCGGCTCTATAACGACAACAGCTTTCTGGAGAGGTACACCGGACATGTTTCGCAAAATGATTGTATCTGTAGCAGTCGGCGGGGCGCTGCTGGCCTCCGGGGCCGCCGTGGCGGGTGACCCGGAGCGCGGTGAGCAACTCGCGACCACCTGTTTTGCCTGCCACGGGGCGCAAGGCCGCAACGACTCACCTCAGTACCCGCAGCTGGCGCAGCAGAACGAGGAGTACATCCTCATCCAACTGCAAAACTTCCAGGACGGGAGCCGGGAAGACCCGCTGATGTCGCCCCAGGCGGCGCAACTCACTGAGCAGGACAAGAAGGATCTTGCTGCCTATTTCACGGCACAGACGCTTTGCCCATAAGCGGGTCGGCGGTCATTCCTCACACTTCGGGCGAAGGCTGGAAGCCGCGACCGAACACCGCAGCAGAGTTTGTTCACGCACAAAGATAAAGCGTGCGGTGCGGTGGTGAAGTGGGGGTGCTTGCTGGCCGGCGACCCAATGAAAAGAACCACCACAGGCCGACTGATTACGAGGTACACGAGCGATGGCACACCGAATTTTTTTGAGCGCGCTGGTTGGGGTGGCCTTATCCATTCCGATGCTTGTCTCTGCGGAAGAGCTTAAGGGAGATCCCAACCAAGGCATGCTTTTTGCCGCGACCAGTTGTTACCAATGCCACGGGTTGACGGGCAGTGATCCTGCGTTTGATCGCTACCCTCGACTGATCGGACAGCATGAGAATTACCTGTTTAAGCAGTTGGTGGCCTTCAGGGAGGGAGATCGGGAACACACGGAAATGACGCCGATTATGGACAGGCCTCAATTCCAGAGGGATCAGGCGCTTAGGGATGTTGCTGCGTGGTATGCAGCGCAAGGCTGCGAATAGCCGTTAGCTTTAGCCTTTTGTGGAGGCCCCAGTGATCAATCGGTTTCGCCCGTTTCTGATAATTCTGTTGACCGCGCTGCTCCTGCTCCCTTTCAGCGGGGCCTGGGCAGCGGACTGGCTGGAAGACCTGTTTCCCGGCGCGGACGAGGTAGGGGAGCCAGAAGGCGATCCCCCTGTCATCCCGCTCTTCTCTAATGGTGAGAAGGTGGGCTACGCCTTCGAAACAGTCAACTTCGCGCCAATCGGCGCGTATTCCGGCAAACCGGTCAACATGCGGGTGGGGCTGGACCTTAACGGCAAGATCACTGGGGCCCAGCTCCTTGATCACTCCGAGCCCATTGTGCTGATCGGTGTTCCGGACTCAAAACTGGTGGAGTTTCTGGAGCAGTACGAAGGCCTGCACGTTACCGACCGAGTCCGCGTTGGTGGCCGTGACCGTGAGGGCTATATCGGAGTCGACTCCGTCTCCAGCGCCACAGTAACGGTGGTGGTGATGGGGGATTCCATCATGCGCTCAGCGCGTATGGTGGCCCGTGAGCGCGGCATTGTTGAAGTGGATACCGCGGCCCTCCGCGAGCCCGCGACCGTCCGCGAGGATATCTTCGAGCCAGCCACCTGGCAGGAACTGATTGAAATGGGGGCCCTGGGTCATCTCCACATCACCCTGGGTGACCGGGACGACGCCTTTGTCGGCACCCGCGGCGAGGGGATCGACGAGGCCCCCGAAGAGCGTCGTGACGAGACGCTCATTGAGCTCTTTTATGCCTATGTGAACGTGCCCACCGTCGGCCGCAACCTGCTCGGCGATGACGCCTACGAGCGGATGATGGCGCGTCTTGAGGAAGGCGAGCATTTGATCGCCGTTATGGCCACCGACGAGAGCAATTATTCGTTCAAGGGGGATGGCTGGGTACGTGGCGGTGTCTTCGACCGCATGCAGATCGTGCAGGGCGACGAGACCGTTCAGTTCCATGATCGAGACCTGATCCGACTGTACGACGTGGCCATCGACGGGCAACCGCCGCTCGACGAGAAGGAGTTATTTATCGTCCGGCAGGAGGCCATGTTCGATCCGGCCGAGCCAATCGAGCTGGAGCTGCTGGTGCGCCGCGAGGTGGGGCCCGTCGACCGGATGAACGCCCGGTTCTTCACCACCTACCAGGTGCCCGAGCATTTCCTGGATATCCCGGAGCCGCCACCCAGCCTGGAAGAGGATGACACGCCCCTGTGGCTGACGGTCTGGGAGGACCGGGTGTTCGGTATCACCGTGCTCGGCCTCGGCCTGGGGTTACTGACCCTGATCCTGCTGTTCCAAGATGTGTTGGCCCGCCGGCCGCGGCTACTGTACTGGATCCGCCACGGGTTCCTGGTCTACACGGTCGGGTTCATCGGTTACTACACCCTGGCCCAGTTGTCCGTGGTCAACGTGCTGACCTTCATGAACTCGCTGTTCACGGACTTCCAGTGGTCCACGTTCCTGATGGACCCCTATATGTTCATCCTCTGGAGCTTCGTGGCAGTGACCGTGCTGCTATGGGGACGTGGGGTCTTCTGTGGCTGGCTCTGCCCCTTCGGTGCCATGCAGGAGCTGATCAACGAGGTGGCCCGGAAGCTGAGGGTGCCCCAGTTTGAGCTGCCCTTTGCGGTGCATGAGCGACTCTGGGCCTTGAAATACATCATTTTGCTGGGCCTGTTCGCGGTGTCGCTGCACTCGCTGATCGAGGCCGAGCGGTATGCCGAGATTGAGCCTTTCAAGACCGCGATCTCTATGCAGTTCATGCGCGAGTGGGCCTTTGTGCTCTACGCGGTAGGGCTCTTGGTAGTCGGGGTCTTCATGCGCAAGGCCTTCTGCCGGTATGTCTGCCCCCTGGGGGCGGCCCTGGCCATCCCAGCACGGATCCGTCTGTTCGACTGGCTGCGCCGTCACCAGGAGTGCGGCAGCCCCTGCCAGATCTGCGCCAACGAATGCGAGGTGCAGGCCATTCACCCGGACGGGCACATCAATGCGAACGAGTGCCACTACTGCCTGGACTGCCAGGTGACGTACTGGAACGACCGAAAGTGCCCACCAATGATTGTTGGCCGTAAACGCCGGGAAAAGGCGGCGCGGCAAGCCGAGGGGCGGGCGAATAAAGCCTTCCCTGATCTGAAGAAGCCCCAGGAAGCGTGATATGCCGGGGGGCGTAAGCGAGTGTTCGATGTAAAGCCGAGAGGGCGATGACAATGAAAGAGATGGACACAAAGACCACCACGGTGGACACCACCAACAGTGAGGAATCGGCGGGCCTGCGGAACCCGAGCCGTCGTAAGTTCCTCGGTACCACGGCTGCCGTTGGGGCGGTCAGCGCCGCGGGTGCCGCCGGCACCGGTGCGCTGGTTCGCTCCGGTGAGGTACAGGCAGCCGACCAATCCATTCTAGAGAAGATCCACGTAGGGCCGGGGGATCTCGACGAGTACTACGGCTTCTGGAGCGGCGGTCACAACGGCGAGGTTCGGGTTTACGGCGTGCCGTCGATGCGGGAGATCATGCGCATCCCGGTATTCAATGTCTGTTCCGCAACCGGCTATGGCATCAGTAACGAGAGCAAGCGGATTCTGGGCGAAAGCTCTAAGTTCCTGAATGGCGACGCCCACCACCCGCATATCAGTTACACCGATGGCAAGCACGACGGCCGGTACCTGTTTATCAACGACAAGGCCAATACCCGCGTCGCCCGGGTCCGGCTTGACATCATGAAGACGGACAAGGTGACCACCATCCCGAACGCCCAGGCGATCCACGGCCTGCGGCTGCAGAAGGCGCCGAAAACCGGCTATGTCTACTGCAACGGTGAGATGATCATTCCGTTGCCCAACGACGGCACCGAGCTGGAGGATCCCAAGAAGCACTTCTCCGTCTGGTCCGCGTTGGATTCTGAGACCATGGAGGTGGCCTGGCAGGTGCTGGTGGATGGCAACCTGGACAACATGGACTCCAGCTATTGTGGGAAGTACGGGGCATCCACCTGCTACAACTCCGAGCACGGCTTCACGCTTGAGGAGAAGATGCGGGCGGAGCGCGACCATGTGGTCATCTTCAATATCCCGCGCATCGAGGAGGCCGTCGAGAATGGCGAATACATGACCTTCGGTGACAATGGCGTCCCGGTGGTCGATGGCCGAAAGGGTTCTCAGCTTACCCGGTACATCCCGGTGCCCCGTAACCCCCACGGCCTGAACGGCTCCACCGACGGCAAGTACTTCATTGCCAACGGCAAGCTGTCGCCCACGGTCACCATGATCGACATTTCCCGTTTGGATGACCTGTTCGATGACAAAATCGAGCCGCGGGATGCGGTCGCCGGCGAGCCGGAACTGGGTCTGGGGCCACTGCATACTACTTTTGACGGGCGCGGCAACGCCTACACTACGCTGTTCATCGACAGCCAGGTGGTCAAGTGGAACATGGAGGATGCGGTCCGCCACTTCCAGGGCGAGAACGTCAACTACATCCGGCAGAAGTTGAACGTGCACTACCAGCCGGGCCACCTCAAGGCCACGCTGGCCGAATCCAGTGAAGCGGACGGCAAGTGGTTGTTCTCCCTTAATAAGTTCTCGAAGGACCGCTTCCTTCCCGTGGGGCCGCTGCACCCGGAGAACGATCAGATGATCGACATCTCCGGCGAGGAGATGAAGCTGGTCCACGATACCCCGACCTTTGCGGAGCCGCATGACTGCGTGGTGGTTCGGCGTGACCAGATCCAGACCAAGCAGATCTGGGAACGCGACGATCCCTACTTCGCTGAAACGGTGAAGATGGCGGAGGAGGACGGTGTCACTCTGACCCGTGATAATAAGGTCATCCGTGACGGCAACAAAGTGCGGGTCTATATGACCCTGATTGCGCCGGAGTTCGGTATGAACCACTTCCGGGTGAAGCAGGGTGACGAGGTGACCGTGGTCTGCACCAACCTCGACATGATCCAGGACCTCACCCACGGCTTCTGTGTGTGTGATCATGGGGTCAGTATCGAGGTCAGCCCGCAGCAGACGGCATCGGTGACCTTTACCGCCGACAAGGCCGGGGTCTACTGGTATTACTGCAACTGGTTCTGCCATGCCATGCACATGGAGATGGCCGGTCGCATGATCGTGGAACCCGCGTAAGGCCGAGCGCTGCCGGACCGGGCACCGCACCGGTTCGGCAGCCTCTGAGAGACTGATGCGAATGACCTTGAAATCCATCGTTACGCTGATGCTGTTGCTCACCCTCTCCCTGATGAAGGGGGCCTGGGCCGAGCCAACGTATGTGCAGCCCGGGGGTATGGGTCTGCAGGAGGCCATTGATCAAGCCGAACCTGGCGATACGCTCTCGCTGCGACCCGGGGTCTATAGAGGCAACTTCCGGATCGATAAACCCTTGACCCTGAAGGGGGATAACGGGGCCATCCTGGATGGCCAAGGGGTCGGTGTCACCCTGTCCATTATTGGTGCACCAGATACCCGTGTGGAGGGCCTGATCATCCGCAACAGTGGCATCGATATGACTGAAATGGATGCTGCGATCTTTCTCGACAAGGGCTCCCACCGCACAGTTATTACAGGTAACCGGATTCATTCCCGTGCCTTTGGGATATGGGCCGGGGAGAGCGATGAGGTGCTGATTATCGCCAACCGGATCAGCGGTGATACCCGTATGCGTTCGGCAGAGCGCGGCGATGGCATCCGCATGTTCCGGCTGACAGACTCGGTCATCATCGCCAACGAGATCTGGGAAGCCCGCGACGGCATCTATATCGATGTCAGTCATCACAACCGTCTGATTGGCAACGTCCTGCATAATCAGCGGTATGGTATTCATTACATGTTTTCCCACACCAACGATGTGTTGGTGAACCGAACCTATGATAACCGCATGGGCTACGCCCTGATGATGTCCCGTCACCTCAATGTACAGGGGAATACCTCTATCAGGGATCAGAATTACGGGATTCTTCTTAATGCGGTCACTTATTCCTATCTCGCAAGGAACCGTTCTCTTGACGTGATGCGGGGCCACCCGCCCGGTACGCCGGATGGGCATGGCGTTCTTGGCGCCGAGGGCAAAGCCGTTTTTATTTACAACTCGCAACACAACGAATTTGAAGACAACCTGTTCGCCCGTGCGGAGATCGGCGTCCATCTGACAGCCGGCTCCAACAACAACCACTTTCACGGCAATTCATTCGTCGGGAACCAGCACCAGGTGATGTACGTCGCGAATGTGGAGCAGGAGTGGTCTCACGAGGGGCGGGGTAACTACTGGAGCGATTACATGGGTTGGGATCTCAGGGGCGATGGCATCGGTGATGTCCCGTATGAGCCCAACGATGCCATGGACGGCATCCTCTGGAAATACCCTGCCGCCAAGATCCTTTTGAACAGTCCTGCGGTGCAGGTCCTGCGCTGGGTTCAGCGGCAATTCCCGGTGCTTCGCCCCAGTGGCGTGAAGGACAGCTATCCGCTGATCAGGCCTGCGCATGATTTGAAGCTCCTGGAGGAACTCGGGTGAGCAAAGTAGTCAGTCTAGAGAGCGTCGATAAGCACTTCGGGTCGGTCCACGCGGTCACCGGTCTCACCCTCGGGCTGGAGGCCGGCGAGGTGCTGGGTTTGATGGGCCACAATGGGGCCGGTAAATCGACCACAATGAAACTTATCCTGGGCTTGCTGACGCCAACGGCCGGCAGCGTGGAGGTCTTTGGAAAGAGTCCTTCACAAAAGGAGGCGGCGGACCTGCGCGGCAGGATCGGCTATCTACCGGAGAATGTTTCCTTTTACGAGCAACTGACCGGCCGAGAGGTGCTGCGGTACTTTGCGGATCTGAAGAAGGTGGCCCGTAGCCTGGTCGGGACACTGCTCGAGCGGGTCGGCCTGGCCCACGCCGCGGACCGAAAGGTGCGGACCTATTCCAAGGGCATGCGTCAGCGGCTGGGCCTGGCGCAGGCGCTTTTGGGGGACCCGCAGCTACTCCTGATGGATGAGCCCACGGTGGGGCTTGATCCCATCGCGACCCGCGACTTCTACGACATGATGGATGACCTGCGCGGGAAGGGGGTGAGCATCATTCTCTGCTCTCACGTCCTCCCGGGCATTGAGCGCCATATCGACCGCGCCGCCATCATGGGCCAGGGCAAGCTGCTTGCCCAGGGCACACTCGATGAACTGCGGCGCCTCGCTGGGTTGCCTCAGACCATCAAGGTCTTTACCCGCACGCCCGACCGGATCCTCGCCCATGCGGAGGGCACCGGATTGGAGGGGCGTCGGGTGAACGGGCAGGCCGTCGAGATCGTTACCCACGATGGCCAGAAGGTGGACGTGCTCAGGCACCTGCTGGCCAGTGAGGGCGTGGACGACATGGAGTGGCAGCCGGCCTCGCTGGAGCACCTCTACGTGCACTTTGACAAACAAATGGAAGGGAGTGGGGCGCCGCGATGAACGCCATTTTCACTGTTGCCGGCAAGGAGTTTAGAGATGGTCTGAGAAACCGATGGGTGCTAGCCATTACCATCGTCTTTGCGCTCTTTGCGATCGGTCTGGCCTGGTTTGGGGCGGCGGCGGCCGGTCATGTCGGGTTTACCGGTGTGGCCACCACGATCATCAGCCTGGCCACCCTGGCTGTGTTCCTGATCCCGCTGATCGCGCTGATGCTCGCCTACGACAGCATCGTCGGGGAAGATCAGCAGGGCACCCTTCTGCTTCTGCTGACCTACCCGTTGTCACGCAGTCAATTGGTCACGGGTAAGTTCCTGGGCCATGCCAGCATTCTCGGGCTGTCCACGCTGGTGGGGTTCGGGGTTGCGGGTGTGGTCATCGGGCTGCTCGGGGGCGGAGTTGATGCCGGCCAGCTGGCGGGCGGGTTCGGCATGTTCATTGGCAGTGCGCTGCTGCTGGGCTGGTCCTTCATTGGAATGGCGTACCTGATCAGCGTGATGGTGGGGGACAAGTCCAAGGCCGCCGGCCTTGCCCTGGTGGTCTGGTTTCTGTTCGTTCTGGTCTATGACCTGGTGCTGCTTGCACTGCTGGTGGGGACCGAGGGGGCCGTCTCTTCGGTCCTGTTCCAGGTGCTGCTGCTCTTCAACCCCACTGATGTCTTCCGACTGATCAATCTGACCGGTTTTGAGGCGGCAAGGGAGTATGCGGGGCTGACGTCCGTGGGTGCCGACGCCTATTCGCTCCCCCTGCTGTTTGGTGTTTTGGCGGTTTGGGCGGTTGTGCCCTTTCTCCTGGCGATGTGGCGATTTCGTCACAGGACTGCTTGAGGTTTATAGATGACTGATCGGCGTACCCTGTTGAAGCTGTTTTCCGGCCTCCCCCTAGTGGGCCTGACGGTGGCGTGCAGCGAGACGGAGGACCAGACAGCGGCCTGCTCACCCAGGCCCTTCCACGACGATGAACTCTGTGTGTTGTGCGGCATGACGATTGTCGAATACCCCGGGCCGAAAGCCCAGGCCTGTGTCGATGACGGCACCCGGAACCTGGGATTTTGCTCCACCACTGACCTGTTTGCCTGGGCACTGCAGCCGGAGAACGCCACCCGGCTGCGCCGGGCCTACGTCCATGACATGGAGGGGCAGTCGTGGGAGTCCCCCGATGACAGCCTGCTGATGGTGGCTAAGCAGGCATATTACGTCGTCGGCGATCCCCGGATCGCTGCCATGGGCCTGACTCTGGTGCCCTTCGGTGACGACCGGCGGGCCGAAGCGCATAAACAGCACCTGGTCGATAACGGTGTGGACGACGCCCACATCCTGACCTACGACGAGATCGACTGGGATGTCCTAAACGAACTGAGTTCCGCGGTCGGCTCGATGGACTTCGAGCGCGCGCGGGAAATCATGGGTGACATGTGATGCAGGAAGGAAAGATTCAAGAAGAGTCCGATTATGAGGTCTCCAGCTGGGGGCAACTGGCCCCTGGCGAGGAGGTGCAGCGGGGACCGATGCTGATCTCGGACTGGAGCACCAACGAGCGGCCGGTGGCATCCGTGATCTGGCTGCACGGCCTTGGTGCGAATGGGACCGACTTTGATGGGGTTTTCCCCAAGATGCGGCAAACCAACCGTATTGGCATCCACCACGTGGTGCCCCACGCCCCGGTGCGGCGGATCACCGTGAACGACGGGGGGCTGCTCAGGGGGTGGTTTGATCTGTTCAGTCTGGATCTCGACGCCGAGGAGGATGTCGAGGGCATCCGCGATAGCCATGAACGGATCGTTGATCTGATCAGAGATGAGCAGGATGCAGGCATCCCGGCCAACCGGATCGTGCTGGCGGGCTACTCCCAGGGCGGCGCCATGGCCCTGCACACGGGGTTGCGGTACCCGGAGCCGCTCGCGGGCGTGGTCTGCCTTTCCGGCTATCTGCCGTTGCCGGAAACGCTGCAGGCGGAACAGCACCACGCCAACGCCGGTACCCCCATCTTCATGGCCCATGGCACGCGCGATGATGTCATGGACTTCGGGCGTGCCGAGCAGGGGCGCGAGAAGCTGAAGGCCCTCGGTCACGACGTGCATTGGGAGGATTACCCGATTATGCATGAGGTGTGCATTGAGGAAATGGACGCGCTGGATGAGTGGCTCATGGCGCGCCTGAAGCAGGACTGATGGGTCTCCGGTCACCTATTCGAGGTCACACAATTGAACAGCATTACCCAGAACTTTGGGGCTCATGGCCGCCTTCTGACCGCTCTGGCCGTTGCACTCCTCGGGGGCGGTTTCGCCTCCTCGGCTGCGGCCTGCCTGGAGGCCGGCGAGGAGACAGTCGGCGAGGTCAGTGATTCCTTCTGTGGTCAGGAGGGCTGGCCGCTCTTTTATGCCGGTGAGGTTGACGGGATCAAGACCTTCTTCGACGCCGAGTCCGGTGATCCGCAGATGCGATGGGACAGCGCCACCTGCCATCAGTGCGTGGGCGGCGTGGACACCTCATTTTCGGATGGTTACAGCAACACCTACGAAGTGCTGTGGGACTACGGCGACTCCGACGGCCTTGAAGGGTTTGATAGCGCTCGTTACTGCGCGGAGAAAGGCGAGGGGTGGTTCCTGCCCGCCATAGAGCAATTGGAACTGGTCTGGGAAAACCGGGACCGGATCGACTACTCGCAGGTCGGATGGTCCGATTCCGCGATGCCCTATTGGTCATCCACCGTGGACAAGGATACCGGCCAGGTACTGCATGTGCGGTTCATGGACGGTCAGCGGGCCATGTTTTTTACGCATTTCAGTCGGCTGGTGCGCTGTGCCCGGGCTGAATGAGGGTGTACAGAGGTAGAGGTATATGCTGACCAGGCGGTCCGCGATCATCCTGCTGGGACTCTCCCCCCTGATTGCGTTGAAGGGCTGTGGGGACGGATTGCGGGCCCAGTGTGATGCGGCCACCACGGCATCGGATGAGCGCTGTGCGCAATGCGGCATGGTGGTCGTGGACTATCCCGGCCCCAAGGGGCAGGTCTGCGTGGATGATGGCCGGAAGAACCTCAGTTTCTGCTCCACCACAGACCTGTTTGCCTGGGTGATGCAGGCGGAGAATGCTGGCCGTGTTCGCCAGGCGTACGTGCATGACCTGGGGGAGACCGACTGGGAGCAGCCGGACGACACGGCGTTGATCGTGGCCGATAAGGCGCTGTACGTCATGGGGGATCGCAGGATGGGGGCCATGGGGCCGACCCTCATCCCGTACGCCAGCGAACAGAAAGCCGAGCGCCACGCCCAGTCGCTTGAGAAGGGCCAGGTGCTCACCTATGAGGAGATCGACTGGGATGTCCTCAACGCTGTCACTCAATCAATGCTGGACAGCCCGGAAAGGCCCGAATATAGGCGGTGACCCCAAACCCGCGGTGGGTGATCCCGCGGTTTTTCAGAAACTGGTACGAGGATATTCCGATGAAGAGTTATTCTTTGCCCCTGGTGGTGACTTTGGCACTGCTCGTATGGTCCGTGGCGGGGCTGGCCCAGGATGTTGAGCGATCTGAAGTCTACCCGGTGAACGGGATTTTTGTCTCCTATGATGAGGCGGATCATGAAATTGTGGTGATTCATGAGGAGGTGCCCCAGGTCATGCGGGCCATGCGCATGATGCTCCGCCTGCCGGAAGGCGAGCCGGCCCCGCAATTCACCCACGGTGACAAAATTCGTTTTGGGATGCAGCGGCGTGCCGTTCAGGGCCACCAATGGTTCGCAATGGACCTCGAACCGTTACCGGAAGAGACCGCGCTGGTGCTGCCGGAGAAGGCGCTGGAACGCGAGGGGCTGAAATAAAAAACAAGAAAGTTCCTGAGGGGCCGGCGTTGGGCTGAGCCTCTGACTTCCTCCGTGTACCCCGGGTCGGCTTGTCCATCCGGGGTTTTTTCTGTCTGCCGGCTGGTGCGTCCCGGGCTAGCCGCCGGCCCCGTCGCCTCTATCCGGGCCCCGGGGCAGGCGCTCGCGGGGCAGGTGGCAAAGCACCCGGTGTCCCGGCGCCGGCCCGTGGTCCGGCGGCGGCGAGTGCGCGCAAATCGGCAGTACGTAGGGGCAACGGGTGTGGAAGGGGCACCCCTCGGGACGCCCCGCCGGGCCCGGGTTGTGGCCCGGCAGGCGGACCGGCGGGCGCCAGGCCCGGCCCGGATCCGGCGTGGCGGCCAGCAGGGCCGCGGTGTAGGGGTGGCCGGGGCCTGCAAAGACCGCCTCCACCGGGCCCTCCTCGACCACCTCGCCCAGGTACATCACCGCCACCCGGTCGGCCAGATAGCGCACCACCGCCAGGTCGTGGGAGATGAACAGGTAGGCCGCGCCGGTCTCCGCCTGCAGGCGCAAGAGCAGTTCTAGGATGGCGGCCTGAACCGAAACGTCCAGGGCCGAGGTGGGCTCGTCCAGCACCACCAGCTCCGGGGCACCGGCAAAGGCCCGGGCGATGGCGGCCCGTTGCCGCTGGCCGCCGGAGAGCTGCCCCGGGCGCCTTGCGCCCAACTCGCCGCTCAGTGCCACGCTGCCGAGCAGGGCAAGGGCCCGCTCGCGGGCCTGTTTTCGGCGCAGTCCACCCAGGGTGCGCGCCGCGCGCTGGAGCATGCTGGCGAGCCGGTGGCTGGGGTTGAGGGTGTCGTCCGGTGACTGGAACACCATCTGCAGACGGCGTAGGGTTCGTCCGCTGCGGCGGCGGAGGCGGCCGGCCAGGGGCTTGCCCTGAAGCTCCAAGGTACCTGCCGTGGCGGGCTTGAGCCCGGTGACGGCCCGGGCCAGGGTGGTCTTGCCGCTGCCGGACTCACCGACTAGCGCCAGGGTCTGCCCGCCGCCCAGGGTTAGTGAGACCTCCCGCAGCACCCGGACCCGGCCGTAATCGACGTTGAGGCCCTCGATCTTTAGGGCCGGGGGCCGGCCGTCGTCGGGCGTGGCGTCGGGCCGGGGCGCGGCGCGACTCGGGCGGACCGCCTGACCGGCGAGGTCCGGGAGCAGGCACCGGCTCTGCTGACTGGGCGCCACCGTGGCCAGCGGCACCGGGGCCGCTGTGCACTGGGGGGTGGCGATGGGACAGCGGGGCGCGAATACGCAGCCACCGGGCAGCGCGGACAGCTCCGGCGGGGTGCCGGGAATGGTGGCCAGCCCGCCGCGCCGCTTATCGCTGTCCAGGTTGGGGATGCACCGGCGCAGGGCCGCGGTATAGGGGTGCATGGGCTGCTCCAGCAGCGCTTGCGCCGGTCCCCGTTCCACCACCTCGCCGGCATACATGACCGCCAACTCGTCGCAGACCTGCCGCAGTACCGCCAGGTCGTGGCTGATGAAGAGCATGGCGGCACTGACCGTCCGGCGCAGCTCCGCGAACAGGGCGAGGATCTCCGCCTGCACGGTGGCGTCCAGGGCGGTGGTGGGTTCGTCCAGGATCAGAACCGCCGGGTCGGGCGCCAGGGCCATGGCGATCACCACCCGCTGCTGCATGCCACCGGAGAGTTCGTGCGGGTAGCGGTGTAGCAAGGCCTGCGGGGCCGGGATCTGCACCTTGCGCAGCATCTCGACCGTGGCATTACGGGCCGCGGCCCGGCCCATGCCGAAGTGCAGCCGGCAGACCTCGGCGATCTGTTCGCCCACCGGAATGGCGGGATTCAGGGCCGCCGCCGGCTGCTGGTAGACCGCGGCCACTTGGCGGCCACGCAGCCGCCGCAGCGCTTCAGGGGAGAGCCGCGCCAGGCTCTGGCCGGCGATACGGACCTCGCCCTGCTCGATGCGGGCGTTGCCCGGCAGGTAGCCGAGCGCGGCCATGGCCAGGGTGGACTTGCCGCAGCCGGACTCGCCGGCAATCCCCAGCGTCCGCCCGGGGGCGAGGCTCAACGAGACGTTGCGCACGGCGGGCAGGCGCTGGCCCCGGCGGCGGTAACTCAGGGTAAGGGCGTCGATCTCCAGCGCCGGTGTGCGCATCAGCCCTCCCGCTCCTGGAGTCCGTCGGCCATGAGCGAGAAGCCGACCACCACGAAGCCGATGGCGGCGGCGGGGAACAGCACCGTCCACGGGGCCTCGGTAAGTAGGGCGCGGTTCTCGCTGATCATCACCCCCCAGTCCGGGGCCGGGGGCTGCACCCCCATCCCCAGAAAGCCGAGGGTGGCGGAGGTGAACACCGCATAACCCACCCGGATAACCGCTTCCACCATCAGTGGGCCGCGGATGTTGGGCAACACCTCGCCGATCAGGATGTAGAGCCCCGACTCGCCCCGCAGCCGCGCCGCCTGCACGTACTCCCGCTCCACCTCCACCAGGGCGGCGGCCCGCGCCGTGCGGGCGATCAACGGCGCGAACACCAGGCCGATCACCACGATGACATTGACGGTGGAGGGCCCCAGGGCGGCCAGTGCCAGCAGCGCCAGTACGATGAGGGGAAAGGCCATGATGGCGTCCATCAACCGCATCAGGCCCTCGTCCCGCCAGCCGCCCAGGTAGGCCGCCAGCAACCCGATGGCGGTGCCCAGCGCCAGGCCCAGGACGGTGGCCGCCGGGGCGATGGCCAACACGTGCAGTCCGCCGTGCAGCACGCGGCTGAACATGTCGCGGCCGTAGTTATCGGTGCCGAACCAGTACTGGGCCGAGGGCGGCTGCTCCATGGCGTCAAAGGCGATGTCCAGCGGGTCGGCCGGGGCCAGCCAGGGGGCGAACAGGGCGCTGAACACCCAGGCGCTGACCATGGCCAGGCCCACCCAGAAGGTCGCCGGCAGACGGCCCATTTCAGCGCCCCCCCATGCCGCGGCGGACCTTGGGGTTGAGCGCGGCATAGACCAGATCGGCGAGCATGTTGGCCAGCGCGTAGACCAGGGTGATGAGCAGGGCGCAGCCGGCCAGCAGGGGGATGTCCTTGTCCAGGGCCGCGCCGTGGATCAGGCCGCCGATGCCGGGATAGCGGAACAGCGACTCCACCACCACCAGGCCACCCACCAGCCAGCCCACCTGGGCGCCGATGACCGTGACCGTGGGCAGCAGGGCGTTGCGCAACACGTGCCGGCGGATGACCACCCCGGGCGGGAGGCCCTTGAGGACGGCGGTGCGCGTGTAGTCCGCCCGCAACTCGGTGATCATGCCGTCCCGCGCCATGCGGAACAGATAGGCGAAGAGCAACAGCGCCAGCGACAGGGCCGGCATGAGCAGGTGGCGCAGGGTCTCCGGCAGTCCGCTGCCCTCCGGCGGCAGGGCCTGGACCGGCAGCCAGCCCAGCATCACCCCGAAGACCATGATCAGCAGCACCCCGGTGACGAACTCGGGCATGGCGCTGAGCACCAGGGCGGTGATCGAACCGGTGCGGTCCAGCCAGCCGCCGGCACGGCGGCCGGCGACCACCGCCGCCGCCAGGGCCGTGGGGATGAGCAGCGCCAGGGCGAGGCCGGCGAGCAGCAGCGAGCGGCCCAGCCGCTCCAGCGCCAGCGGCAGCACCGGGGCCTCCAGGGTGTAGGAGTGCCCCCAGTCGCCGCGCAGCACGCCGCCGACCCAGTCCAGGTAGCGCTGCACCACCGGTTGGTCCAGGCCCAGCTCGCGGTTCACCTGGGCCACCGCCGCCTCGTCGGCAAAGGGGCCGAGCATGATCCGGCCCACGTCGCCCGGCAGCACAGTGGTCAGGGCGAACACCAGCAGCGAGGCCACCACCAGGGTGAGCCCGAGCATCAACAGGCGCCGAAGCGTATAACGCAGCACGCTGGAAGGTGCCTCGCCGCCTAGGCCAGCCAGGCCCGGGTCAGGTCCAGGTAGTTGGCATTGTCCGCGCGGAGACCCTGCACCCGCCGACGCACCGGGCGCAGGGCCTGGGTGAAGTAAGTGATGGCCGCCGGCACCTCCTCGTGCAGCTTCCCGGCCAGGGTGGCCGTGAGCTGCCGGCGGCGCGCCGGATCGGTGGCCGCCTCCAGCTCGCTAAGGGCGGCGTCGAACTCATCATCGCGCCAATGGGGGGCGTTCCAGTCGGCGCCCCCCCGGAAGGCCGCCGCCAGGATCTGCTCCGGAACCGCCCGGCCCACCCAGTCGGTGAGGCCGAAGTTCACCTTGGTCCAGTGTTCGTAGTAGGTGTTCAGTGGTTCCACCCGCAGGTTCACGCGGATCCCGATCGGGTTCAGCATGCGTTCGACCAGGACGCCGTACTGCGGCAGTTCGGCCAGGCGACCGATGTGGAGGTCGATCTGGAAGCCATTGGGCACGCCGGCCTCGGCCAGCAGCGCCTGCGCCCGTTCCAGGTCGGGCTCGCGCCGGGCCAGGTCGATATCGGCCGCGTCCGGGTAGAGGGGCGCCACCGGGTGGTCGTTGCCCGGTTCGCCGTAGCCGCCAATGAGGTTGTTCACCATGGACTCCCGGCCCAGGGCCAGGGCCACGGCGCGGCGGAGGCGGACGTCCTCGAAAGGGGGCTGGTCGCAGCGCATGGCCAGTTGGCGGTGCTGGGTGCTGCGGGCGCTGAGCAGGTTGATCTCCTCGTTGTCCAGCAGCGGGCGGGCGTTCATATAGCTGGCGAACAGCATCATGTCGGCGGCGTTGCCGCGCAGGGCCAGCACCTGGGGCTGATCACCGTCGTACATCGCCATGCGCACCCGGTCCAGGTAGGGCCGTGGCGCGTCCCAATAGTCGGGGTTGCGCTCCAGCACGGCCTCTTCGCGGGCCTGGTAGTGGGTCAGTAGGAAGGGCCCGGTGCCGACGGGGTTACTGGCGAGATCGCCGTCGTGGTCGCGGGGAAGGATCACGGCGTTGTAGATCTGGGTGTAGTAGGGGAACGCGCCGATGGGCCGCGATAACTCGAAGCGGACGGTGTGCCGGTCGTCGGCGCTGATGCCCTCGGGCGGCAGAAAGTCCAACTGTGAGCGGGCCACACTGGCGACGTCCGGATCCACCAGGCGCCGGAAGCTGGCCACCACGTCGTCGGCCTCCAGCGGCCGGCCGTCGTTGAACTTCACCCCCTCGCGCAGGCGGAACACCCAGGTCCGCCCCTCGTCGGGCGTCTCCCAGTCCGTGGCCAGGGCCGGCTGCAGGTTCAGGTGCTCGTCCACGCGCACCAGGTATTCGGCCACCTGCTGCACCACGGCGATGGCACCGCCGGCGCTCATGCGCAGCGGATTGATGGTGGCGGCCTGGGGCAGGGCCACTCGCAGGGTCCCCCCGTGGCGGGGTTCGCCGGCCAGGGCGCCGGGTGCGGTCAGCCAGGGGAGCCCGCCGAGCCCGGCAGCGGCCCCGCCGATGCCCAGCGTCTGGAGCAATCGCCGGCGGCGCAGGTCGATGGTGGATAACGCAGTGGCCGGTTTGCGTCGCATAACTCTCTCCCCCTTGCCGGAAAACATCGGCCGGTTGGCGTCAGGACCACACGGCTACCCAGAAAGATGAACCGCCCCGGGCCGATAAGCAATGCAGAGCAGCCGGATCAGGCCTTGATGGGGTCCAATAGACGGGGGCACGGCCGCCGGGGTTGGGCCCGGGTTGGGAAGCAAAAAGGCCCCGGTGACGCGCACCGGGGCCTTTCGCTGAACCGCACCGGCCGAAAGCCGGCACTGCGCCCTGGCCATGGGCGCTTGTCGGAAGCCCGACCGCCTCAGCCCAGCGCCTTGGCGATCCGCTCCATGGCCTTCTCCAGGTTCTCCATGCTGGTGGCGAAGGAGATCCGGGCATAGCCCTCGAGACCGAAAGCGGAGCCGGGCACCAGGGCCACACCCTGCTCCAGCAGGAACCCGGCCAGTTCCACGTCATTGCCGACGCCGTCCAGCTTGTCGATGGCACCCTGCATATTGGGGAAGCAGTAGAAGGTGCCCTCGCAGGGGCGGCACTCGACGCCGTCGATCTTGTTCAGGGCGTCCACCACGAAGTCGTGGCGCTTCTTAAATTGCTCCAGCATGGGCGGGATGCAGCCCTGATCACCGTCCAGCGCCGCCACCGACGCGGCCTGGGAGACCGAGGCCGGGTTGGAGGTCGATTGGGACTGGATCTTCTTCATGGCGCCGATCAGCGCCTCGGGGCCCGCGGCATAACCGACCCGCCAGCCGGTCATGGCGTAGGCCTTGGACACCCCGTTGACCACCACGGTGCGGTCCTTCAGCTCCGGGCAGGCGTTGACGATGTTGACGAACTCACCCTCGAACAGGATGTGCTCGTAGATATCGTCGGTGACCACCACGATCTGCGGATGCTTCTTCAACACCTCGCCCAGCGCGGCCAGCTCGGCCTTGCTGTAGGCGGAACCGGTGGGATTGGACGGACTGTTGATCACGAACAGCCGGGTGCGGTCAGTGATCGCGCCCTCCAGCTGCTCGGGGGTGATCTTGAACCCCTGCTCCTGACCGGCCTCGATGATCACCGGCTCGGCGTCGGCCAGCTTGGCCATGTCCGGGTAGGACACCCAGTAGGGCGCCGGGATGATCACCTCGTCGCCCTCGTTGAGCAGGGCGCACATCAGGTTGTACAGCGAGTGCTTGGCGCCGGAGGAGACCAGCACCTGCTTGCCATCGTAGTCCAGGCCGTTCTCGCGCTTGAACTTATTGATCACGGCCTTCTTCAGCGCCGGAGTGCCGTCGACGGGGGTGTAGCGGGTCTCACCCTCGTTGATCGCCGTTATGGCTGCGTCTCTGATATGCTCAGGCGTGTCGAAATCAGGCTCGCCGGCCCCCAGGCCGATGATGTCCTTGCCCGCGGCGCGCAGTTCCGCCGCCTTGGCGGTCACCGCCAGAGTGGGAGAGGGCTTCACACGTTGAACCCGATTCGCCAGTTTGATATCCAAAGTTGCCTCCGTTTCTCGCTGAGTCTTAGCCGCGTAATTCTAACCGCTCGCGCCCGATCGTGCACATCGATGGCGGGGTAACCGTCAATGCGGGAGGTTTGTCGCCTGAACAACGAGGCTCATCGGGGGTCAGAGCCCGAACAGGAGAACACGGTAGAATCTGTCGTAGCGACTTGGGGTGTCGGGCGGGGGTGGTGTCCTTCAGGGCGACTTTGCGCACCGAGCAACGCAGCAAAAAGTCGGAGAAAAGGCGCGCCTGTCCGAGCGAAGCGAGTTCGCGCCGCCGACTTTTTGTGAGTAGCGCAGGGAACCCCGAAGGGGTGCGCAAGTGGAGCCCTGAAGGACATCACCCCCGCCCGACACCCCAAGTCGCCCTGAACGAAGCCCCAGGCCACACAGGCAGTGCTGACGATTATGACCGCCAGGTTCCAGCTCCAAAGCCGCTTCCAACCCGCCGGCGACCAGCCCACGGCCATCGCCTCGCTGGTCGAGGGCCTCAACGCCGGCGAACGCCACCAGACCCTGCTCGGCGTCACCGGCTCCGGCAAAACCTTCACCATGGCCAACGTCATCCAGGCCGTGCAGCGGCCTGCCATGGTCCTGGCCCCCAACAAGACCCTCGCCGCCCAACTCTACGGCGAGATGCGCGAGTTCTTCCCCAAGAACCGCGTCGAGTACTTCGTCTCCTACTACGACTACTACCAACCCGAGGCCTACGTCCCGGCCTCCGACACCTTCATCGAGAAGGACGCCTCGGTGAACGAACACATCGAACAGATGCGCCTGTCCGCCACCAAGGCCATCCTGGAACGGCAGGACACCATCATCGTCGCCTCCGTCTCCTCCATCTACGGCCTGGGCGACCCCCAGTCCTACATGGCCATGCTGCTGCACCTGGTGCGCGGCGAGACCATCGACCAGCGCCAGATCCTGCGCCGCCTGGCCGAAATGCAATACACCCGCAACGACATGGACTTCACCCGCGGCACCTACCGCGCCCGGGGCGAGGTCATCGACATCTTCCCGGCCGACGCCGAGGACGAGGCCGTGCGGGTGGAACTGTTCGACGACGAGATCGAAGAGCTGTCGCACTTCGACCCCCTCACCGGCGAAGTGCTGCGCCGCGTGCCGCGCCTGACCATCTACCCCAAGACCCACTACGTCACCCCCCGCGGCCAGGTGCTGCGCGCCATCGACGCCATTAAGGAGGAACTGCGCGACCGGCTGGCGGAGCTGCGCGCCGCCGACAAACTGGTGGAGGCCCAGCGCTTGGAGCAGCGCACCTTGTTCGATCTGGAGATGATGCACGAGCTGGGCTACTGCAACGGCATCGAGAACTACTCCCGGCACCTCTCCGGCCGCGCCCCCGGTGAGCCGCCGCCCACCCTGTTCGACTACGTGCCTGAGGACGCCGTGGTCTTCATCGACGAATCCCACGTCACCATTCCGCAGTTGGGCGGCATGTACAAAGGCGACCGCAGCCGCAAGCAGACCCTGGTGGACTACGGCTTCCGCCTGCCCTCGGCCCTGGACAACCGGCCGCTGAAATTCGAGGAGTGGTTGCGCCTGGCACCCCAGTGCGTGCTGGTCTCCGCCACCCCCGGCCCCTGGGAGCATGAGCACAGCCAGCGGGTGGTGGAGCAGGTGGTGCGCCCCACCGGCCTGCTCGATCCGGAAGTGGAGGTGCGCCCGGCGCTCAGCCAGGTGGACGACGTCTACGGCGAGATCACCGAGCGCGCCCGACGCGACGAGAGGGTGCTGGTCACCACCCTGACCAAGCGCATGGCCGAGGACCTGACCGAATACCTGCACGAGAACGGCGTGCGGGTGCGCTACCTGCACTCCGATGTGGACACCGTGGAGCGCACCGAGATCATCCGCGATCTACGCCTGGGCGAGTTTGACGTGCTGGTGGGCATCAACCTGCTGCGCGAGGGCCTGGACATCCCCGAGGTGTCGCTGGTGGCCATTTTGGATGCGGACAAGGAGGGGTTCCTGCGTTCCGAGCGCTCGCTGATTCAGACCATCGGCCGGGCGGCGCGTAACCTTGGCGGCAAGGCCATCCTTTACGGTGATGAGATCACCAACTCCATGCGCCGGGCCATTGACGAGACCGAGCGGCGCCGCGCCAAGCAGCAGGCCCACAACGAGGCCCATGGCATCACCCCGAAGGGGGTGCGCAAGGACGTGGCCGATATCATGGAGCGGGGCGGCGCCCCGATACCGGGCGCGCCGCGGGGCCGTATCGACAAGGTGGCGGAAGAGGCCGCCAAGTACGGCCGTTACACCCCGGCCGAGGCGGTCAAGCGCATCAAGCAGCTGGAGAAACAGATGCGCGAGCACGCCCGCAACCTGGAGTTTGAAGAGGCCGCCCAGCTACGCGACGAGATCAAGCGCCTGGAGCGCTACGCCCTGGGCCGACCCGACGTGGCCAGCGCCTGAGCGCGGCCTACACCCCATCGGCCTCCGGGCCATTCACCCTTTGGGCGCCCGGCCATGCCGGGCGATAATACCGCCATGTCTGAACAAGCAAACACCGAAAAACTGCAGAAGGTGCTGGCCCGCGCCGGGGTCGGCTCCCGCCGGCAGATGGAGGCCTGGATCGCCGAGGGGCGGGTCAAGGTCAACGGCCACGTTGCCCAACTGGGCGACCGGGTCACCGCCGAGGACCGGCTGCAGGTGGACGGCCGGCCGGTGGCCCGGCGCAAGCTCCAGCCGGAGCGCCGGGTGCTGCTCTACTACAAGCCGGAGGGGCAGGTCTGCACCCGTGACGACCCCGAGGGGCGGCCCACGGTCTTTGAGAACCTGCCCGAGGCGGATGGCCGTTGGGTGGTGGTGGGCCGGCTGGACCTGAACAGCCAGGGCCTGCTGTTATTCACCACCGACGGGGAACTGGCCAATCGGCTCATGCACCCGTCCAGCGGCATCGAGCGGGAATACGCGGTGCGGGTTTACGGCGAGGTCACCCCCGAGATCCTGCGCCGGCTCCAGCAGGGCGTTACCCTGGACGACGGTGAGGCGGCCTTCACCCGCATCACGCCGGTCGTGGATTATAGGGCCCTGGGCTATGAGGCCCCGCCCGGCAACGAGTGGTACCAGGTCACCCTGCGCGAGGGCCGTAACCGCGAGGTGCGCCGCCTCTGGGAGTCCCAGGGCCTGAAGGTGAGCCGGCTGATCCGGGTGCGCTACGGGCCGGTGAGCCTGCCGCGGGGGCTGCGTCGGGGCGAGCACCGGCCCCTGCGCGAGGGGCAGGTGGCCGCCCTCTGCCAGGCGGTGGGGTTGGAACACGAAACCCAAAAAGACAACGACAAACGCAAGGCCCCCCGGCACAAGGGGCGGCGCGGCAGAAGGCCCACCCGGCGCCGCTGACAGCGGCCGCCCGGCGGGCGTGGGGGCATTGGGGGGCGCCCGTTGGAGAACATTCCCGTCATCTATATGGTTCTGGCGCTCGCCGTGGTGCTGCTGGGCGGTCTGGTCCACGGCACTTTCGGCGTGGGCTTTCCGCTGGTCGCCACGCCGCTGCTGGCGCTGATGACCGACGTGCAGACCGCCATCCTGCTCACCCTGGCGCCGAATATCCTGGTCAACGGCTACAGTATGCTGCGCGGTGGCGGCTGGGCCGCCAGCCTGGGCCGCTTCTGGCCGATTGCCCTGTGGATGCTGGCCGGCGCGGTGGTGGGCACCCTGTGGCTGGTCTCGGTGGATCCCAACCCCTTCCGCCTGCTGCTGGCCGCGACCATGGTCTTCTACCTGACCAGCGGCCACTTCCACCGTCTGGACTGGGGCTGGATCCGGCGCCACCCGCGCCGGTCCGGGGCCGGCTTCGGCTTCGGTGCCGGGGTTTTGGGGGGCACCGTGAACGTCGGTGGGCCGGTGCTGATGATCTTCTTCCTGGAGATGAAGGTGGCCCCGCTGGTCCTGGTCCAGGCCATCAACCTGGCCTTCTTCGTCAGCAAGATAGCCCAGGCCGGTACCTTCGCCGTGCTGGGCTATTTCGGCCTGGATCTGCTGCTCTGGTCCCTGCCGCTGGCGCTGATCAGCCTGGCGGGCCTGCGCGCCGGGATGGCCCTGCGCGACCGGGTACCGGCGGACCGCTTCCGCGGGTGGCTGCGCGGGTTGCTCTGGTTGATGGCCGGGATGCTGGTGGTGCAGTTTTTTGCCCAGTTCCTTGGGCAATGAGGGGCGAACCCGCACCGAATCAGGTCTTCGGTGCCGGCAGCTGCGCCTCAAACTGCTCCGCCGGCTGTGGGCGGGCGTAGAGATAGCCCTGGGCCAGGTCGCAACCGAGCTGGCGCAGGGCGGCAGCCTGGGCCTCGGTCTCTACGCCCTCGGCGACCACCGACAGCGACAGCACCTGCCCCAACTGGACCACCGCGGCGGCGATGGCGGCCGGGTCGCCCCCATGCTCCATGCCGTCGACGAAGCTTCGGTCCAGCTTCAGCACCGAGACCGGGAATCGGCGCAGGTAGGCCAGCGAGGAGTAGCCGGTGCCGAAGTCGTCGATGGCCAGGGAGACGCCCAGCTCGCGCAGGGCCTGCAGCGTGCGCACGGAGGTGTCCATGTCCATCATCACCGCGGTCTCGGTGATCTCCAGTTCCAGCAGGGTAGGGGGCAGTCCGGTCCGGGTCAGGGTTGCCTTGACCTGGTCCACCAGGTCGGCCTGGCGGAATTGGGCCGATGAGAGGTTGACCGCCAGCTGGACCGGGCGGCCCTGGTCGAGCCAGCGACGGCCCTGACGGCAGGCCGTCTCCAGGACCCACTGGCCGATGTTGACGATCAGGCCCGATTTCTCCGCCTCTGGAATGAATTGGTCCGGCGGCACCAGGCCCCGCACCGGGTGGTGCCAGCGCAGCAGTACCTCGGCGCCGGCCAGCCGGCCGGAGGCCAAGTCCACCTTGGTTTGGTAATTGAGCAGCAGCTCGCCGCGCTCGAGGGCGTGCTCCAGGTCCCGGGCCAACGACTGGCGGGCCTGGAACCGGTCGGACATGCCTCGGACGTAGACACAGGTGCCACCCTTGGCCTTGGCCTCCTGTAACGCCAGGGTCGTGGCGGTCATCAGACTGTTGGCACTCTCGCCGTGCTCGGGGAAGCAGGCGGCCCCGGCGCGGCCGCGCAGCCGGATCCGCCGCGGCCCGATTCGCAGGGTCTTCTCCACGGCGCGGCGTGCGGTCTCGGCCACCGTGTGGATGTCCCCCTCCGCGCGGATGGCCGGCTGGATGATGGCGAAGTCGTCGCCGTAGGGACGGGCGATGATGGCGTCAGCGGGGAGCACCTCCTCCAGGCGGTGGGCCAGGGTCTGCAGGATGCGGTCACCGACCTCGTCGCCCCAGGTGGCATTGATCTCGGTAAAGCCCTGCAGGTCCACCATGTGCAGACCCACCTTATGCCCCTCGGCACGGGCCCGGTTCAGGCACTCGGTGAGGTGGTCCTGGAACAGGGTCCGGTTGGGCAGTCCGGTGAGTGGGTCGTGGGTGGCCAGGTACTCGATGCGCTCGGCGTCGCGCCGGCGGCCCTCTAACTGCCGGTAGAGGCCCCGGCCGATGCCCACCGAGAGCAGCAGGGTGATGGTCAGCAGCCCGGCGGTGGCCGCGACCACCTGCTGGTTGGTCCGCTGCAGGGACCGCGCCTCGGCGCGCAGCTCCCCCACCACCTGATCCTGAAGGCGCTCGGAGAGCGCGCGCATAGCGTCGATGCGTTGGCTGGCCAGCCCGAACCAGGTTCGGGCCAGTGCTCCGTCGTTGGGCGGGGCGTTGGCCTCCAGTAGCTGGGTGCGCAGGTCCATGAACCGGTCCTCCGCCTCCAGGTCGATCAGGTGTTCTAACCGGTATCGGTGCTCCGGGTTGGAGAGCCGGTCGAACGCGAGCTGGTACTCTCGCTGCAGGACCACATGGTGCAGCAGGTCCTGCTGGCGAAAGCCCGGGGGGGCGTTGTCAGCGATCATGATTGCGCCCAGGGCCCGTTCCCGTCCCGCCTGCTCCTTGATTTGAAAGAGCAGTAGATAGGCGATCAGGTCATTGTCGAGCCGTTCCAGCCCGAACGGCCCGATGAGTTCGCCGATCCGGCGGATCAATGCCTCGATGACCTGGGTGTAGACGTGGATATGCAGTTCGGGGTCGAGCTGGTGGTTATCCACCGCCTCCCGGTGGTCCTGAAGCTTGCGCAGCTCCGCCTGCAGGCGCACCATCCAGGACGGCGGATCTGGGGCCTCCTCCCGCTGCCGGCGTAGCGTATCGAGGACCTGATCGGTCTCCTCGCGGGTGGCCGTGACCAGTTCCCGCAGGCGGGTATCGCCCGGAGCGGTCAGGTAGAGACTGCCGGCGCCGCGCTCCTGTTGCAGGGCGTGGATCAGCGGGGCAATGGCCTCGGCGTGGTCGAGCTGGGTCACGCGGGCCTCCAGCTGCCGGGTGGCCTCAATACGGTCATGGACCAGAAAGCCGGCGACTGCGAGGAAGGCCATGATGGGGAGCGCGATGGCCCAGGCGATGCGCTGCGCGATCTGTCTCAAGACGACACTCCCTGATCGTCATGGGGAGACTGAGAAGACGATGGGGTGGAGATGGCAATAAGGGAAAACCTTACTCCAGTGTTAGTCATGACAGCGGGTTTCGCAAGGTAACGGGGATGATGGGCGCCCGGAAACCGGAATGGGCTGTGTGGTCCGAGGGACTGGTGAAGCATTACGGCGGGCTGGCGGTGGTGGCCGGCGTCGACCTGGCGGTGCAGCCAGGAGAGTGTTTCGGGTTGCTGGGTCCGAACGGGGCCGGCAAGACCACCACGTTGCGGATGCTGCTGGGGCATACCCCGCCGAGTGCCGGCACCCTGCAGGTGTTGGGCTTGCCGGTGCCGGCCCGGGCACGGGAGGTGCGTGCCCGCGCCGGGGTCGTGCCCCAGGTGGACAGCCTGGATCCGGACTTCACGGTGGTGGAGAACCTTTACACCTACGCCAGCTACTTTGGATTGCGCGGGCCGGAACTGGACCGGCGGGTGTCGGAGTTGCTGCGCTTCGCCAGCCTGGAGGGGCGCGAGGACGCCGCCATCCAGGCCCTGTCCGGGGGCATGAAGCGGCGCCTGACCCTGGCGCGGGCGCTGATCAACGATCCGGAGCTGGTGGTGCTGGACGAGCCCACCACTGGCCTGGATCCGCAGGCCCGCCAGCACATCTGGCGCCGTCTGCGGGCCCTGCTGGACCGGGGCCGCACGCTGATCCTCACCACCCACTATATGGAAGAGGCGGAGCGGCTCTGTGACCGTGTCGCCATCATCGACCAGGGACGGGTGGTGGCCAGCGATGCCCCGGGGGTGCTGATCCGCGCCCACATCGAGAACCAGGTGGTGGAGCTGGACGGGCGCGATGCAGAGCGGTGGCGGAGCTGGGGGCTGCAGCCCGATGGGGTCCGGCAGGAGGACTCGGGAGAGACAGTGCGGCTCTATGCGGCCGACGAACGGCTGCTGCTCGCATCCCTGGCCCCCTATCCGGAATTGCGCTGGGTGCACCGCCGGGCCAATCTGGAGGACGTCTTCCTGCGCCTGACCGGGCATGGGCTGAGGGACTGAAGGATGGACGGACGCGCGCGCGACGACATCACCCGGGGGCTGCGGCCGCGGCCCAGCCTGCGGTTCATCCCAGTCTGGCGGCGCAACGTGCGGGTCTGGCGCAAGCTGATGGTGCCCTCCATCCTGGGCAATTTCGGCGAGCCGCTGCTCTACCTGCTGGCCCTGGGCTACGGCTTTGGGCGGCTGGTGGGCGAGGTGAATGGCCTGCCCTATATGGTCTTTCTGGCCTCGGGCATCGTTTGCTCCAGTGCCATGACCACGGCCAGCTTTGAGGCCATGTACTCCGCCTATACCCGGTTCTCCCAGCAGCAGACCTGGACGGCCATGCTGGGGGCGCCGCTGACGGTGGATGACATTGTGCTCGGTGAGGTGGCGTGGGGGGCCACCAAGGCCCTGATGAGCGCCACGGCCATCCTGGTGGTGGCCTCGCTGCTGGGGCTGGTGGCCGATGCGCGCGCGGTGCTGGCCCTGCCGGTGGTGTTGCTGACCGGCTTCTGTTTCGCGGCCATGGCCATGGTGGTCACTGCGCTGGCGCGCAGCTACGACTTCTTCCTTTACTACTTTACGCTGGTGATCACCCCCATGCTGCTGCTCTCCGGGGTGTTCTTTCCCCTGGAGGCCCTGCCACAGGCGGTGGTTGCCGGTGCCTGGTGCCTGCCACTGGCGCACGCGGTGGCGCTGGTGCGGCCGTTGGTCATCGGCGAGTGGCCGGGCCTGGTTCTGGTGCACCTGGGGGTGATTGCGGTGTACGCCCTGGCAGGGTTGTCCCTGGCCACGTGGCTGCTGCGGCGCCGGATCATGAACTAGGGCGGGCTCCGGCCGGGCGGCTCAGCCGAACAGGCCGTGCAGGAACCAGCGCCGGCGGCCACGGCGCTCGCGGAAGATCCACAGGCGGGCGCCGTCATGGTCGCGGGCCACGTAGTAGTCGCGGGCCACGTCGGCGCCGTCCCACCAGCCGCTCTCGATGCGCTCCGGCCCCCGCTCCAGGATCAGCGGGCCGCGGCAGACCGGCTGGCCCTGCTGCTGGCCGAGGATGCGCGGCCGCTCCAACAGCCAGGTGGGGCGGGGTTTCTGGGGGGCGGCGGCACCGGCCTGGCCCGGTGGCACCCGGCGCCAGGCCCGTTCCGGGCGGTGCTCCGGATGCACCGCCAGCCCGTGGGCGCGGGTCTCGCCCAGGCGTGCGGTCAGTCGCTCCAGCAGCACCCGCATGGGGTGATGATCGTGGGCGGCGCGAGTGCCGGGCAGGGCCTCCGGCTCGGGCCGCAGGGGTTGGATGTCCTCGGCCAGCAGTGTGATCGCCTGTACCGGGGCGGCCAGCGGCTCCCGGGCCAGGCGTTCGCCAGCCACCCGCAGCAGACGCTCCGGGTCGCGGTCCGGCTCCGTCAGGCCGACGGTCAGCCGACTGGCGGGGCGGTGGAGGTGCTCCAGCACCAGCTCAAAGCGGGGGACACCGGCGTCCAGGCCGCGCAGCAGGCCCTGCAGTTCGTGCAGCAGCCGTTCCAGCAGGGGCAGCAGAGGGGTGAGGTTGTCCGTCTCCCGCACCAGTTCCCGGCGGCCCCGGTAGCGGGCCGGCGGCCGCCATTCGGGCAGCGGTTCGGGGCGGTGGCCCAGGGCCTGGTCCAGTTGCTGGTGGAGCGCCGGACCCAGACGACGGGCCAGTTCCCGGCGGGGCAGGGCCAGACAGTCGCCCAGGCGGCGCAGGCCCAGACCGTGCAGGGCCTGATGCTGGCGCGGTTCCAGGTCCAGCACCGCGAGGGGCAGCGGATCCAGGGCCTGGCGCAGGGCCTCGGGGCTCTGGAGGATCCGCTGTTGCCCGCAGCGCGCCAGCCAACAGGCCCCCCGGGGCGTGGGCGCCACCGCCCGCCGGGCCGTCCGGTCCAGCCGGCGCAGTCCGGTGTCAATCCTGGACAGCAGGGCCTGGAGGCCGCCGAATAGGTTCAGGCTGGCACCAATCTCCAGCACCAGCGTGGCCGGCGGCCAGGGGCAGACCCGGCTGCTGTACTGGTAGGCCCAGGCCGCCAGGTTTTCGAGGGGGTCGTCGGCCCCCTGATCGGCGGTCGCCCTGCACGCCCCCGTTGCCGGGGGCGTGCAGGGCGACTCGGGCAGGGCCTGGTCGGGCAGGTGGAGGGCCAGCCACAGCATCGCGGCATCTCCATGGCCGGGGCTGGGGCCGGCCCGGCTTAGTGGCGCTCCCCGTCCAGGGGAAGACCCAGTTGGGAGCGGTTACGGCCGCGACGGGCGCGGTGGGGGTGCAGGGGGGTCACGGTGGCCGGGGGGCGGCGGCGCGGTGCCGTATTGGCGGCCGGCCGGTGCGTCCGGGTGGGCTGTCGGGGAGTGGCGTTGAGCGGGGCTTCCCCGTCCCGTGCCGGCAGCGGCACGGGGTGGTCCAGCGCCAGGGTGAGCTGCTGGCGGCCACCGCCGCGGCATTTGAAGATATCCAGCCGGTTACCGCCGGCATCCTGGCTGAGGGTGAGTCGCAGGGCGGCGGGGGAGGGCTGGGCGGCCTGTTGCAGATCGCGGAAGAGGACGCCCCAGGCATCCCCGGATTCGGCGGCCAGTTGCAGCCGGCGCAGGGCGGCGGTGTCCAGTGGCCCCGGCCAGGCCAGCACGGCGCTGCAGGTGCCGGAGCGCAGGGCCTGCTCCACCGCCCACAGCCCCTCCTGGTCGGTGCGGGGGTGGACCAGCAGCAGGTGGCGGAGGTCCACCCCCGCAGCGGCCAGCGCGGGGGCATAGGGCAGGTTGGGTGGGGCGATGAGGACCACCCAGCGCCCGGCACGGCTCAGTCGGGCCAGTGCCGGCAGAACCAGACGCAGTTCACCCACGCCGGTCCGGTCATGGAGGATCTCGGTGAGTGCCCCGGCAGGCCAGCCGCCACCGGGCAACACGGCCTCCAGGGCCGGAAAGCCGGTGGCAAGCCCCCGGGAGGCGTCCGGGTCGCCGGTGGCACGCCAGATATGGGGGTGTTTCAGCAGATTGTCCAGTGCCTCGGTCATGTTGGGCTCCTCGCGCTTGCGATGGTGGCCGTCCCTGGCCAAAGGCGGTCTCGGCTCCATGGACACCGGCTGTGGTTCAGTCCAGCCCCTCGTTGCGGATGACGCCCACGGCGATACCCTCCAGGCTGGCGTCATCGCGGGTGAGGTCCACCTCGATGGTGGGGTAGTCGGGGTTCTCGGCGAGCAGCCGCAGCCGGCTGCCGTGCTGCTCCAGGCGCTTGACGGTGACCTCGTCGTGCAGCCGCATGACCACGATCTGGCCGTTGCGGGCCTCGTGGGTGCGGTGGACCACCAGCAGGTCCCCGTCGAGGATGCCGGCATCGCGCATGCTCATGCCGCGTACCCGCAGCAGGTAGTCGGGCCGGGGTGAGAACAGATGGGTGTCCACCCGGTAATGCCGGTCGATGTGGGCCTCGGCCAGGATGGGGCTGCCGGCGGCCACCCGGCCGACCACGGGCAGGCCGTCACTGTCGTTGGCCGCCGCCTCCTCTGGCAGGTGGATGCCGCGCGAGGTGCCCGGGCGCAGTTCGATGGCCCCCTTGCGGGCCAGGGCCCGGAGGTGGGCCTCGGCGGCATTGGGCGAGCGGAAGCCCAGGGCGCGGCAGATCTCGGCCCGGGTGGGCGGATAGCCGGTGCGCCGGATGTGCCCGCGGATCTGGTCGAGCACCTGCTGCTGTCGGGGTGTGAGCGTGTCGTTTGTCATGATGACTGTAAATTTATACAGTCTTCGCGGCTTGTGCAAGCCTGGGGCGTGGTTGGACCTGCAGACAGTGATGGCCTGGCCCGGCATGCGGCGCTGCCACATGTGCTTGCGCGATGCATGGCGGATAATGGGGTGAACCAAGGGGTGAAAGCGGAGACGGTACAGGTACAATTCACGCCTTATGGACGGCGGATGACGGTGTAAATGGTACATACCGGACTGACACAATTACCCGACGAGGCCCAGCTGGATTACGACAGCTGGGTAGCGCAGCTGCCTGCCCGGCTGGACGAGGACGACCGCCGGGTGCTGGCCGAGGCCTGGCGTCTCGCCGAGGCCGGGTGCAAGTCGGCGCAGCGTCCCACCGGTGACAGCTATTTCGAGCACGGGGTGGCGGTGGCCACCATCCTCTCCGGGTTGAGGCTGGACGCCGCCACCCTGGCCGCCGGCCTGCTGCACGACCTGCCCACCCTGGATGACACCGCCTTGGGCCGTATCCGCAAGCAGCTCGGCGATGACGTGGCCCACCTGGTGGCGGGGGCTTCGCGCATGCAGGACATCTCCCGTTTCCACGACCCGGGCCAGTTGTCCGGTGAATCGGAACGTGCCGAGGGGCTGCGCAAGATGCTGCTGGCCATGGCCTCGGACGTGCGGGTGGTGTTCATTACCCTGGCCGAGCGGCTGCACGACCTGCGCAGCATCCGCGACCTGCCCGAGACGCTGCAGCAGCGCATCGCCCAGGAGACCCGGGACATCTACGCCCCTCTGGCCAATCGCCTGGGCATCTGGCAGCTCAAGTGGGAGTTGGAGGACCTGGCCTTCCGTTACCTGCAGCCCGATGTCTACAAGCAGGTGGCCAAGCTGCTGGCGGAGCGCCGGCTGGACCGCGAGGCCTACATCGAGCGGGTCCGCAGGGAACTGCAGGAGGCCCTGAGGCAGGCCGGAATCGACGCTGAGGTGGTGGGCCGGCCCAAGCATATCTACAGCATCTGGCGGAAGATGCAGCGCAAGGGCCTGCGCTTCGAGGAGCTCTACGACCTGCGCGCCCTACGGGTGCTGGTGGAGGACGTGGGCACCTGTTACGCGGTGCTGGGGGTGGTGCACAGCCTCTGGAAGCACATCCCCAAGGAGTTCGATGACTACATCGCCACGCCCAAGGAGAACAATTACCGCTCCCTGCATACCGCGGTGGTCGGCCCCGAGGGCAAGACCCTGGAGGTGCAGATCCGCACCTACGCCATGCACCAGGAGGCGGAACTGGGCATCGCCGCCCATTGGCGCTACAAGGAGGGCGGCCGCCAGGACCGCGATTTTGAACAGAAGATCGCCTGGCTGCGCCAGATCCTGGAGTGGGGGCAGGAGGAGAACGGCGCCGAGGACTTCATCGATCGTTTCAAGGCCGAGGTGTTCGAGGACCGGGTCTACGTCATCACGCCCCAGGGTGACGTGGTGGACCTGCCCCGGGGGGCCACCCCGCTCGATTTTGCCTATCACATCCACTCCGATGTCGGGCATCACTGCCGCGGGGCCAAGGTCAACGGCCGTATGGTCCCGCTGACCCATACCCTCAAGAGCGGCAGTCAGGTGGAGATCATCACCTCACGCTCAGCCACCCCCAGCCGCGACTGGCTCAACCCGTCGCTGGGCTACCTGCGCACCTCCCGGGCGCGGGCCAAGGCCAGGGCCTGGTTCCGCCAGCAGGATCACGACAAGAACGTCCAGGCCGGACGTAACATCCTCGACCGGGAGCTCCACCGGCTGGGGCTGCAGGACGTGCCCTTGGACGAGCTGGCGCAGAAGACCCGCTTCCGCCGGCTGGAGGAGTTCCTGGCGGCACTGGGGCGCGGTGATATCACGGCCGGTCAGATCGCCAGCATCGTCGGCGAGCGGGTATTGCCCCGGCCCGAGGGCGAGGAACCGTTGCAGGTCAGCCGCAAGCGCAGCACCGTCTCCAGCACGGGCGGTGACGAGGTGACCATCTACGGGGTGGACAACCTGCTGACCCGGCTGGCCCGCTGCTGCACGCCCGCGCCCGGTGACCCCATCATCGGCTTCCTAACCCGGGGCCGCGGCGTGACCATTCACCGCCGGGACTGCCCCGAGGTGGGCCGTGCTCGCTCCGATGCGCCGGAACGGCTGATCGATGTCACCTGGACCGATCCGGGGGGCAAGCGTTACCCGGTGAATATCATCATCCACACGCCGGATCTCCAGAGGGCCCTGCGCGACGTCTCCAAGGTGCTGACCAATGAGCAGATCCGACTGCTGGGGATCAACACCCAGTCGGATTCCCGCGGTGAGCACGCCTCGCTGGATCTGTCACTGGAGGTGGCGGACGTCAACCAGATGAGCCGCCTGATGAACCGCATCGGCAGTCTGCCCCACGTGCAGGACGTGCACCGCAAGGGCTGATACGCCGGCCCCCGGAGCCCCGGAGGCCGGGCTGGTTCCGGACTCAGGTCCTGAAGCGCCCCACCAGTTGCTGTAGCTGGCTGGCGAGTTGGGCGAGCTGATCGCTGGCAGTGGCGCTCTCCTGCACGGAGCGCCCGGTATCCTCGGCCACATCCTTGATGTGGGTGATATTCCGGTTGATGTCCTCGCTGACGGCCGATTGCTCCTCCACCGCGCTGGCGATCTGGGTGGCCATGTCGTTGATCTGACTGACCGAGGCGGCCACCTCTTCGAGGGTGGAGCCGGTGCGTGCCGAGGCCTGGACACCCTCGCGGGCCTGCTGGCGGCTCTCCTCCATGACCGAGACGGCCTGGCTGGTGCCCGACTGCAGCCGTTCGATCATCTCTTCGATCTCGCCCACCGATTGCTGGGTACGGGCGGCGAGGCTGCGCACCTCGTCCGCCACCACCGAGAAGCCGCGGCCGTGTTCGCCGGCGCGCGCCGCCTCGATGGAGGCGTTGAGGGCGAGCAGGTTGGTCTGATCGGAGATCTCCCGGATGACGTCCAGCACCGAGCCAATGTGCTCGCCTTCCTCGGCCAGCTTCTCGATCACCTGCGCCGCGGCCTGGACCTCCTCGGCGAGCTGATCGATGGCCTCCATGGAGCCGTGTACCACCTGGCGACCGTCCTCCGCCTTACTGGCGGTCCCATGGGCCAGATCGGCGGCCTCCTGGGTGGTGCGGGCAATCTCGGCCACGGTGGAGGTCATCTCGTTCATGGCGGTGGCCACCTGGGTGGTGTCGTCCTGCTGGCGCTGCGTGCCGTCCTGGGTCTGCCGGGCAATGGTGGCCATCTGCTCGGAGGCGGCGGCGATCTGGGTGGTCGCCTCGGCGGTCTCACGCACGAGCTTGCGGATCTTGTCCACGAAGCGGTTGAAGGCGGTGGCCAGCTCGGCCATCTCGTCACGGCCGGAGTCGTCCAGATGCCGGGTGAGGTCGCCATCACCCTGGGCGATGTCGTTCAGGTGGCCGACAGTGGCGCGGATGGGACGGACGATGCCGCGGGCGAGCCAGAAGGCCACCGCCAGCCCGACCAGAATGCCGATCAGGGCTATCCCACCGGCCTGGAGGGCGGTGTTGCGCAGGGTGGCGGCGTAGAAGCTGCGGTCCATGCCGATCTCCACAACCGCGATGCGGTCGCCGGAGAAGTCGTGGATCGGCCGTGCCTCCGTGGCGTAAGGCACCCCGTTGCGTTCCGTGTCGCCACGCGCCTCGTCGCCGGTCCAGGCCCGGTGGAGCATGCCCTGGCTGACCAGCGACTGACCGCGCAGGGTGCTGGCCAAGACCTGGAAGCCATCCTCCTGACGGGTATAGATGGAGAGCTCCACCCCGAATTCCTCGGCGAAGCGGTCCACGAACTGCTGTCCCAGGTCGATGCCAAACTCCACGGCACCGACGTGGTTCCCGTCCAGATCGGCGACCGGGCTCACCCCGCGGATTCCGATCCCCAGCACGCCCCCCTCCAGGCCGCGCACCGTGGTGGCCGCCTCGTTGGCAGTGACAATGGTCTTGCGGACCTCCGACAGGTCGTCGCCGTACCGGTCGGGCCGGTGAAAGCGGAAAAAGGAGGTGGCCGGCGGCTCATGAAACTGGAACTGGAACAGCCCGTACGCCTCGGCGTTGGCGTCGTACATGGGCTGGAGCATGTTCACCAGGTAGTCGCGGTCGCGCCGCGCGAAGGCCGCACGGACCTGTGGGATGTGCGCCATCAGCGAGGCATAGCTCTCGGCCATCCGGGCATCGTCGGCGATCTCCGTCTCCAGCGCCCGGTAGACATGGTCCAGCTCCCGCTGTTCGGCCTGCTCCACCAGTGCTCCGGTGCGCCAGATGAACAGCGCTGAGAAGAGCGCCACGCCCACCACGGTCAGCGTGGCCACTGAGAGCGTCAGACGGCTGCTGATCTTGAGATTATTGAGCACGGAACCCCCTTTGCTTCCCGCGTGTCCATGCGGCGTGCCCGACCTCTGGGCTGCGTACTGCCGCTCGGTAGAGTGTGTTGGCTATCCCCTGTATCGGACGGGGGGGCGGGAAGTTGAGTCGTCGTCAAAAACCATTCGTAGAATAGTTATATTGCCGACGTCACCCGGTTTTGACAAACTGGCTCCCCTACCAAGGAACTAATATGTTGTCACTATCATGCGGGACATCTCCGCACTGCATGCCGGGGGGGGCGATGCGGGAACAGTTGCTGGAGAGCCTGGCCGAGGGGGTCTTCAGCGTGGATGCCGAAGGCAACTTCACCTTTCTCAACCGGGCCGCCTGCCGGCTGCTCGGCTTGGCCGACGAGCAGGTGGCATTGCGCGCCAATCACCAGGAGTGGGCCCTGCACAGCGGGCCCGACAGTCAGCCGTTGCCGCCCCGCTCCTCGCCCATCGATCAGGTGCTGCGCACGGGGTGCGTCCTGAAGGGCTGCGAGTTGCGGTTCCGGCATAGTGACGGCCATCCCGTGCCGGTCCTGGTCAACGCTGCGCCCCTGTATGGCGAGGAGGGGCGTATCGCCGGGGCGGTGGTCTCGTTTCAGGATGTCCGCGAGCGTCAGGTGGCCCGGGAGGCCTTGGAACGCAGGGAGGCGGAGCTGGCGGAGGCGCAACAGATCGCGCACTTGGGAAGCTGGGTCTCGGACTTCGTGCGCAACGAGATCCGTTGGTCGGATGAGGTCTACCGGATCTTCGGCCTGACCCCGGGGGAATGGGGCGGAACCGAGGCCGCCTTTATGGAGGCGGTGCATCCGGAGGACCGGGCCCGGGTGCGCCAGGCCATCGATGAGTCGATGCGGCCGAACGGCCCGCCCTATGACATCGAGCACCGTATCCAGCGGCCCGACGGCAGTGTCCGAATCGTGCATCAGAAAGGCACCGTGGCCTTCGACGCCGACGGTCGCCCGCTGCGCATGGCCGGGGTGGTGCACGACATTACGGAGATGCGCGAGGCGGAGCGCCGGCTGCAGTACCTTTCCCATCACGACGTGCTCACCGAGCTGCCCAATCGCACCCTGTTCCAGATCCGCCTGCGTCAGGCGATCAGCGAGGCGCAGGCGGAGAAGGGGTGTTTTGCTCTGGTGCACATCGGCCTGGATCGGTTCCGGAGCGTTAACGAGGGAGTGGGCCACCATGCCGGCGATCAGGTCCTGCAGCAGGTGGCGCGCCGGTTGGAGGCGTGTCTGCGCCCCGGCGAGACCCTGGCCCGACTCGGGGGGGATGAGTTCGCCGTCCTGCTGGCCGGCGCCGGTGATGATGCCGAGGTGGCGGCCGGCGTGGACCGGCTGCTGGCGCCGCTGCAGGAACTCTTCCGGGTCGGTGAGGACGAGTTCTACGTGCCCGGCTCCGCGGGTGTCGCACTCTACCCTCATGACTGCAGCAGTCCCGGAGAGCTGATGCAGCGGGCCGAGGCCGCCATGCATCGGGCCAAGCAGGAGGAAAGCACTCGCTTGGCGTACTACTCCGCGGAGATGAACCAGCGGGCACGGGCCCGGGTGGCCCTGGAGAGCCGTCTGCGCCGGGCAGTGGACCGCATGGAGGGATTCTATCTCGATTACCAGCCCCGGGTGGAGACGGCCACCGGACGTATCATTGGCTTGGAGGCCCTGTTGCGTTGGCGGGAGGGGGAGGGGCCGGTCCATTCACCGGCGACCTTCGTCCCGGTATTGGAGCAGACCGGCCTGATCATGGAATTGGGCGAGTGGATCGTCGGCGAGGCCTGCCGTCAGGCCCGGGCCTGGCGACAGGCGGGCCTGCCGCCTGTGCAACTGGCGGTCAACCTGGCGGCGCCCCAGTTCCGGGACCCGGCGATGCCGGGGATTATCGAGGGCGCTCTCGGGGAGGCGGGGCTGCCCCCGGGCAACCTGGAGCTGGAGGTGACCGAGAGCATGCTGATGCGGGAGGTCACCTCGGTCATCGATACCCTCGGGCAGTTCCGCGATATGGGGGTGCGGGTTGCGATGGACGACTTCGGCACCGGCTACTCCTCGCTTGCCTACCTGCGCCGCTTCCCGATTGACGTGCTCAAGATCGACCGTTCCTTTGTCAACGACCTGTACGCCGACGAGAGTGGGGCGGCCATCATCCGCACCATCCTGAGCCTGGCGGACAACCTGGGCATGGAATCGGTGGCGGAGGGGGTGGAACGGCCGGAACAGCACGCCTTCCTGTGCCGTGAGGGGTGCCACGCTGTTCAGGGGTATCTCTTCTCCCGGCCGGCCTCTCCTGAGGTCTGTGCCCGCATGCTCCGCCGGGGGCGTCTTTCGTTCGAAGGCGGGGGCGGATGAGGCCGGTCCCTGCCTTGGCGGGTTACTCCTCCTCGCGACGGAAGGCGACCAGGTGCTGGGCATCGATGCGGATGCCCACGTCGGTGCCTTCGGGGTACACGTCGTGACTGGGGGCCAGCGCTAGCACCTGCCGCCCGCTTTCCAGGCGCAGGGTGTAGATGGTCTCTGCGCCCTTGAAGGCCCTGTTGGCCACCCGCGCCCTCAGGTGTGATTCCGGCATGAGGCGCACATCGTCCGGCCGCAGCAGGATGTCGACGGCCGTGTCGTTGGGCCAGGGATAGGCGCGGTTGCCGAGCAGCGTGCCCACCTCGGTCTGCAGCCGGTTGTGGTCACGCAGGGTGGCTGGGATGAGCACGCCTTGGCCGATGAACTCGGCCACGAAGCGGGAGGCCGGTTCGTGGTAGAGGTTGTAGGGGGTGTCCCACTGCTCGATGCGCCCGTCCTTGAGCAGGCCGATCACATCGGCCACGGCGAAGGCCTCGTGCTGATCGTGAGTGACCAGGATGGCGGTGACCCCCTGGTCGCGGAAGATGTCGTGCACCTCCCGGGCCAGGCGCTCGCGCAGGTCCACATCGAGGTTGGAGAAGGGTTCATCGAGCAGCACCAGGCGGGGGCGGGGGGCCACCGCACGGATCAGCGAGACCCGCTGCTGTTGTCCGCCGGAGAGTTCATGCGGGTAGCGGGTGCCCATGCCGCGCATATCCACCAGCTCCAACAGCTCATCCGCCCGGGCCCGGCGCTCCGCCCGGGTGTGGTCGCGCAGCCCGAAGGTGATGTTCTCGTAGATGTTCAGGTGGGGGAACAGGGCGTAGTCCTGGAACACCATCCCCAGCCGGCGATTCTCCGGGGGCTGGGTGTAGCCCGGGCGGGAGATGACCTCGCCGGCCAAGCGGATCTCGCCGGCACGCACCGGCTCGAAGCCGGCGATGGCCCGCAGGGCGGTGGTCTTGCCGCAGCCGCTGGGTCCGAGCAGGCACGCCACCTGGCCGCGCCGCAGCCGGAAGCTCAACCCGCGGATGACCGGCTCGTCGTCGTAGCGGCACTCGATGTCGTCCAGCTCAAGGAGGATGTCCTCGTCCTGTCCGTGCACCCTCTCGCCGCTCACCACGCTCACTCCTGTGCCAGCAATAGAAATTCCATCAGGGCCTTATGGGCGTGCAGGCGGTTCTCCGCCTCGTCCCAGACCACGCTCTGCGGGCCGTCGATCACCGAGGCGGACACCTCTTCGCCCCGGTGGGCCGGCAGGCAGTGCATGAACACCGCGTCCTTCGCCGCCAGGCCCATCAGCGCATCGTCCACGCAGAAGCCGGAGAAGGCCTTCATGCGTGCCTTGGCCTCCTCCTCCTGGCCCATGCTGGCCCAGACGTCCGTGGTCACCAAGTGTACCCCCTCCACGGCCTCGCGGGGATCCCGGTGCACGCTGACCCGGTCGCCGCCGGCATGGATCAGGTCCGGGTCGGGGTCATAGCCCTCCGGTACCGCGATCCGCAGTTGAAAGTCCAACTGGCGGGCGGCGTTGATCCAGGAGTGGCACATGTTGTTACCGTCGCCCACCCAGGCCACGGTCCGACCCTGGATGCTGCCCCGATGCGCCTCATAAGCCTGGATGTCGGCCAGCAACTGGCAGGGGTGGAAGCGATCCGACAGACCGTTGATGACCGGGACACGGGAGTACTCGGCAAAGCGCTCCAGCACCTCGTGGCCGTAGGTGCGGATCATGATGATGTCCACCATGCGGGAGAGCACCCGGGCGGTGTCCTCCACCGGCTCGCCGCGCCCGAGCTGGGTGTCCCGGGGCGAGAGGAAGATGGCGCTGCCGCCCAGCTGGTTCATACCGGCCTCGAAGGCCACCCGGGTACGGGTGGAGGATTTCTCGAAGACCATGCCCAGCACCTTGCCGCGCAGCGGTTCGTGCAACTGGCCCTGGTCGCGAATGTGCTTCAGTTCCGAGGCGCGGTGGATGACGCGGCGCAGCTCGTCCGGTGTGAAGTCGAGCAGGGTCAGAAAATGACGCGGATGCATGTGAGTCCTCCCCGGGTGGGGTTCAGGCGCATTCCCTGGTCAGGAATGCCCGGATAAGGTCGGCGACCCCGGAGGCGATGCGGTCGGCCTCCTCGTCGCTGATCACCAGCGGGGGCAGCAGACGTACCACCGAGCCGGCGGTGACGTTGATCAGCAGGCCCTGCTCCAGCGCCTCGGTCACCAGCCCGGCACAGGGCTGCGTGAGCTCGATCCCGATCATCAGGCCCAGGCCGCGGATCTCCCGGACCCCGGAGTGATCGCCCAGCGCCTGCATCAGGCCCTCGCGGATCCGCCGACCCTGGACCGCGGCCCGCTCCGCCAGGCGGTCCTCCTCCAGGGTCTCCAGCACGGCCAGGGCCGCGCGGGCGGCCAGCGGGTTACCGCCGAAGGTGGAGCCGTGGTTCCCGGGGCCGAAGACGCCGCGCGCGGCACCTCCCACCAGACAGGCCCCGATGGGCACCCCGTTGCCCAGGCCCTTGGCCAGGCTGAGCACGTCGGGGCGGATGTTGGCGTGCTGGTAGGCGAACAGCCGGCCGGTGCGGCCCATACCGGTCTGCACTTCGTCCAGCATCAGCAGCCAGTCCTGCTGGTCGCAGAGTTCGCGCAGGCCGGGCAGGTAGTCCGCCGCCGGGGTGCGGACGCCGCCTTCGCCCTGGACCGGCTCCACCAGCACGGCGACGATGTCGTCGTGTTCGCGGGCGGCCCGGCGGGCCGCCTCCAGGTCATCGTAGGGGATGCGCAGAAAGCCCTCCGGAAGCGGTCCGAACCCCTCCTGGGCCGCCGGGTTGCCGGTGGCGGCCAGCGTCCCCAGGGTGCGGCCGTGGAAGGCGTTGTCCATCACCAGGATGCGCGGTCGCTCGATACCCCGCCGGTGGCCGTAGAGCCGGGCGAGCTTGATGGCCGCCTCGTTGGCCTCGGCGCCGGAGTTGCAGAAAAACACCTCGTCCAACCCGGCCACCTGGGTCAGGCGCGCCCCCAGCTGCTCCTGCACCGGAATCCGGTAGAGGTTCGAGGTGTGCAACAGGGTGGCCGCCTGTTCCTGCAGCGCGCGGGTGACCGCCGGGTGGGCGTGGCCCAGCCCGCAGACCGCGATGCCGGACAGGGCGTCCAGGTAGGCGCGCCCCTGGTCGTCCCACAGCCAGGCCCCTTCACCCCGCTCGAAGGCAACGGGCAGGCGCTTGTAAGTGGGCATGAGGGCTTCCAGCATGATCGGGCTCCGCGATGCCAGCGGGCGGCGAGGGCCGCCGGGGAAAAAGGGAGGATTCTAGAGAGGCCCCGGGCGGGGCGCAAGTTGCGTGCAGCCTGTTGGTTGGTCGGACAAATTGCCCAGAGGCCGCGGCGGTGGGCTGAAACACAAAGGCCCCGGTCGATGTGTTCG
Source organism: Alkalilimnicola ehrlichii MLHE-1 (assembly GCF_000014785.1). Taxonomy (NCBI): domain Bacteria; kingdom Pseudomonadati; phylum Pseudomonadota; class Gammaproteobacteria; order Chromatiales; family Ectothiorhodospiraceae; genus Alkalilimnicola; species Alkalilimnicola ehrlichii. Next base: position 1,289,096 of record NC_008340.1, read on the forward strand.
CCGGGGCCTTTGTGAACGGGGCGGTGCGGCCGCCCCGGGCGCGGTCCGGGCCTTACTTGGCCTCGGCCAGGCGCTTTGCCACCTCGTCCCAGTTGACCACGTCCCAGAAGGCCTCGACGTAGTCCGGACGGCGGTTCTGGTAGCGCAGGTAGTAGGCGTGCTCCCAGACATCCAGGCCCAGGATGGGGGTGCCCTTGACCTCGGCCACGTCCATCAGCGGGTTGTCCTGGTTGGGGGTGGAGGTGACCTGCAGCTGGCCCTGGCCGTTGACGATCAGCCAGGCCCAGCCGGAGCCGAAGCGGCCCAGGGCGGCGTTGGTGAACTCCTCACGGAACTTCTCGTAGGAGCCGAAGGCCTGGTCGATCTGCTGGGCCACCTCACCCTGCGGTTGACCGCCACCGTTGGGGGACAGCCACTGCCAGAAGGCGGTATGGTTCCAGTGGCCACCGCCGTTGTTACGCACCGGGGCACCCAGTTGGCCGGCCTTCTTCAGGAGGTCTTCCAGAGACAGATCGGCCTCCGGCTTGCCCGCGATGGCGTCGTTCAGCTTGGTGACGTAGGTGTTGTGGTGCTTGGTGTGGTGGATTTCCATCGTCTGGGCGTCGATGGCGCGATCCAGCGCGTTATAGTCGTAAGCCAGATCGGGCAGCTTGAAAGCCATATGATCGCTCCTCAGTATCTCCGTTTGGGAATGACAGCCGGTGGCCCGGCTCGCTCGATCGAGTTGTAAATTCCTTAGTACATTATTTGGGGACTCGAGCGGAATATCTCAACCCCCGTCCCGTTCCGCGTCCGCCCATTATAGGCTAATTGTGCAGTGCACCGGCATGGGATCAACTCTGTCGCAGCGGCAGGTACCATAACACCCAAAGCCTGATCTTGACCCGGCACGGCCCGACCGTGCCCCAGGAGCAACCACCATGGACCCGATTGCCCTCAGTGTCTTTTCCAGCCGCATGGCCGCCGTCTGCGAGGAGATGGGCGCCGTGCTGCGGCGCACCGCCTTCTCGCCCAACATCCGCGACCGGCTGGATTTTTCCTGCGCGGTGTTCGATGCCGACGGCGGGCTGGCGGCGCAGGCCGCGCACATCCCGGTGCATCTGGGCAGCATGGCCTACGCCATGGCGGGGGTGATCCGGCGCTTCGACTGGCAGCCGGGGGACATGGTGGTCTTTAACGACCCCTTCCTGGGCGGTACCCACCTGCCCGATGTCACGCTCGTCTCGCCGCTGTTCGTGGATGGCGAACGGGTCGCCTTCCTGGCCAACCGCGCCCACCACGCGGATATCGGTGCGGTGACCCCGGGCTCCATGCCCCTGTCCACCACCCTGGAGGAGGAGGGGGTGCTCATCAGTCCGGTGCGGCTCTACCGGGCAGGCCGGCGCGACGAGGCCGTGTTGCAGCGCATCGTCTCGCGCACCCGCAACCCCCGGCAGGCGGGGGGCGACTTTGCCGCCCAGGCCAGTTCGGTCTCCAGCGGTGTGCACCGGCTGCAGGAACTGGTCGGGCGCATGGGGATGTCTGAGTTCCGGGCCGCCCTTGCGGCGTTGAACGATTACGCCGAGCGGCTGGTGCGGGCCGCCTTGGTGGACCTGCCCGACGGCAGGTGGACCTTTACCGACTACCTGGATGACGACGGCCAGGGGCAGCAGGACCTGCCCATCCAGGTGGCCCTGACCCTCGATCACCACGATGCCCACGTGGACTTCGCCGGCTCCGCCGACCAGGTGCGGGGCAACCTGAACTGCCCCTTATCGGTGGCGGCCGCCGCCGTGTTCTACGCCTTCCGCTGTCTGATGCCGGAGCAGACCCCGGCCTGTGCCGGTGCCTTCCGGCCTATCACCCTGAGCGCCCCCGAGGGCAGCCTGCTCAACGCCCGCCACCCGGCCGCGGTGGCTGCCGGCAATGTCGAGACCAGCCAGCGGGTGGTGGACGCGGTGCTGGGGGCGCTGGCGCCGGCGCTGCCGGACCGCATCCCCGCGGCCAGCCATGGCGGCATGAACAACCTGGCCATGGGGGCGCTGGCGGAGGACTCGCCCTGGGACTACTACGAGACCCTGGGCGGCGGCATGGGCGGCGGTCCCCACCATCGCGGCCGGTCGGGCGTTCAGGTGCACATGACCAATACCCTCAACACCCCCCTGGAGGCGCTGGAGATGGCCTATCCGCTGCGTCTGCGCCGCTATGCCCTGCGCCGTGGCTCCGGCGGTGCCGGGCGCCATCCCGGAGGCGAGGGGGTGATCCGGGAGTACGAGTTTCTCACCCCCGCATCGGTCACGCTGATCACCGAACGGCGCCGCCATGCCCCCTGGGGGCTACAAGGTGGCGCGCCGGGCGCGGTGGGCGAGAACCGGCTCAACGGCGAGCTGCTGCCGGGCAAGGTGCGCCTGGAGGTGGCGGCCGGGGACCGGCTCACTGTCATGACCCCCGGGGGTGGCGGCTGGGGCGGTTCATAGTGCTGTAACATTACTGCCTTTAAATAGCGGCCGTCGTTACCTGACGGGGATTGGATGCATGGCTGTCAATATACTGCTCGTGGAAGACGATGCGGCCGTTCGAGAGATGCTGCTGCTGCCGCTGCGGCGCGCGGGGTTCGAGATCACCGGCGTCGCTGATGTCGCCCAGGGCAAGGCGGCGCTTTTGGAGCGCGTGCCGGACCTGATCCTGCTGGACTGGATGCTGCCCGACGTCAGCGGCATCGATTGGGCGCGGGAGCTCAAGCGCGACCCCTTCACCCGCGATGTGCCGCTGATCATGCTCACCGCCCGTGGCGAGGAGGAGGACAAGGTGCGCGGTCTGGAGGTCGGCGCCGATGACTACGTCACCAAGCCGTTCTCGCCTCGGGAACTGATCGCCCGTATCCGGGCGGTGCTGAGACGGACGACGCCGGATGCCGGCGACCAACCCGTGGAGGTGGAGGGGCTGACCCTGGACCCGGTCAGCCACCGGGTGTCCGGCAACGGGCGGACCCTGGACATGGGCCCCACGGAGTTCCGCCTGCTGCACTTCTTCATGACCCACCAGGAGCGGGTCTATACCCGCGGTCAGTTGTTGGATAACGTTTGGGGTACCAATGTTTATGTGGAGGAGCGCACCGTTGATGTCCACATCCGGCGGCTGCGCAAGGTACTGGCGGAGTCCGGACACGACCATCTGGTGCAGACCGTGCGCGGTACCGGCTACCGGTTCTCGGCCCAGGTCTGAATGATGCAGGGAAACCCCTGGCCCCGGGTGCTGTCCCGCCTGTCCGCATTGTTCCTGCTGGCGGCCCTGGTCGGTTGGTGGGCGGAGGCGCTGAGCGAGGCGCTGTTGCTGGCGGCCCTGACGATGCTCGCCTGGGAAGGGTATAACCTCTACCGTTTTGAGGCCTGGCTGCGTAAGGGGCGGCAATTGGCACCCCCCGCCGCCCATGGGCTCTGGCGGCACCTCTTCGACGCCCTGTACCAGCGCCAGCAGCGCCAGCGCCAACGTCGGCGTAATCTGCAGCGCCTGATGGCCCGCTACCGGGACTCGGCCCGCGCCATGCCCGACGCCCTGGTGGTGCTTAGCGGCGACTACCGCATCGATTGGTGGAACCCGGCCGCCGCACGTTTGCTGGGGCTGCGCTGGCCCGGCGACAGCCACCAGCGGATCGCCAACATCTACCGCCATCCCGATTTCGTGGCGTTCCTCTCCTCCCGCAGTCCGGTGACCCGCGAGGTCAGCCTCCCGTCACCGTTGGACAGCCAGGTCTGGCTGGAAATCCGGCTGGTGCCCTATGGCACCGACCGCTACCTGCTGCTGGCGCGTGATGTCACCCACCTGCACCGGCTGGAGACCATGCGTCGGGACTTTGTGGGCAATGTCTCCCACGAGTTGCGGACGCCGTTGACGGTCATCTACGGCGTGGCGGAAACCTTGAACGAGGAGATGGCGGACGACCCCGAAGTTGGCGACATGCTGCGTTTGTTGCAGGAGCAGTCCGAGCGCATGCGCCGGCTGGTGGATGACCTGCTGCTGCTCTCCCGCCTGGAGACCGGTGCCACGCCCAGCCACCCGGAGTGGGTGGACATGCCGCGGTTACTGGAGGAACTCGTCGAGGACGGCAAGGCACTTTCGGGCAGCCGCCATCACCGTTTTGAGTTGACGTGCGAGCCGGGGCTGTTGCTGGAGGGGTGTGAGAGCGAGCTGCGCAGCGCCTTCTCCAACCTTATTTTTAATGCCGTTAAATACACCCCGGGGGACGGCTATATCGGCGTTCGGTGGTATGCCGACAAGGCGGGTGCCCATTTATCTGTCACCGACAATGGCATTGGGATACCGGCAGCTCATATCCCAAGGCTCACCGAGCGTTTTTACCGGGTGGACAGCGCCCGTTCCAAGGCCAGTGGCGGTACCGGTCTGGGGCTCGCCATCGTCAAGCATGTGCTCAATCGCCACCGGGCGCAGCTTACCGTGCGCAGTCAGCCGGGGCAGGGCAGCACCTTCATTTGTACCTTTCCCACCGCATTGCTGCGCCGGGCCGGCACCCGGACGGCCCGGCCTCCCGCAAGCTAGGGAACCGGACGAAGTTCATGGATTAAACCCTGAGCGCGTCGGCGTTTCTATAGCCGACCGGTTTCGATATAGTAACTTCCTACGGAGCACCTAAGCCTATAAGAAACTGCGTAACGGTCACCACGGCGCAAGGACGAATAAGCTGCTGCGACTCAGGACATTAGGGGCTATTATCCGATCCCTCTCCGGTATCACCACAGACCGGGGCCCATGCCTTTGGCGGTCAGCCGGGGCGCGCCGCTCCGGTTCGGCACTGGCTGGGCTAATGCTTGCCTGGGCACTGTTCAGCAGCGCCCAGGCGCTGGCCGAGCAGGAGCCGGTCTATTTGGTTGCCCACCCCGGGGTCGGCACCGAAGCGATCAGCCGGGATGCCGTTCGTGCCATGTTCGCGATGCGACAGCGCCATTGGCCGGACGGCACCAGCGCCCGGGTCTTCGTGCTCACCGAGGGTCACCCGGTCCACGAGCGTTTCGTGAAGGGCCGTCTTGATGCCTTCCCCCACCAGTTGCAATTGGCTTGGGACCGGGCCGTTTTCTCGGGCACCGGTCAGTCACCCCATCGGGTGGGTTCCCAGGCGGAGATGCATGAGCGCGTGGCCACCACCCCTGGCGCGCTGGGCTATCTGACAAGGGAGTACCTGGATGAGCGCGTCCAGATCATTGCGATTGAATAGGCGGGCTGCCGGTGGTCTGGCGGGCGTGTTGGCACTGGGGCTGAGCACCGCCGCCGCGGGGCAGGACATGCTGGACACCCTGCAACTGCACGGTTTTTTGAGCCAGGGCTGGGTCACTACGGACCACAACAACTTCTTCGGCCCCAGCCGCGACGGCGGCGGCAGCTTCAAGTTCACGGAGATCGCCGCCAACGCCTCGCTGCGGCCCCACCACGATCTGCTGCTTTCGGCCCAGGTGCTGAGCCGTCGGGCCGGTGGGGATGGTCGTGACGCCCGGCCCAAACTCGACCATGGGGTGGTGGACTACCAGTTCGTATCGTCGGCCAGCCGCACCCTGGGCCTGCAGGCGGGCCGCTTCAAGAACCCCTTCGGCCTGCACAACCAGACCCGGGATGTGCCGTTCGCGAGGCCGGGTATCCTGCTGCCGCAGTCCATCTACTTCGATCGTGCCCGCTCACTGGCCCTGGCGGCGGACGGCGGCACCGTCTACCTGGAGGAGCGCATCCCCGACGGTGGCGCGCTCCGGGCCCAGGTGGGTTTTGGCCGGGTCCAGGCGGACGACGACCTGGAGCGCACGCTGCGGCTGGACCCGGTGCCGGGCGGTATAGAGCCCCGGGACTCGGTGATTGGCCAGTTGCTCTATGAGCACGACGGCGGACGCATCATCGCTGCGCTCAGTGCGGCTCGCGTCAAGGCCCGCTTTGAGCGCGACGGTGCCCGTGATGGTCAGTTCGATTTCCAGCCCTGGATTGTCTCCTTCCAATACAACGAGGCCCTCTGGGACCTGACCGCGGAGTTTGCGGTGCGGGAGTCGAGCATGGAGGGATTGGCGGACATCGGCGCCGATTTCGACATCACCGGCGAGAGTTGGTATGTGCAATACACCCGTCGTTTTCACCCGGACTGGCAGTGGCTGATCCGCTACGACAGCCTGGTCAGCGACCGCAGTGACCGCTCGGGCCGGGACTTCGCCGCCGCCACCGGCCTGCCCGCCCATGCCCGCTTTGCCCACGACTGGACGCTGGGGCTGCGCTGGCAGCCCCATCCCAAGGTGCAGTTGGGCGCTGAGTACCACTATGTGGACGGTACCGGCTGGCTGCCCACTGAGGACAATCCCGATCCCTCCGACACCCGCCGGCGATGGAATATGCTGCTCATGCAGCTCTCGCTGCGTTATTGACGCCGTCGACCCGGTGACTGAAGGATGCGCATGAGCGAAACCGGAACCGCGCGACGCCGACTCCGCCTGGGCCTGACCTGGCGGGTCATCGCCCTGACCAGTCTGGTGCTGGTGGGGCTGGCAGCCCTGGTCACCGCGCATGGGCATGGCACCCTGGAGCGGCAGTTTCAGGAGGCCCGTGAGGCGCACCAGGCGCGCCAGCATCGCGAGATCCGCCTGGCGCTGGAGCGATCGGCGGAGGGACTGCGCGAGCTGGCGGCACTGGTGGCGTCGGCACCGGAGCTGGCCCGGGCCGTGCAGGCCGGTGATTCGGAGGGTGCGCACCGCGCTCTCGACGGGCAGTGGCCCACTCTGCAGTTGGAGGCCGGGGTGGAGCGTATCGGCGTCTACGCGCCAGACGGCACGCAGGTGGCCGCCCGCGGCGGGAGGCCCGCGGTCGCGCCGGAGGGGATCGAGCGCTGGCTGCATCAGGTCCGTCTGGACGACAGGCCACTGACCGCATTGATCTGCCAGGCGGGCTGTCGTCAGTTCAGCGTGGTGCCCATGCTGGTGGCGGGTGAGACCGCCGGTATGGTGATGCTGTCGCGCTCCCTGGTGGACCTCACCCGCCAGCTGCACGATGTCTCCGGCAGTGATGTGGCGCTGCTGCTACGCGGCGACACCATGGTGGATCAGGCAGGGGACATCCCCCGGTTGCCGGAGTGGGACGCTCATCTGCTCGCCCTCACCCGCAGTGAGGTGACCCTGCCCTGGCTGCAGGCCCTGGCCAGCGAGGTTAGCATGGAGGCCCTGGTAAGCGCCCCGCGGCAGATCGCGATCGACGGACGGGAGTTGGAGATCAACGCGGTGACGCTGGCCGAGCATGAGGCGCCCGGTGGCAGCGGCTACCTGCTGCTGATTACCGATATCACCCGCCAGCTGGATGTCATCCAGTGGCACACCCGCAACCTCTTCTTTATGGGGCTGGCCGGATGGCTCGTGGCGGAGGCGATCCTGCTGCTCATCCTGTGGCGTCCGATGCTGCGTCTGCGCCGCCTGGCGCAGGTCCTGCCGGGGCTGGCCGAGGGCGGCTTTCAGCGGGCGCGTACCGCCATTCCGGTCGGGCGCCCCCGGCTGGCCGATGAAATCGATCTGCTGGAGACCACCACGCTCGGTCTGGCCGATCAGCTGGAGGCCCTCGAGCGCGAGGTGCGGCGCCGGCGTGAGCAGGTGGTCTCCCAGCTGCGCGCCCTGGGGCGTGAGCGGGATTTCGTCAGCAGTCTGCTGGACACCGCCCGGGTCCTTATCGTGAGTCAGGACGCCGAGGGGCGGATCACGCTAATCAACGACTACGCCCAGGCGGCGTTGGGCCGTCGCGAGGATGAGTTGGTGGGCGCGCACTTTGACGCGGTCTTTCCGGGCCTGGTCCCCATCGGTCGTAACAGCGGCCTGCCTCGGGAGGAGGAGCGCCCGCTGCACAGCCCCGGCCGGGGGGAGCGGATCGTGGCCTGGTACCACGCCCCGCTGGCGGCGGAGGAGGGGCGGCCGGCGGGCCGCATCTCGGTGGGGCTGGATATCACCGAGCGCAAGGCCGCGGAGGCGCGGCTGATCTGGCTGGCCCAGCGTGATCCGCTGACCGAGCTCTACAACCGCCGTTACTTTCAGGAGGCCCTCGACAGGGCGTTGGCCAAGGGGGTGCACGGGGCGGTGCTGCTGATGGACCTGGACCAGTTCCGGGATGTCAACGAGCTGAGTGGCCACCACGCGGGTGATGAGCTGTTGCGGTTGGTGGCCGGGACGTTGCTGGATCATCTGGAGCACCGGGGCGTGATCGCCCGCCTGGGCGGCGACGAGTTTGCACTGCTGCTGGAGGAGACGGATGCCGACGCGGCGGTCTCCGTGGCCCAGTACATGGTCAAGCTCCTGGAAGACCTGGGCCTGAGTATCGGCGAGCGCCGCCACCGGGTCAGCGCCAGCATTGGCATTGTGCTGTTCCCCGAACATGGCGAAACCCCGACCGATCTGATGGCCAGTGCCGATGTGGCCATGTACAAGGCGAAAGAGACAGGGGTCCAGCGCTGGCACCTGCTCCACGCCCTGGACCACGCCAAGGGCGAGCTGCAGGAGCGGGTCTATTGGGTGGAGCAGTTACACCAGGCGCTCCAGGGTGATGCCTTCGAGCTCATGGTGCAGCCCATCGTGCGGCTGCGGGACCGCAGTGTGCGCCACTACGAGGTGCTTGTGCGTATGCGCGATCCGTCCGGTGAACTGCTGCTGCCCGGCCGGTTCATCCCCTTCGCCGAGCACAGTGGCCAGATCGTTCAGCTGGACCGCTGGGTGCTGCGCGCGGCCCTGAAGGTGCTCCGCCGGGTGCAGTCACAGGGTATTGGCCTGGCAGTGAACCTGTCGGGGCAGTCGCTCCACGACGATGGACTGACGACCTTCCTGGCGGACGAGCTCCGCGCCAGTGGTGCGGACCCGGAGCACCTGATACTGGAGATCACCGAGACCGCGGCGGTTACCGATTTTTCCACCGCCCGAGGGGTGTTGGAGGGCATCCGCGCCTTGGGTTGTCAGACGGCATTGGACGATTTCGGGGTCGGGTTCAGCAGCTTCCATTACCTGGGCCAGTTGCCGGTGGACTATATCAAGATCGACGGTAGCTTTATCCGCAGCCTGCCCCACAACGAGGACAGCCGGATTATCGTCAGGGCCATCGCCGACATTGCGGCCGGTTTCGGCAAGGCGGCCATTGCCGAGTTCGTTGACCAGGAGGTCCTGGTGCCGATGCTGCGTGACTACGGCATCGCTTACGGCCAGGGCTATCACCTGGGCCGGCCGGTGCCAGTGGAGGAGGCCTTCGGGCCAGCCTGAGCGGGCGGCGTCAGAGTGAAACGGTGACGGCGACCTCGTCCGCGGCCGGCAGGAAGGCGGCCGGTGCCCCGGTATGGGTTACGGTCAACCGGTGCATGGCGCGGGTGCAGGCCACGTAGAGCAGGTTGCGTTCCATGTCGGTGCGGTAGTTCTTCTCGCTGACCTCGGGGATGATCACCCGGTCGAACTCCAGCCCCTTGGCCATGTGTGCGGTGCAGACGATGATGCCCGGGGCGAATCCGCTGCTTTGTTCGGTGAGCAGTCGGATGCCTTCCAGCGTCTCGCTCAGCCGGTCGTGGGTCCGTTTGGCCTGCCTCTGGGTCTTGCAGATGATGCCCAGGGTGTTGTGGCCCGAGGCCTGGAAGTCCATTGCCTGTTCCTCGATGTGGGCCAGCTCCGCTTTGCGGGTCCGGCAGCGGACGACCCGCGGCGGCTCGCCGTGGCGCTCTATGGCCTCCAGCTCCGGGTTGGGGGCGATTTGCTGGGCGAATTGGGTGATCTCGTAACTGGAGCGGTAGCTCTTGGTCAGGCTGACCCGTGAGGCCTGCATGAAGGCCTGCTGAATCTGCTCGGCATCGGAGGCGCTGTAAGGGTTTACCGACTGATTGGCGTCGCCCAGGATGGTCTTGTTGCAGCGGAACAGCCGAGCGATCACCGCGTACTGTACCGGGGTATAGTCCTGCATCTCGTCAATCAGCAGGTGCTTGACGTACCGATAGGGCGAGCGGATGCCTTCCAGGCGCATCTTCAGGTAAATCAGCGGGAAGACGTCGGCGTACTCCAGCTTGCCCCTCTTTGCGGTTTTGAACAGCTCCGGCCGACCCAGCCAGGTGAAGAACTGTTTGTAGGTCTCGCGCAGGGTGGACTGGCGGATCATCCCCTTCACCGCCTCCCGCAGTGCCCGGCGGTCCTCCGGCATCAGGTCGTAGTTGTACTGGATGCCGAACTTCTGTTCGGTCTCCCGGACCACCTGGGCAATGCGCTCCGACATGCCCATATTGCGGTGCTTGCGGAAGATCTCCTCCAGCAACCAGCCGGGGATCAGCCGGCGGGCGATCCACAGGTCTTCGGCGACAAAGCGGTTTTCCTCCACGTGCGCCGCATACTCGCCGAGCTTTTTGAGGAACTCCGGGGAGGCCTTATAGCGCAGCCGCTCCTTCATTGCCTCGTCGTCGTTCTCCAGTAGCTCGGCGGTCTGCTCGAAGAAGGTCTGGAAGCGGTAGCGGCTTTCCAGCAGCTCGTCGGCCAGGGTCTCCATACCGATCTCATTCACCTGCTCCTCGCCCAGCTCCGGGAGCACGTTGGCGATGTAGTCAGCAAAGACCCGGTTGGGCGAAATGATCAGGATGTCCGTCGAGCTGAGGGTTTCCTTGAAGCGGTAAAGCAGAAACGCGATGCGGTGCAGGGCGATGGACGTCTTGCCGGATCCGGCCACCCCCTGGATGATCAGTGCCGGCGCCGTCTCGTTGCGGATAATGGCGTTCTGGTCGCGCTGAATGGTCGCGACGATATTCCGCATGCTGTCGTCGGAGCTGCGGGCCAGTTCCTCCTGGAGCACCTCGTCCACCACATGCAGGTTGCTGTCGATCATCAGCTCCATCTTGCCGTGGCGGATCCGGAACTGGCGCTTGAGCTGGACCTCGCCGTCCACCACACCGTCGGGCGATTCATACCGGGCCGGGCCGGTTTCGTAGTCGTAGAACAGGCTGGCGATGGGCGCGCGCCAGTCGTAGACCACGTTCTCCCCGCTGTTGTCGTCGTAGAAGTGGTGAATGCCGATGTAGATGGGGTCGGTCCCGGTTGCGCCGTCGGCGGCGAAGTCGAGGCGGCCGAAATAGGGGGCACGCTGGAGCTTCTTCAGCCGTTTCTGGCGGTCGAGAATGGTCTCACCGGTCATCACCGACTGCTCGATGGACTGGCGCGTGGAGATCTTCTCCACATGGTCCATATCCGCCCGTGCCTCCCAGAGGTATTCCTTCTGTTCCCGGACCTCCTCGGCGTAGGCGCGCAGGCGCCGGTCAGTGGCCTCCAGGGCGCGCTGCAGGCGGGCCATCACTTCGGCGAGACGGGCATGCTCTTCCTGCTCGGCAGGGGTTTGTGGTGCGTTCTCAGTACTCATGGGCGATCACGTCTTCTTCGGTGGGGCAGGGCGGCGAGCCGGCCCTGGGCCGGGGCCGGGGCCGATTATCCGGTCGTCCGCCGGCGGGGTCAAAGCCCGGTGGCAGCGGGGCTGTATTCAGCGGGCGGGAGCAACCCACCTAAGTAGCTTTACCGATGACAGTGCCACCCGCGTGCACCACAATTGGAAGTGGTCTGCCCGATGGGAGTCGCTGTCTGGAGGTGCCCATGGCGTTTCACACGCCGGACCCGAAGCTGCGTGCCGTGGAGCAGCGCAACGCCGAACTCCGTGCCCAGGCCTTCGCGGCGTGCTTCCGCTGGTTGAGGCGGGGCCTCAGCCGCGTCACCGCCCGGATGCACAGGGCGGTCTCTGTCCGTGCCCGCAAGCGTGGGCGAGGGCGGAACGGCGCCGCCGGCGGGGCGTGACCGGCAAGGGCGATGGGCCCTGGGCTGGCGACACAACCACGAGGTGCCCGATGGCGAATTCTAACGGCGTGGTCAGCGGCCCGCTCCCCTCCCGGCAGGATTACGTCCTGGAGGCCGTGCTAATGCTGTGCGCCATCTTACCGGTGATGGTGTCGTTGTACGTCAGCATGGCAACCGGTGAGGGGCACTGGTTTCAGCGCTCCGGGGCGCTGATGGTGCTCTTCTCCTTCGCTGTGGAGTTTCACCGCACGCGGGTCTTTGGGCGGGCGACGCAATGCGGCGATGACCAATGCGAGGTCGATGGGGCGACGATGCCGGCCCTGGCCCGGTTCTGGCGCTCGGTGCCCTACGCCTGTTATGCCTCCATTGTGCTGGGGACGTTGATCTGGAGCTACGGCGATCTCCTGTTCGGCTGAACTGGCAGATATTGGTCCGACAGCTACGGTTTATGGGCATACGGGCTCACTCCACCCGCTGTCACCGGAAACCACCGCGCATGATCTTCTCCGACGAACTGTCCAAGACGCAGGATGCCACCGCCCGACTGTTCGAGGAGCTTTACGACCCCGCCTTTCTCATCGATGTGGACCACGGCTGTTTCGCCGGGGCGAATGCCGCCGCCTGCCGTTATCTGGGCTACAGCAGTGACGATTTCCAGCGGCTGACCCCGGCCGACATCCACCCGCATGAGATCCCACGGCTGCAGGCCTTTCTCGCCCAGGTGCGCCGGGAGGGCCGTTGGGTCGCGGACGATCTCTCCTGCCGGGCGCAGGGCGGCTCACTGCTGCCTGCCCAGGTCCGCGCCTCCTGTATACGGATCGACAATCGGGAGTACATTCTCGCCATCGTGCGGGATCGCCAAGAGGAGCAACTGGCCGAGTTGGGCCGCTCCATCCGCAAGGTCACGCATGACCTGCGGAACACCATGGTGGCCTCCCAGTTGATGGGGGACCGGCTGGCGCGCCATCCCGACCCGCTGGTGCAACGCAGCGCGGAGATGATCCGCCGCTCGGTGCGGCGGTCGGTGCGCATGTGCGAGGCGATGCTGGAGGTGGGCAATGCCCGGGAACGAGCGCCGCAACTGGAGCGCTTCACCCTTGATGACGTGGTCGAGGAGGCCCGTGCGGCCATCGGTCCCGAGGAGGTGGCCCGGGCCTCACTGCAGGCGCCCGGTGCCGACGCCGTTGTCCTGGACGCCGATTTTGATCAGATCTTTCGCATCCTGCTGAACCTGGTCCGCAACGCGGTGGCTGCCGGCGCCCGACAGATCCAGGTGCAGGGCGGCCAGCATGCAGATACCGTTTGGGTGGAGGTCGCGGACGATGGTCCCGGTGTCCCGGATACGGTCCGTGATGAGTTGTTCGTGGAAAAGCGGACCGCGCCACGTTCCGGCGGCGCCGGTCTGGGTCTGGCCATCGCCTGGGAACTGGCGCGCAACCACGGCGGGGCGCTGACCCTGAAGGAGAGTGGCCCCGAAGGCGCGGTGTTCCGGCTCACGCTGCCGCGATCGGCCTCACCGGAAGCGGTCCTGGATAGGTTGCGTCAGTCCGAGGGCTGAGGATACTCCGGGGCACTGTCACCGGATGGTCATGAATCGGTCACGTCGGCGTCAGATGCGCTTCCCATACTCCGTTCTGCGTTAACCGCCATCGTTTGATCGGAGTGATGAACTTATGTGGAAGCAAAGCTGCATCGCCGGCCTGGCCGGAACCGTTTTTGCCGTCGGCGCCGCGGGTGCTGCCGAGGTGGATCCGAACCTGCCCAAGTACGAGCGGGTTTCCGGTATCTCCGGCAACCTCTCCAGTCAGGGCTCCGACACCCTGAACAACCTGATGACCCTCTGGGCCGAGACCTTCAACGAGTTTTACCCCAACGTCTCCATTGAGATCGAGGGCGCCGGCTCCAGCACCGCCCCGGTGGCGCTGGCCGAGGGCACCGCCCACTTCGGCCCCATGAGCCGCTCCATGCGTGACTCCGAAATCCAGGCCTTCGAGGACGCCCACGGCTACGAGCCTACCCTGGCGCGGGTGGCCATCGACGTGCTGGCCGTCTACGTCAACCGCGACAACCCCATCGAGGGGCTGACCATCGAGCAGGTGGACGGTATCTTCTCCGAGACCCAGCGCTGCGGTGGTGGGAACATCACCCGCTGGGGTCAGGTGGGGCTGACCGACGAGTGGCAGAACCGCGACTTCACCCTCTACAGCCGCAACGCCGTCTCCGGCACCTACGGCTACTTCCGCGAGCACGCCCTCTGCGACGGTGACTTCAAGGACAGCATCAACGAGCAGCCGGGCTCCGCCTCGGTGGTGCAGGGCGTGACCGAGTCCCTGAACGGGATCGGCTATTCGGGCATCGGCTACCAGACCTCCGGCGTGCGGCCCATTCCGCTCGGTCGCGACAGTGAGCTGTTCGAGCCCAGCGCGGAGAACGCGGTGACCGGCGATTACCCGCTGGCCCGGTTCCTGTACGTCTACGTCAACAAGCACCCTAACGAGGAACTGCCCCCGGTGGAGCGGGAGTTCCTGCGCATGATCTACACCCAGCAAGGGCAGGACGTGACCGTTCGGGACGGGTTCATCCCGCTGCCGGCGGCCGCTGCCGAGCGGGAGATGGAGCGGCTGGGGCTGTAACCGCCAGACGGTCTGAATGGGCCAGGGAAGGGCCCGGGGACGGGGGCGACACTCGAGAGAGTGGCGCCCCCTTTTGCGATCAAAGACGTCGCTTAAAAGACGTAAAGCATCCCGGCGGACACCCCCCACTGGTTGTTGCCGTCCGCCACCTCCAGCATGCGGCTGCGGCTGCTGTCAGGCCCGGGTGGCGGGGCATGGGACTGCCCTGCCACGCTACGGCCGGCCAGATCCCCGTTGCGGACCTGGGCGTAATTCAGATACACCCGGGCCCGCGGATTCATCGCATGCTCCACACCCACGGTGTAAAGGGTGGAGTCATGGTCACTGCCGCGGTCGTCGTCGAAGTGCGCGACCTGCCCCTGGAGTTCGAGGCCGGGTGCGACCCGGTAGCCCAGGCCGAGAAGGCCGGCGCGGGCATCCCGGTCCCCCCGTCCAGATATGTGTTGGTGGTCCTGGACAATGGCGACCAGGTTGATGGCCCCTTCGCGGTATTGCGCGAGCAGCTGGCGGGTCGTCTGGCTACGATCGCCGTTGGCGAAGTTGCCGGAACGGCTGTGAACACAGCCGGCGGCCAGCTGAAAGGCGGGTTGTTGCCAGCGCACCATCCAGGAACCGGTCTGGGCACTGGATTCACCCTGTGCCGGGGTGCCCATGAGTGTGGCGCTCAGGCCCTGCCATTCCGGTGTGGTGTAGTCGATCGCATTGCTGTGCCGGCGCAGGTGGCCGGGGGCGTCTGCCGCGCCGATGGTGTCCTCCCAGGTCACGCCGGCACCGGCAATCAGGTTGCCGGGGTCACCCAGTCGGGCGGTGAAGAACTGGGTGCGGTCGGTCAGGGCCTTGAGGGGGCCGTCCAGGTTGCCCCCACGGACGGTGCCGTAGGGCCCGCTCAGGCCCAGAAAGCTGTGGCGGCTGCGGCGGAAGAGCCCCGAGCCGCCTTCCGTGGCATTGACTTCAGTTTCGTACTGGAAGAGGGCACGGGTGTCGGCGGACAGGGCGGTGCTGCCCCGGATGCCCAGGCGGGACTGATTGGTGGAGAGGAACTGGCTGTCGCTCTCGCGGTTGTCCAGGTGATCCAGCGACAAATGGAGCACGGCGTAGACATCTACCGATGGATCGGCGGCATTAGCCGTCCATGCCAGTGGGGCGAGAAGGGCTAGACCGGTGACCCGGGCGAGTAATCTGCGTTTCATTGTGCGGGCTCTCAGCAGCGACCTGATCAAGTGGAGGGCATAAATATGGCAACGAAGCTATATCGTAATAACCAAAGAGAATATAACAAAAAAGGAATGTACGGATCAAACCGGGCCACCCCGAGGGCTCGGCGAGGGGGGAGGATGGGGCCGTTCAGAGGGGTGCCGTGGTCATCGTTCTATTCATTCCCGGTCTGGTCGGCCTGCGTTGAGGGTTTGCTCACCTCCCGAGGCAGCAGCCGGGCGTATTCGCGCCTCACGACCTCGTAGCACTCGCAGACGCGACGCTCGAGCCCGGCCCGGTCGAGGATGGAAATATGCCCACGGTGATAGCTGATCAGCCCCGCCTTTTTCAGGTTGTTGGCGGCTTCCGTGACGCCCTCCCGGCGCACCCCGAGCATGTTGGCGATGAGCTCCTGCGTCATGATCAGCTCGGTGGACTGAAGGCGATCCTGGCTCAGTAACAGCCAGCGGCAGAGCTGCTGATCCAGGGTGTGATGCCGGTTGCAGACAGCGGTCTGCGCCATCTGTGTCAGCAGGGCCTGCGTGTAGCGCAGCAGAAGGTGCTGCATGGGGCCCCCACGGTGGAATTCGGCTTTCAGGGCACGCCCGGTCAGTCGATAGGCGTGTCCCGCGGCCTGCACCACCGCTTGGCTGGGGGTTGTTTCACCCCCCATAAACAACGAGACCCCAACGATCCCTTCATTGCCCACCACCGAGGTCTCCGCCGAACTGCCGTCTTCCATGAGGCAGAGCAGTGACACGATGCAATCCACCGGGAAGTAGACGTGCTTCATCTCCTTGTTCGGTTCGCACAAGGACTCGCCCAGGGTGAGGGAAACCGGTTCCAGATGGGGGCTGAGGCGTGCGAAATCGCTCGCGGGGAGGGCTGCGAGTAACCGGTTGAGTTGCGCGCGCTGTAATACCTGCATGGACGGTTATCCCTTTACCAACGGTGAGTCGCGCTGGGGCAGTGCCAGAGCGGGCCACCCTCAACGCCTCTCGACAGGATAGGATAGGGGGCCTTCCCTGCCGCACCCAACAGGCCGGGGGCGATGCCCCGCGGCTGCGTGTCCGCCAGGCTTGGCGGTGTCGAACCGCTACTCAGACCCTCTGTTCGCTAGCACACATAGCGCCGCCCGATTCCTCGTGGAGCGCACAGACGTTATACCCTGTCCGGGCGCATCCTCCGGTCGTCGAGACTGCAGGAGTCCCTCCATGAAGTTCAAGGATAGTGAGACCCCGCGGCCGCGCCAGCACCCCGAGGCCATTCGGGAGCAGGGGACAGCTCCCCAGGTGATCGACGGCGCCTTCCCTGACCGGGAGATGGTGGCACGGGCCGCGACCAATGGACTCTATCATGGGCGAGGGCCACTGGTGAGCGGGCGAGCGCTTACGCCAGTGGCCACACCGGTGGCGGCCGATCCGGTGTCGATCCTCCTCCTGGGCCTTGATCCCGCAACGGCGGCCAGGGTCATGGCGGTGGTCGCCACTCACTTCGGCCAGCCCTTCGACATGGTATCGCGTGCCATTGATGCAAGGGCGATCCGTGCCGCGGACATCGTGCTCTTCGACGTGGCCGTTCCGGACTACGCGATCAGTCAGGCACAACTCGCTGCCCCCGAGGCACTGATCCTGCCGTTGGACGGGGGCCGGCTGGAAGGGGATAGCTGGCTTCCCGCCATCCTCCGCCACGTCGCCCGGCAAAAGGCCGTGGAATCGGGCCGGCAGGTGGCGGAGGAGGCGTTGTTCCAGAAAGCGGAGCGTGCCCGTGTCACCCTGGAATCCATCGGCGACGCCGTGCTGGTGACGGACAGCCTGGGCTATGTGACGTATCTCAACCCGGTGGCGGAAACCCTCACCGGCTGGTCGCGGGACGAGGCCTCCGCCCAGCCTCTGGCGACCGTCTTCAAGATCGTGGACGGGGCCGCCGGCGAGTTCGCGCTGAACCCTGCGGTTACTGCGATGAACGAAGACAGAACCGTCGGGCTGGTGGCCAATTGCATCCTGCTGCAACGCGATGGCGGCAGCATCGGCATCGAGGACTCCGCGGCACCGATCCATGATCGTAACGGCCGGGTCACCGGTGCGGTCATCGTCTTTCGCGATGTCAGTCTGTCGCGCTCGGTGACCCAGAAGATGGCCTATCTGGCTCACCATGACAGCCTGACCGGGTTGCCCAACCGAGCGCTGCTCGCGGAACGGCTTGGCCGGGCCCTGGGGGCCGCCCGCCGCCATGACCGGCAACTCGCCCTGCTGTTTCTGGATCTGGATCACTTCAAGCGCATCAACGACACCATGGGCCATGATATCGGCGACCACGCCCTCCGCGGGACCGCCTATCGGCTTTCGGACTGTGTCCGCGAGACCGATACCGTGAGCCGTCTCGGGGGTGACGAATTCGTGGTTCTGCTCGAGGAGATCGATAGCCCGGACGATGCGGCGCACATCGCGGAAAAAGTGCTGGCGGCCATCACGGCGCCGCTGCATGTGGGTGACCACACCCTGCAGGTCTCCGCCAGCATCGGCATCAGTATCTTTCCCCAACACGGTGCGGATGCCGAGACCCTCCACCAACGGGCCGATGCCGCCATGTACCAGGCAAAGGCAAAGGGCCGGGCGGGCTACCAATTCTTCCAGGCCGATCCGGAGGGTGAAGCGGGAGTGCCGCATTCCGGCAATTCGACAAAGCGCGTAGGATAAAAGCAGACGGGGGTGCCGGCAAAGCGTTTGCCGGGTGAACCACCGGAGCTTTGGGAGGCTGAACGATGTCTGGTGACCTGTCAGAGGAAGGGCGGCTGCGCCTTGCAGCCGAGCGCAAGCTCGCGTCTGGCACAGCGCCGCCGGCCAACGGGTGGACGGTCAGCGTCGATGCCCTCGGGATGCTCTATCGGCTCGCCAGCGCTCCGGGCAGTGCCGATGAGGCACTCAAACTCTTGCACGAACTGCAGGTCCACCAGGTGGAACTTGATTTGCAGCAGGAGCAGCTGGTCGCTGCCGAGCGCGAGGCAGAGGCGGCCCTCAACCGCTATCAGACCCTATACGAATATGCCCCCGTGGCCTACTTCGTGGTGGATCATTCAGGCACCATCATGGATGTGAATCGCGCTGGGGCCGGCCAGGTGGGTGGGTGCCCCATCGGCCGTGCCTTCAGCGAGGTACTTGCGTCGGAGAGTCGGCCGGCCGTGCAGGATCTGTTCGCGGCACTGGGGGAGGAAGGCGACGAAGCCACCTGTCGCGTGCGGTTGGCGCAGGACGAAGGCCCGGTCAATCTGGTGGCGGCGGTGGCCCCCGGGGGCGACCTGGTGCTGATCACTGTGTCCAACGAGTCGGGATCCCGTGAGTCTTGACCCTTCGCAACGCCAACACCAATCTGCCCGGCATCGTCGGTCTGGGCGCGTCAGCCGGTGGGCTCACCGCGCTTGAGGCCTTTTTCGCCCATGCACGGCCTGGGCGCGGTCTGGCCTATATCGTCGTCCAGCACCTTGATCCAACCCACAAGGCCCTGCTGCCCCAGCTCTTGCAACGGGTGACCGCCATGCCCGTGCGGGAGGCGGAGCACGGCCTACCCGTGGCGGCCGACCACGTTTATGTGATACCCCCGAACACCGAACTGACCCTGGCGGGCGGCGCACTGCATCTGGCCAAGCCCATGGAGCCCCGGGGTATGCGGTTGCCCGTCAACGTGCTGTTCGCCTCCCTGGCGAGCGCACTGGGGGGGCGCGCCATCGGGGTGGTCCTCTCCGGCATGGGCTCGGACGGCACCCTGGGCATGCAGGAGATCAAGGCGGTGGGTGGACTGACGCTGGCCCAGGACCCTGACAGCGCCCAGTTCGACGCCATGCCGCGAAGCGCGATCAACGCCGGATGCGTCGACATCATCGCACCGGCGGATACCCTGGCGACGCGCATTCAGGCCTATGTCGACCAGGTGACCGCCCCGGTGCTACCCGGTGATGAGGACGAGAGCCCCGCGGCCCCGCCGCAACCGCTGGCGCGCATCGTCGGGCTGCTGCTGCGCCACACGCGACATGACTTCTCGCTGTACAAGACCAGCACCCTGCACCGGCGGATCGAGCGACGCCAGGCCGTCCACGGCATCAACTCGCTGGCCGGGTACGCGGACTTTCTTGAGAACAACCGGCAGGAGATCGACCTGCTGTTCAAGGAACTGCTGATCGGGGTCACCCGCTTCTTCCGTGACCCGGAGGTCTGGGACTATCTGGTAGAGACGGCGCTTCCGGCCCTGCTCGAACGATGCGGCACTGCGCGGCCGCTGCGGGCCTGGGTGGTGGGGTGCTCCACCGGCGAAGAGCCCTACTCGCTGGCGATCGCCCTGCGGGAGGCGGCAGAGCGCTTGCCCCATCCCGCCGACTTCGCGCCGCAGATCTTCGCCTCGGACCTCAGCCCCGATGCCATTGCCACTGCACGCCGGGGCGAGTACCCGTTGTCCATCGCCGATGCCGTCACGGCGGACCGCCTGGAACGGTTCTTCCGCCAACACGAGGCCCACTATCAGGTGAACGCTGACATTCGCGATCAGGTGCTGTTCGCGCAGCACGACGTGGTGCTGGACCCGCCCTTCACCCGGCTCGACCTGGTCGTCTGCCGGAATCTGCTCATCTACTTCGATGCGGCCTTGCAACGCAAGTTGATTCCGTTGTTCCACTATTGTCTGCGGCCCGATGGCCTCCTGGTGCTGGGCAGCGCCGAAACCGTGGGGCGGCAAACCCATCTCTTCGAGCCCGTGCAATCGGCCTTGCGGATTTATTCACGACGGGACACGCGTTCCGTTGAGAGAATCGATTTTCTGCTAAACGCCTTCCCGCCATTGACCCGGACAACGCAGGAGCATTCCGTGTCCACGCCGAACCTACCCGCCGACAAGGGCGACGATCTGAAGGCCGCCGCCGACCATGTGCTGCTCCAGGTCTATGCACCGGCCGCAGTCCTGTTAAACCCTGAGGGCGACATCGTTTACATCAGTGGCCGCACCGGGAGGTATCTCGAGCCCGCGGCGGGCAAGGCCAACTGGAATATCCATGCCATGGCGCGCCCCGGCCTTCGGGCACCGCTCGCCCGGGCGTTGAAACAGGCCAACGAGCAATTGGAACCGGTGCACCTTCACGGCCTCGCCCTGACCGAGACGGAAAAGGGCCTGACCCTGGACATTACGGTGCAGTCCTTTCGGGAGCCAACCGCCCTGCAGGGCATGACCATGGTGGTCTTCCGGGAGGTGACCCCTCAGCGGACTGCGCAGGGGCAAGAGGGCAGCCAGAGCGCAGCCGACGCCGCCCATGAGGCCGAACTGCAACAGTATCGCGACGAAATCATCGCCCTGCGTGAGGAGGCCCGGGTATCGCGGGACGCGCTTCAGTCCTCCAACGAGGAATTGCAATCGACCAACGAAGAGCTGCAGTCGACCAACGAGGAGCTCACCACGTCGAAGGAAGAAATGCAGTCCATGAACGAGGAGCTGCAAACGATCAACAGCGAACTGCAGGCGAAACTGGACGACCTCGCCTTGGCCCAGAGCGATATGCAGAACGTCCTCAACAGTATCGAGATCGCCATTCTGTTCCTGGACCAGGACCTGAACGTGCGGCGCTACACCGAGCGGGCGTCCACCATTTTCAGTTTGCGTGAAAGCGATATCGGCCGTCCCCTGAGTGA